>NZ_CP031123.2:3924538-4249077 GCF_002843235.3 Providencia huaxiensis
CTGAAGGATTTGTCTGCGGGTGCAGGTTATGAAATTCAAGAAACACTCAGTGGCAGTGGTGACTTAGGCCAAGTACTGGTCGATGCCATTAAAAAATACAATATGGATTTAGTCGTCTGTGGACACCACCAAGATTTCTGGAGCAAGCTCATGTCTTCTGCTCGCCAGTTAATCAATACCGTTCATGTGGATATGTTGATTGTGCCACTAAATGATGATGAAGAATAATCCATATCACTATATTTGAAATATTATTCACTAAAAACGCTTGCTTATGCAGGCGTTTTTTTTGTTTCAAAATATGTATCTTGAGGGAGTTATTGGCAGGTCAAGCAATTTATTTTGCTATTGAGTGAAAAAAAACCTTGAATTTAGAATACAAACTAATGATATATTCAATAGGCAAACGCAAATCAACCTCACATTTCCTAAAAATAATGAAAAGAAAGAGTGAGGCACATCACAACAACTACAATGTTAAAAAGGAAGACATAGATGACACAATCACTATCTTCGTTCTTGGAGTCTGTCCAAAAAAGAGACCCTTCTCAACCTGAATTTCTACAAGCGGTGCGTGAAGTATTCACTTCCCTTTGGCCGTTCTTAGAGCAAAATGCTAAGTATCGTGACCAAGCATTACTTGAACGTTTTGTTGAACCTGAGCGTGTAATTCAATTCCGTGTGTGTTGGGTAGACGACCAAGGTAAAGTTCAAGTCAACCGCGCATGGCGTGTACAATTTAGCTCTGCAATCGGTCCATTCAAAGGTGGTATGCGTTTTCATCCGTCTGTGAATTTATCCATTCTGAAATTCTTAGGCTTCGAACAAACACTGAAAAATGCCCTGACCACATTACCAATGGGTGGTGGTAAAGGTGGCTCTGACTTTGATCCTAAAGGTAAAAGTCATGGTGAAGTGATGCGTTTCTGCCAAGCATTGATGACTGAGCTTTATCGCCATATTGGTTCTAATACTGACGTCCCAGCAGGGGATATTGGTGTGGGTGGCCGTGAAGTGGGCTTTATGACGGGTATGATGAAAAAACTGTCTAATGACACTTCTTGTGTATTTACTGGTAAAGGATTGTCCTTTGGTGGCAGTTTAATTCGCCCTGAAGCAACTGGTTACGGTTTGGTTTATTTCACCAATGCGATGTTAAAACGCCATGGCCTAGGTTTTGAAGGAATGCGTGTCGCAGTTTCTGGTTCAGGTAACGTTGCACAGTACACCATTGAAAAATGTATGGAACTAGGTGCGAAAGTGGTTACTGCATCTGATTCAAGCGGTACTGTCGTTGATGAAGATGGTTTTACAACAGAAAAACTCGCACGTTTGGAAGAGATCAAAAACAACTATGGTCGCATTGAAGAGTATGCAAAAGAGTTTGGCTTGACTTACTTAGCAGGCCAGCAACCATGGAATGTGCCTGTCGATATCGCTCTGCCATGTGCAACACAAAATGAGCTGGATGTGGATGCAGCAAAAGTGTTAATCAAAAATGGTGTTAAGGCGGTGGCTGAAGGGGCTAATATGCCAACGACTATTCCTGCAACGGAGCTGTTCCTTGAAGCGGGAGTGCTGTTTGCACCAGGTAAAGCGGCTAACGCAGGTGGTGTTGCGACCTCTGGTCTAGAAATGGCACAGAATGCGGCTCGCCTAGGTTGGAAAGCAGAGAAAGTTGACGCTCGTCTGCACCACATCATGTTGGATATCCACCAGCACTGTGTGGAATTCGGTGGCGAAGAGAAACAAACAAACTATGTTCAAGGTGCTAACATCGCAGGCTTTGTAAAAGTCGCTGATGCAATGCTTGGGCAGGGTGTGTTGTAATTCTCTGACCTCAAAACGTACGCGAAAGGGCGGCTGTATCATACTGATAATTTCACCTGTACATACGCCCTTCGCCGTTACGTTTATTCGCTACTTTTAATGCATGGATAGATATCAAACCGATGGTTTTTAGTGGTAACCGCTGATGGCGCTTTTTGTCCCGCAAGGGGCTCTGCGTAATCAGGGCGCTTAACAACCACTCTACGTTTAGCCAAAGCAATCGCAGGGGCTAACAATGAATCTGCATCATCATCTGCTCCCACTAATGACTGAAATACTCGCATTTCTTTCTTCACTAAAGCACTTTTTTGCCGATGAGGGTACATCGGGTCAAGATAGATAACATCAGGCGCGTGGGTTATCTCGCTCAGTGCTGTAATACTGGATGCATGAATCAATGACATTCGCTCTTGTAACCATGGGCCAATTTCTGCATCTTGGTAGCCTCGTTGTAAACCATCATCCAATAGGGCTGCAACCACAGGGTGGCGCTCCAACATACGGACATGGCAACCGAGAGCGGCTAGAACAAAGGCATCACGCCCTAGGCCAGCAGTGGCATCAATCACATCGGGAAGGTAATCTTTTTTGATCCCGACAGCTTTGGCAACAGCTTCACCGCGGCCTCCACCAAATTTACGACGATGGGCCATCGCCCCAGAGACGAAGTCGACAAAGATCCCCCCTAACTTAGGCTCATCTAGCTTACGTAGTTGTAAGTTTTCAGGCGTAAGTACAACAGCCATAACGGCATCAGGGGTGTGAGAAAGCTGCCATTTTTCAGAAAGTTGAGAAAGAGTGCCGGGATCGGCACCCTCTTCGCAGATCAATTGGATCTCAATACGATTAGCCATGAATACCATAGCTCTTCAACATGGCATCTAATTCTGGTTTGCGACCACGGAAACGCTCAAACAGTGCCATTGGCTCTTCTGAGCCACCACGACTTAAGATATTGTCGAGGAAAGACTGGCCTGTTTGGCGGTTAAAGATGCCTTCTTCACTGAAACGTGAGTATGCATCTGCCGCAAGCACATCTGCCCATAAGTAGCTGTAATAGCCAGCGGCATAGCCACCTGCGAAAATATGGCTAAAAGCATGTGGGAAGCGAGACCATGTTGGTGAAGGGACCACAGCGACTTTATCTTTAATTGCATATAACGTTGGCATGACTTGCGCGCCTTTCGCTGGGTCATATTCAGCATGCAAGGTGAAATCAAACAGGCCAAACTCCAACTGGCGCAGAACAAACATGGCTGATTGGTAGTTTTTTGCTGCTAACATGCTATTGAGCATTTCTGTTGGTAATGGTTCGCCTGTCTCATAATGGCCAGAAATAAATTCGAGGGCTTCAGGCTCCCAGCACCAGTTTTCCATAAACTGACTTGGCAATTCGACGGCATCCCATGGTACACCGTTAATCCCAGCAACATCAGCAACATCAATTTGCGTTAACATATGGTGTAAGCCGTGACCAAATTCGTGGAATAAGGTCGTGACTTCATTATGAGTAAACAGTGCGGGTTTATCGCCAAGTGGCTTGTTGAAGTTACAAGTTAAGTAAGCAACAGGATTTTGTAATGAACCGTCTTTATGCACCATGCGGCCAACACAGTCATCCATCCAAGCACCGCCGCGTTTGTGTTCGCGGGCGTAGAGGTCTAGGTAGAAGCTACCACGCAGAGTGTTGGTTTCGTCATAGAGCTCGAAGAAACGCACATCTTTATGCCATGTTTCCACATCATGGCGCTCTTTGGCGGTTAAGCCATAGATACGATGAACAACTTCGAATAACCCATTTAGGACACGTTGTTCAGGGAAATATGGACGCAATTGTTCATCATTTAATGAGAATTTATGCTGTTTTTGTTTTTCGCTGTAATAGGCTAAATCCCATGATTCAAGCGTATCGACACCATAATGCTCTTTAGCAAAAGCCGTCAGTTCAGCCAGCTCATTTTCCCCTTGCTGATGAGCTCGGTCAGCTAAATCATTGAGGAAATTCAGCACTTGTTCTGGTGATTCGGCCATTTTGGTGGCAAGGGATTTCTCTGCGTAGTTTTTAAAACCTAATAATTGCGCCAGTTCGTGGCGTAACGCCATCAGTTCATCAATTAATTCGCTGTTATCCCATTTACCGGCATTTGGACCTTGGTCAGACGCACGGGTGCTATATGCATGGCTCATCTCACGACGCAATTCTGCGTTATCAGCATAGGTCATAACAGGTAAGTAGCTTGGCATATCGAGGGTGAGTAAGTAGCCTTCTTCGCCTTTTGATTCAGCCATGGCTTTTGCTGCGGCAATTGCACTTTCTGGCATGCCTGCTAATTCTTTTTCGTCTTTAATGAGCTTACTCCAACCCATAGTCGCATCAAGGACGTTATTGCTAAACTTAGACGCTATTTCCGACAAACGTGCAACAATTTCACCATAACGTTGCTGTTTTTCAGCAGGTAGGCCAATTCCAGATAATTCAAAATCACGTAAAGTATTTTCGATGGATTTACGTTGGGCCTGGTTAAGGGAATTAAATTCAGCCCCTTCTTTTAATGATTTATATGCTTGATATAAAGGCTCATGTTGCCCCATCCAAGTACTGAACTCGGACAGTAATGGCAAACATTTTTCATACTCTTCGCGCAGTTCTGGACTGTTTTTCACGGAGTGTAAATGGCTGACTGGCGACCAAACACGAGAAAGCTTATCACTGGCTTCTTCTAAAGGTTGGCACAGGTTGTCCCAAGTATATTGATCCGCTGCGCTCAGCAGGTTTTCTACTGTTTGGCGATATTCATTGAGTACGTGTTGGACTGCGGGGAAAATATCCGCGGGCTCTATAGTAGAAAAACGGGGTAGTGCGGAATCGGCTAATAATGAATTTGTCATAAAACATCCTGTGATTGCAGGCTTGTGCTCGTAGGCCAAGGCTTACTGTGTTGACAATAAAAGTTAAATGGCGAACTTAAACCCAAATATGGTCAATGTTATGGGTGATAGAACTAGCACGCCATTGCGAATATAAGAAAGTATATGGGGGCAAATGTACAAACCTCAATATCAATCTAACGTTTTTTCTTATTAACGCTTATCAATAAATGGGGTTTTTATTGGCTTTTATCAATAAAGGCAATAGTTGTAGTTTCAATGCTTTGGAAAATAATGAATTCAGTCTATAATCGTTTTCCAATCTATAGAGGAAGATCGTCGTCTCCGGTGAGGCGGCTGGATTTCAAATCCAGTTGGGGCTGCCAGCAGTCCCGGGCAGGTTCGACTCCTGTGATCTTCCGCCACTCAAGTTCAATACACCTCCACTGAAGTCAATTAAATCCTTTAAATTCAACATATAAAGGCAAATCATAGTCAACTCAGTTCAACTGGGGTTACCCCACATCAACCCCCTATTGGGGGTGTTAATCGGGGGTGCATTTAGGTATGGTATATCTTGCACCCCCAAATTCTCATTTTCTTTGTAACAGATAGGGCTTACGGAGGTTTTGTTATGGCTCTGAGTGATATAAAAATTAAAACGGCAAAGCCGCTAGATAAGCCCTACAAACTTTCTGATTCAGGTGGGTTATATCTGATCGTTAATCGCAATGGTTCTAAATATTGGAGAATGAAGTACCGCTTTGCAGGCAAAGAAAAGATGCTTTCTATAGGTGTTTACCCGCAAGTGACATTAGCGGAAGCAAGAAACCAGCGTGATGATGCGAAAAAATTGTTGGCTCAAAATAAAGCTCCAAGTGAGCAAAAGCAATTAGCGCGATTAGAAAAGCACTTAGCTTCTGAAAGTACCTTTGAAGCAGTCGCTCGTGAATGGCATACCGTCTAAAGCGGATCGCTGGTCACTACGTTATCGTGATGAAATTATTGATACCTTTGAAAAGGATATATTTCCTTATATCGGTAAGCGTCCGATAGCAGAAATTAAGCCTCTAGAGCTACTTGAAACGTTGCGTAAGATAGAAAAGCGCGGGGCCTTAGAGAAGATGCGGAAAGTCCGTCAACGCTGCGGTGAGGTCTTTCGCTATGCAATTATTACTGGTCGAGCGGAATATAACCCAGCCCCTGATTTGGCTTCTGCTCTAACTCCCCCTAAGAAACAGCATTTTCCATTCTTAACAACTGAAGAGTTGCCTTATTTCTTGAAAGATTTAGCGGGTTATACAGGCAGTGTGATCACGAAAACAGCGACTAAAATTATTCTGCTTACGGCTGTTAGAACGCAAGAGCTCCGTTTTGCTCGTTGGCAGGATCTTGATTTAGAAAAAGGAATTTGGGAGATACCTGCTGAAGTAATGAAAATGAAGCGACCGCATGTTGTGCCATTATCAAAGCAGGTGATCGAGCTGTTTAATTCACTCAAGCCACTATCAGGGCATTATGAGCTAGTTTTTATAGGCCGTAATGACCATAGAAAACCGATCAGTAAGGAAAGCATAAATCAGGTTATTGAATTGTTAGGGTATAAAGGAAGGCTAACAGGACATGGCTTCCGCCACACAATGAGTACGATTTTGCATGAGAAAGGATTTAATTCAGCATGGATTGAAACCCAGCTAGCGCATATCGATAAGAACGCGATCCGTGGCACGTATAACCATGCTCAGTATATGGATGGACGCAGGGAAATGATGCAGTGGTATGCGGATTATATGGATGAGTTGGAGGGGAGTTTGGATAATGTGGTTAGTGTGAATTTTTAGTGATAGATAGCTTTATTTATATAAAGAAGGCTACTTATGTAATGGTATTATTGATAAAAATTATTGCTTAATCTCGCTGAGATTTTTTATAGAAATATTCATATATGCTGTGAGTTGGATAGATAAACGATCTTTTTTTACTTCCAAATTCAATTTTTCTTGATAATCTTTTGTTTAATACACTAAGTCAAAGCGTTCGAGGAATTGTAATGGATAGCGAAATAGAGATGGATAACCCACTTGCAGTAGCTCAGCGAGAGTCTGCTGGAGCTGAATCCTATGACCGTTTTGAATATCAATATCACTGGGCTCTATGTCAGGCTTTTTCAGCGTACAGAAATGCTAAAGATTTTGCTGTATTTATGGAATACCATGAAGACGTCATTATTGCTGATTCATTAGACAAAGAAAAAGTTAAGTTTACTTTTAATCAAGTCAAAGCTAATTCTTCAGTTCGTTATACGACGAAAAGCCTTACTAAACGGGATAAAGGGAAAAAAAATGAAAAACCATCTCTTTTAGGAAAACTATGTTCTTCAGCCCATAAAAAAAGCTATTTAAAAAAAGTTACTGAGATAAATTTTGTAAGTACAATAGGTTTTAATTTTTCTCCAAAAGATGGATTAAAATTGAAGGCCATGGGGCTGTCTGATCTGAAATCAGGTGATTTTGATTCGATAACAAATGCTTTAAAGAAAGAAGTTGATGACTTCGATTCTTTTCCAAAAGAAATACTTAGGCTTGTTTGTTCTGACATACCACTTCAAAGTTATTATGAGCACACAATAACAAGTATAACTGATAGTGTTGAGGTCGTATTTCCTAAACATTTATTGAAACCAAAGGATATTTATAGAGTTTTAATGGATGCACTTAGAATCCGAGGTAAAGATACTTTTGATTATGCTAAGTGGGATGAAATACTTGTCAAAAAGGCATTAACATATGATGACATACATGATGTTGTTACAAAAGGTATATCAGGAGAAAACTCAGGAGTTGCTCTTGAAGCAGCCAAATATATTATTGATGACTTAACTGTAACTGCTTTAGAAAAGGGGAAATTATTAAAAGAAGTTAACACATACTCTTTGCGTGTTTTATCTCCTTCATTAGCTATACAGGACATTCAGAAAAGCATTCAGAAAATTATTATAAATAATCGAAGTGATTTAAATAAAAAAATAACTTATGAGCTTCTTGAAAAGATTAAAACTGAATTGCTAAAGAAAAAAATCTCTTTCTTTGAGTCAGATAGGGCATTGATTGCAGCGATTATATACGAAATTATATTGAGTGAAATCTAATGGAAAAAAACTATAAACTGTTGATTAGGAACTTAAGGATAAAATTACATGAGAAAGTTAATTTTAGAGAAAATAATAATAATATCTCATTCAACAAAGTCCGCGAGGCAATTCGAGTTCGGAAAGAATCTGACTCTAATAACTGCTAATGATGGTAATAGCGTTGGTAAATCGACGTTAGCTAAAATGATTTTTTGGTCATTTGGTTGTGAACCATTGTTTTCTAATGTTTGGAAGGCATTGGATTGCTCATCGATTATAAATTTCAGTATAGATGGTGAGTCATATTCTATTCATCGCTATAAAAATGAAATGACCTTTCAAAAAAATGGTGGTATATTAAAAAATTATAGTAAAATTACTGGTGAGTTTTCGGATTTATTCTCAAAATTGGTTTTTTTCGATGTTTTGTTACCAAAAAAAAATAGTTTTAATTTAGAAGTTCCCCCGCCTGCATATTATTTTTTACCTTTTTATATTGACCAGAAGAGGACATGGGTTAAACCATGGGATTCATTTTTGAATTTACAGCAATATAGTAAATGGGCTAAGCCTGTAATATCTTTCCATGCTGGCCTTGTTTCGAAGGAACACTTTGTTATTGAGGAAGATATTTATGAAGTTAAATCTCAAGTAGATGAAGTTAAAAGTAATATCAATGAGCTAACTAATGCTGTTGCTATTTTAAAAAACAATGTAATTCAGCAGGAGTATATTATTGATTCTGAAAGTTTAGCTAGTGATATATTAGAATATGAAGAGTTAATTAAAAATAATTTAGACGAGTCTGCTAATTTAAAAATTGATATTATTAGTCTTGATTCTCAAGTAAAACTTGCAGAGTCCATAGTTAATGAGTTGGATAAAGATTACATTTTTTCTGTGGAAAATATGAGTGAAGGAAGTATTGAATGTCCTACATGTGGAACAATTCACGAGAACTCTATAGCACATAGAAGTAGCATTCTTATTGATAAAGAAAGTGCCGAAAGACAATTATTTTCATTGAAGAATGAAAGAGTTAACGCTCAAAGAGATTTAACTCACTTGAATGAGATGCTTTCAAAGCTTAAAGAAAAATTATTAAATTCACAGTTAGCGTTTGAATCAAGTAATTCAAAGGAGTTTTCAACGTTTACTGCTAATAATGTTGATAAACAAGTTGATATTATTATTGAAAAGAAATCGGTCGTTCTTGAAACAAAAGAAATAGAAGAGAGGAATTTAAAGAAAACTCAAAAGGCTTTGATTACAAAGGAGCAAAGAGACACTGTAAAAGAAAATTTCTCGAATACATTCTTTAAGTATATAGCAAAGTTAAAGGTTAACATTGATGCTTCACTTATAACTAGCCCACTTGACTATAATAAAATATATGAAGTTGGTGGTGCAGCAGAGGATGCAAGGGCTGTTTTAGGATATTATTTGGCTTTTGTATGAGCATATTGCAGAACATTGTTGTGAGGCCATACCACCTCTTGTTATTGATACCCCTAACCAACAAGAGCAATCTACAGAAAATTATAAGAAAATAGTTGAGGCAATTGCTAGGGGGGTTACTGAAAACAAGCAGTATATTATTTGTGCAATGCAGCATAGTGCATTGGATACCCTTTCAAAAAATGCGAAGGTTATTCGTTTAGATGAAAAAAAAATACTTACAGCTTTTGAGTATGAAAAAGCAAAAAGTATTGAAGAAGAATTTCTTTTAGTATTATGACCTGTACGTACTAGTGTGAATACGATAAAGTTGGATGGTAATTATGTCATCAGGCTTCCTTGGTAATCACACTAATATATCAAATCTTAAGTAAGGCATTTTTAGCTCTAATCTATGGAGGCGATTCAACTATGAAAGTTAGAATTTCAGGATTTTCTAATAGTTCTGGTATGGATCTTTATGAAAACATCATTTCTATTTATCAAACACCCTGTATCGAAGTACCTATTCACTTCTCTTTAATTCAGATTTAATAATAAAGTAAATTAAAGAGTTTTCTAGGCAAAAAATGGAAAGTGTAATTCTTAAAGATGTCATCGTGTATGATCGCTAAATAGTGGGTAGCGCATAACGATGGAAACTAAGTCTAGCGAGTTAAACGTTACACGTGTCATAAGCTCTACTATATATCAATCGCGAAAATTAAAGCGGTAGAAATGATGCTCCAAGCAGACGATTTTTATGGGGCTGCTGATTGACTAAATAATGTTATTTTTTTCATGGATAGGTATATAGTACCTAACCTCATAAATATAATTAGAAGGATTATCAATAAAATCATTATAATTAGTTCCTTCCTTTATTTTGTACAGTTCAATATTGGTTTTTATTAATACATTTAAATTCAATTTATTAATTGCAAAGTAATTCATTAATTGTATTATTCTATCTATATCAATATTAATTTTTTTATTGGTTATTTTGAACTCAATGAAATCTCCCTCCGTAACGTTATGATTGAATTTATTTGTTCCTATGTTTTCTTCAGATGTCATTGTGTAATTATATTTCATTTCTTTTTGGTTTTTTTCTATGTCTCTAAAGAAAATAATTTTATTTGGAATGGTGCCATTTTTATTTGGCAGATATTTCCATAACTTTTTTTTTATTTCTTTTATTGTGCTTTGGTTTTTTTCAGACTTATGAAGATATAAGTCTGGCATCTGTAATTTTTTAATTTCATAATCAAAGATAAACTCTCGGTTGCAAATGAAGGGGATCTGAAAAGCATCTAATTTTATTTTTTCACTTCGTCTATATTCTAGTGGGGTTATTTTAAATAGTGATTTAAATGATCGGGAAAAACTTTGCTGTGAGTCAAAGTTGTATTTAATTGATATATCAAGAATTCTATTGTTTGATTGTTTCAAATCTATAGCTGCATTTGATAATCGTCGACATCTAATATAATGACCAATAGATATACCGGTATATTCTTTAAATAATCGTTGGAAATACCATTTTGTATATCCTGATTTTTCTGCGACCATATTTAAATCAATTTTTTGGTCTATGTTACACTCAATCCAATTGATAATGTCTTTGGTGGTTTCTTCTTGTAATTTTATTGAGTTTTTTTTCATGTTTAGTAATAACTCCGTTGAGAAATAATTTATCAAGTGTTCTATAGATTATTTTTTAATAGTAAATTAAGAGAGTTCAATGCTGTACTTAACATGTCTTTATTTGTGATGATCTGTGATCTGGCAAGGCCAATCAAGAAAAAATAAATTAAATAGGAGAAGGTTTCTTCATTCATATCATTCGTTATCTCATTATTTATTCTAGCCTTTTTTAATATCGCTGTTAGTGTGCTCAGTATTTTTTCTTGTTCAGACAATAGGGGACTTATTGATTTTATTTTTTCGATTTCAGCGGTATCACAACGATGAAATATGATTTCAATTATATTACGAGTGTGTGAATCAAAGAATGCATCGTGTATGCATTGATGTAAGCACTCAATTAATTCGGGTAGAATTTTATCTTTTTTCGTCTTGGATATAAATTCAAGACGGGTCAATATATCAAGTTTTCCTCTATCAATTACCGTCCGTAATAGCTCATCACGACTTGAAAAATACCAGTATATAGCTCCTCGAGTATAACCAGCCTTCTTTGCTATATCGGAGAGAGTTGTCTGTGATACACCTTTTTGGCTATAACACCATTCTGCTGAATCTAAAATTTTTTCTCGAGTTTCTGAAGAGGTAATATTTATTCTCGGTGTCATAATATTCCCATTGAATCTGAATTTGGATATCAGAATTTAATTTTAAATTCTGATATCCAGTTATTTTTCTTTAGCTTATGAATTTTTTTTCCTGATACGCTGTATTCTTTCAAAGACAGAAATGACTACAACGAAGAATAAAGGAACAAAAAAGATGGCAAGGAATGTTGCAGATACCATTCCGCCGACAACTCCTGTACCAATTGAATGTTTACTCCCTGCACTAGCCCCAGTAGATATGGCAAGAGGAATAACTCCCGCAGTGAATGCTAATGATGTCATTATAATAGGACGTAGTCTCAGCCGTGCAGCTTCTATTGCAGCATCGATGAGTGATTTTCCTTGTTTTTCTACCAGTTCTTTTGCAAATTCAACAATTAAAATTGCATTTTTAGCTGACAATCCAACGATGGTTAGTAGCCCTACTTGGAAAAATACATCATTTCCAAGCTCTCTAAGCAATGTGGCAATAACAGTTCCAATTACACCAAGTGGCACTACTAAAATAACTGCGATAGGAATAGACCAACTTTCATATAAAGCAGCAAGGCATAAAAATACAATAGTGAGGGATAGTGCATACAATGCAGGGGCTTGTGAGCCCGATAATAATTCTTCATATGACAATCCAGTCCATGCTACACGCCCCCTGTGTCAGGATAGTTGTCGCCTCAGTTTTTCATAAAAATATAACAGGGAGCGGTAAGTTAGATATTAGTGAAGCATTATCCTGAAGATCATAAGAAAGCCATCATTAGAAAGCTGGTTGAAAGTGGCTTATCATTACGCCAATTCGCAAAGCTAGAAAGTATCAACTTATCTACTTTGTATTCATGGCGAGATAAGTATTTAAAAGCAGGTTCTAGTTTGGCTGATAGCAATAGTTCAGATGGTTGGTCACCAGAGCAAAAGTTCTCAATTGTTTTAGAAACAGCAGCATTGAGCGAAATTGAGTTAAGTGAGTATTGCCGTGAAAAAGGGCTTTACCCTGAGCAAGTTAAAGAATGGAAGCGAAGCTGCATTGCAGGCAATCAAACTAAAGCCCAGCAACGTAAGCAATTAACCCAAGAGCGAAAGGATGATCGTAAGCGGATTAAAGAGTTAGAAAGAGAGTTAAAGCGCAAAGATGCTGCGCTTGCTGAAACGGCAGCGTTGTTGGTGCTCAGAAAAAAGTTAAATGCCTACTGGGGGGAAGACGAGGACAATTAACCTCACTCACAGATAGGCAGCATTACGCATCTCTGATTGATGAAGCAGTCGGCTCAGGTGCTAGAAAAGAGAAAGCCTGTGAAGAAGTTGGTATGTCTGTACGCACATTACAACGCTGGCAGGAAAGCGGTGAAATCAGTGGTGACAAAAGACCTACAGCTGATAGGCCAGAACCGAGTAACAAGCTCACTGAGGAAGAGCAGCAAGCGATATTAGCTACCTGTAACCAAGAAGAATACGCCAATTTAGGGCCAAGTCAGATAGTGCCAATGCTGGCAGATAACGGGCAATATCTCGCGTCTGAATCGAGCTTTTATCGTGTGTTGAAAGCCAATGACCAGCTAGCCCATCGAGGTAAAGCAAAACCTAAAGGTAGCCGAGCTAAACCTAAGGGGTACACAGCGACAGCGCCAAACCAAGTGTGGACTTGGGATATTAGTTACTGCCCGTCAACGGTCATTGGTCGGTTCTTCTACCTCTACATGATAATCGACATCTTCAGCCGTAAGGTTGTCGGGTGGGAAGTTCATGACAGTGAATCAGGTGAACATGCTGCCCAATTGCTTGAGCGCACGCTCTGGTCTGAGAAATGCGTTAAAAAAGACGTGGTATTGCATTCAGATAACGGTAGCCCGATGAAATGTTTGACGATGCAAGCCAAAATGCTTGATATGGGTGTCATTGGCTCTCGTAGCCGCCCCGGTGTCAGCAATGATAATCCGTACTCAGAATCATTGTTCCGCACGGTCAAATACAGTCACCGCTGGCCAAGCGAAGGCTTTAAAAGCCTTGAAGATGCAAGAGCTTGGATGAAAGGCTTCGCTCAATGGTACAACACTGAGCACAGGCATAGTCGCATCAAATTCGTGACACCAGCGCAACGCCATAATGGTGAAGATAAAGCGATATTGGCAAGACGCCATGAGCTATATACCAAAGCGCAAAAAAAGAACCCTAACCGCTGGTCAAAGGGTATTAGAAACTGGGAGGAAATCGGTGATGTGAAATTAAACCCAGAGAACAAAAAAGAAGCTGCTTAACAGCTCAGGCGACAACTACCTTGAAAAACGCCGCACGTATCCCTTCAGGTAATGATTCAGCTATTTTTTCGATAGCCGCCATTGCTTCTCCTGAGCTTTTACCGGGAGAAGGTGCCCCTAATAATTCAATGGCAGGAACTCCGTTATAACGCTCTAATTTAGGTGAGCCATAAATCCATTTACCTGTAGCGAAAGAAGCAAAAGAGACCATTTTGCCATCCTTATTACGCACATACCATTTGTCAAAATCTTCTTGGGATATACGTGAATCAGGGATTCCTTGAATATAGACTTTTTTTACTCGACCTTTATCGATAAAGTCATTTACATAGGAAGATCCCCATGCTGCAGACATCGTATTGTTTACATCACTTAAATTAAGTCCAAGTGCTTTGACTTTTTCATCGTCAATTATTATTTGGAATTGGGGCTCATCATTCATGCCGTTTGGGCGAACCATAGAAAGTGCAGGGTCTTGCGCTGCCATTCCTAATACTTGATTACGCGCTTGCATTAGCTCTGCGTGACTATATCCTCCTTTGTTTTCTAAAAATAAATTAAATCCTGTTGCATTTCCAAGTTCCATAACTGCGGGGGGAGCAAATGCGATAACATTAGCTTCTTTAATATTATTAAATCTGGACATAGAGCGATCAGCTAATTGAAAAACACTTAGTTTTCGTTCTGACCAAGGTTTTAATTGTACAAAAGCCATACCTGATCCTTGTCCACGACCTGCAAAGCGGCGTTTTTCAAGGTAGTTGTCGCCTGAGCTGTTAAGCAGCTTCTTTTTTGTTCTCTGGGTTTAATTTCACATCACCGATTTCCTCCCAGTTTCTAATACCCTTTGACCAGCGGTTAGGGTTCTTTTTTTGCGCTTTGGTATATAGCTCATGGCGTCTTGCCAATATCGCTTTATCTTCACCATTATGGCGTTGCGCTGGTGTCACGAATTTGATGCGACTATGCCTGTGCTCAGTGTTGTACCATTGAGCGAAGCCTTTCATCCAAGCTCTTGCATCTTCAAGGCTTTTAAAGCCTTCGCTTGGCCAGCGGTGACTGTATTTGACCGTGCGGAACAATGATTCTGAGTACGGATTATCATTGCTGACACCGGGGCGGCTACGAGAGCCAATGACACCCATATCAAGCATTTTGGCTTGCATCGTCAAACATTTCATCGGGCTACCGTTATCTGAATGCAATACCACGTCTTTTTTAACGCATTTCTCAGACCAGAGCGTGCGCTCAAGCAATTGGGCAGCATGTTCACCTGATTCACTGTCATGAACTTCCCACCCGACAACCTTACGGCTGAAGATGTCGATTATCATGTAGAGGTAGAAGAACCGACCAATGACCGTTGACGGGCAGTAACTAATATCCCAAGTCCACACTTGGTTTGGCGCTGTCGCTGTGTACCCCTTAGGTTTAGCTCGGCTACCTTTAGGTTTTGCTTTACCTCGATGGGCTAGCTGGTCATTGGCTTTCAACACACGATAAAAGCTCGATTCAGACGCGAGATATTGCCCGTTATCTGCCAGCATTGGCACTATCTGACTTGGCCCTAAATTGGCGTATTCTTCTTGGTTACAGGTAGCTAATATCGCTTGCTGCTCTTCCTCAGTGAGCTTGTTACTCGGTTCTGGCCTATCAGCTGTAGGTCTTTTGTCACCACTGATTTCACCGCTTTCCTGCCAGCGTTGTAATGTGCGTACAGACATACCAACTTCTTCACAGGCTTTCTCTTTTCTAGCACCTGAGCCGACTGCTTCATCAATCAGAGATGCGTAATGCTGCCTATCTGTGAGTGAGGTTAATTGTCCTCGTCTTCCCCCCAGTAGGCATTTAACTTTTTTCTGAGCACCAACAACGCTGCCGTTTCAGCAAGCGCAGCATCTTTGCGCTTTAACTCTCTTTCTAACTCTTTAATCCGCTTACGATCATCCTTTCGCTCTTGGGTTAATTGCTTACGTTGCTGGGCTTTAGTTTGATTGCCTGCAATGCAGCTTCGCTTCCATTCTTTAACTTGCTCAGGGTAAAGCCCTTTTTCACGGCAATACTCACTTAACTCAATTTCGCTCAATGCTGCTGTTTCTAAAACAATTGAGAACTTTTGCTCTGGTGACCAACCATCTGAACTATTGCTATCAGCCAAACTAGAACCTGCTTTTAAATACTTATCTCGCCATGAATACAAAGTAGATAAGTTGATACTTTCTAGCTTTGCGAATTGGCGTAATGATAAGCCACTTTCAACCAGCTTTCTAATGATGGCTTTCTTATGATCTTCAGGATAATGCTTCACTAATATCTAACTTACCGCTCCCTGTTATATTTTTATGAAAAACTGAGGCGACAACTATCCTGACACAGGGGGAAAGTTAAAACCAGAAACCGTCATCACAGACTCAACAGTTTCACTTTCATCATCAAGCATATATTTTGCAATTTCAGAGAGAACCTTTTGTGTTCGTTCTGCGCTACTATTTGCTGGCATTTGTACTTGAACGAGCATAGTGCCTTGGTCTTCATCTGGGAGAAATGATGTAGGCATCATTGGAAATAGGACAATAAGAGAACAAGTAATAAGAGTAAACGCAGCCATGCCACTTTTTCTTGCTTTGAGCAAACGAGTTAGTCCATTAATATACTTATTTGTTGAATACTCAAAGAAACGGTTAAACCAACCAAAAAATCTATTTTTGTGTTCATGTCCTTCTACCACCGGTTTTAATATTGTAGCGCAGAGCGCGGGGGTAAAAATTAGCGCAACAATAACTGAAAGAGCCATTGCTGAAACAATAGTGATAGAAAATTGTCGATAAATTACACCAGTTGATCCGCCAAAGAATGCCATTGGAACAAATACTGCAGATAAAACTACTCCTATACCAATTAGCGCCCCAGTAATCTGGTCCATTGATTTACGGGTTGCCTCAATTGGAGATAGTTTTTCATCAACCATTAAGCGCTCAACATTTTCAACAACGACGATTGCATCATCAACTAATAAGCCAATGGCAAGTACTAGGCCAAACATAGTCAAAATATTAATAGTAAAACCAAATGCTGCCATTACGCCTAGTGTACCCAAAAGCACCACAGGTACTGCTAAAGTAGGAATAAGTGTTGCTCGCCAATTTTGTAAAAATAAGAACATGACGAGAAAAACTAACACAATCGCTTCAAATAAAGTATCTACTACGCCTTCTATAGAAGTGCTTATTACTGTGGATGTGTCGTAAGGATAAACAACTTTTACACCATTAGGGAAAGTTGCCTCCAAATCTTTTAAAGTATCTTTAACTGCATTAATAGTTTCTAGGGCATTAGCACCACTTGCTAATCTTAATGCTATACCTGCAGAAGGTTGATTCTCACCATAGTTAGCTTGTATATAAAAATTTTCAGAACCTAATTCAACTTTAGCCACATCTTTTAAACGAACTTGTGAACCATCTGTATTCATTTTGAGTAAAATATTCTCAAACTGCTCTGGTGTTTCAAATCGTGTTTTTCCGATAATAGTTGCATTTAATTGAACATTTTTAGTTGTTGGTAGTCCCCCTAATTGTCCTGATGAAACTTGTACGTTCTG
This sequence comes from Providencia huaxiensis, assembly GCF_002843235.3. NCBI lineage: Bacteria > Pseudomonadati > Pseudomonadota > Gammaproteobacteria > Enterobacterales > Morganellaceae > Providencia > Providencia huaxiensis. The sequence continues at coordinate 3,941,969 of NZ_CP031123.2, forward strand.
TGATCTTATTGCGTCGCTAACATCTAAGGGAGTCAGGTTATAGCTAACTAATTTCACAGGGTCTAACCAAATACGCATCGCATTTTGGGCTCCAAGAACCATGAAGTCGCCAACGCCTTTTGTTCTTGATAGAGGGTCTTGTAAGTTAGAAACTATATAGTCGCCAAGGTCAAAGCTACTCATTTTTCCATCGGTAGAAATTAACCCCATAACTAACATAAAATTGATTTGGAACTTAGCGACCCGGATGCCTTGTTGTTGCACCTCGTCAGGCACTAATGGTGTTGCAAGCGATAATTTATTTTGTACTTGTACTTGAGCAATGTCTGGGTCTGTTCCTTGGTCAAAAGTGACTGTAATTGAGAAACTTCCATCAGCATTACCATTTGAACTAATATATCTGAGGTTATCAAGGCCATTTAGCTGTTGTTCAATAACTTGTACAACCGTATCTTGAACAGTTTGTGCAGAGGCTCCTGGGTATGTACCGCTAATTTGAATTGCTGGTGCGGCAATATTGGGATACTGGTTAATAGGAAGCACTTTAATTGATAAAGCACCAGCTATCATAATAATAATTGCAATAACCCAAGCAAATATAGGTCGATCAATAAAAAATTTTGACATTGAGATTTTCCTTAATCATCTTCTTTTTGATGTGTTGCAGGCAATATAATGGAAGATGTTATATTGTCTTTTTCATCTTTTTGACTTGAGTTTTTCGTCGGAAAATCATTAATAGTATTATTTGAAGTGATATGAACAATAGAACCTGGCTGGACTTTCTGTAAACCTTCAATAATAACCTTATCACCAGAGGACAATCCCTCAGAAACTAACCAATTATTTCCGATCGTCCTATCAACGGTGATATATCGTAATTCTACTGTATTTTTGTTATTAACGACCAATGCTGTCGCTTTCCCATCAAGATCCCAGGTGATACCTTTTTGCGGGACTAATATCGCATTTTCGAGGCTTCCTTCTTGAAGTTGGGCATGTACAAACATGCCTGGAAGTAACGTTCCGTTTGGATTGGGAAAAACAGCTCTTAAAGTTACAGCGCCAGTACCTTCATCTACAGTTATTTCAGAAAATTGCAACTTTCCTTGGTGATTGTATTGTTTACCGTTTTCTAGCGTTAATTCAACAGCGACTTGGCTATTACCAATATTTTTTAATTTTCCGCTTTCTAGTTCATCTTTTAAACGAAGTAATGACGTTGATGACTGTACAATATCTACATAAATAGGGTCTAATTGCTGAATAGTTGCTAGTGGCAATACTTGATTAGCCGTTAACAATGCGCCTTGAGTAAAAGATGAACGACCTATACGGCCTGATATTGGCGCCGTTATTTGAGTATAACCTAAATCAATTTTTGCACTTTCTACAGAGGCTTTTGCCTGCAAATATTTTGAACGAGCGTCATCTCTATCTTGCTGACTAACAGCATTACTTATCACTAAGCTGTCATACCTTTTAGAGAGTAATCTTAGAGCTTCTAAGTTTGCTTGCGCTTTTGCTAATGTTGTTTTGTAGGGGGCGGGATCTATCTGATAAAGTGGTTGCCCTACTTGAATTTTAGAGCCTTCTTCAAAGTATCTTTTTTGAAGAATTCCTCCGACTTGCGGTCTGATTTCGGCAATTAAAAAAGGGGATGTTCTACCTGGTAATTCAGTTGAGAGTACTAATGTTTTTGGTACCAGCTCAATCGTAGATACCTCTATTATTTGGCTTTTTTTTTCAATATCTTCCACGTTTTTTTCACAAGATGTAAGTACGAAAGATGTTAATATAGCTAACATTATGTTCTTACTGGGAAGTTTTAGTTTCTTGTTCATATAAAGTCAACCTATCTATAATGTAAAATGAATACTCTAGTAAAAAACATAATCTATTGATATAAAAGAGTATTGTGCATTATTTCATACCTACTCACTTATAGGTTGGTCAACCAACCTATAAGTGGTCGGAATTGAAAGACCACAAAAGGAAAACAGATCCTGATTTAAAAAAAAACTGGTTAACCAACCTATTTAATGGAGATATATAGCTATATCTATACCAAATTTTTTAATCACGCATTCTAGGTTGAGTAACCAATCTAGGTCAAGTAGAATTAGTTTATACTTTTGATGAAAAGAGCTACATTAACTTATTGATATAATAGTTATAGAGGTACTTTATGATTTCTAAAGATATAAGAGGTATAGAGAAGGATGACTCTGATACAGCTAAAAAACGTAAGGCCCAAGTACTAGGTGCGGCAGCTGAGTGCTTCAGCATTAGAGGTTTTCATAAAACGAGCTTAGCCCAAATAGCAGAAAAAGCAAATATGAGTACTGGACATATATACCACTATTTTAAAAGCAAAGAAGATATTATTGCAGAGATTGTGCGAAATGAAAAAAGTGATGCTGACCTTTTTATTGAGAAAGCTCGTCAGGCAGTAAATGACGATGAAGCGATAGATATGTTAATTGAAGATTTTGCCATTGCAGCAGCTATACATAAAAATACACAAAGAGCTTCATTGATGATGGAAACTTTAGCTGAAGCAGCTAGAAACCCATTTATATCAAAAGTGGTTCACAAAGAGAATAAAGAATTTCAAGAGTCAATTTTGGGAATTTTTAAATATAAAAAATCAGAAATGAAATCAAAGCTTGAAATCATTAGTGCAATTTTACATGGGTTATCAGTGAATGCTTTAAGGAACCCTGATATTGATAAAACTCTTGATTTAGATATGCTAAAAAGTGTTGTTAAATTCATATTAAAGGAGGCATAAGAGTAGTTATTATTAAATAATCATTAATAGTATTGATGGGCAATAGCATTGATTTTTTAGACTAAACTATTATCTATTGTGTTAAAAATCTAAGGCTAATTTAAAGTTAGTCTTAGATATAAGAAAGTTAAGTGAGAATAGATTAAAAATTTATACCTCTCATTTTTGTCATGTTGATACAAATAATATTACTAGTTTAAATAAACCTATCGAGTCTTTAATGAATTTGGTGTTCGTGGCTAGAGGTATTTATCAACTGGAGCAGTAATTTAGCTACCATTCCTAGCTGCCTTTTTATAGTCTCTTGTATTTGAATTTTACAAAGTGTTTATAAGCAATGACAGTCTTTGCCGTGCTTCAAGTGTATGGGTTTTACAGCGAATTGGCATATTGTTTAAATGCATGTGTATAAGAATCCAAAACCGAACAGGAACATATACACAATCCTATATAGATTCAGTATCGGACTCTATCAGATGGTTACGGATAATGATTGACTAAAAAGCAGTATAATCATTATAAATCAAGGTGTTTACAGATGAGTACGGACGTCTGGGGACGTTGAGATGACACCGATAATAGAAGTTGAACCTATGACCTAGCATTATAAATAAAGCAATATATATCTATATTATTCCAATAACATAGTTAGTTATTTTTTCTCGATTCAGTAATCCGTTGCTGCAGCCAGTTTTCAACTTCACTCCGTAACCAACGAGAGCTACGTCCTAGTTTGATAGGTTTAGGAAACTCGCCGTCTTGAATTAGCTTATAAAACTGTCCACTTCCCTTTAATTGAGACACACCAATTTAGAGTTTTTTAACTGTTGACGATAGGCCTCCGGTGGGAGGTGATTTAAACTTTCGTGAGTTCGATTTTGGTTATAATCTTGCAGCCAAAACCACGCTAATTCTCGCACTTGGCTTAACGATTCAAATAAATACGCATTTAAAAACTCACGACGGAACGAACCATTAAAACGCTCGATAAACCCATTTTGCTGCGGTTTTCCCGGTTGAATATGGCACAGTAAAATTTGGTTATCTTCACAATAATTCAATAAGTTAACTGAAATGAGTTCAGGACCATTATCGAATCGGATCTGTTTCGGCAACCCTCTTTCGGCTTTTAAACGATCAAGCAACCTGATGACGCGTTCAGCCGGTAATGACGTATCAACCTCAATCGCCAAGCATTCACGCGTTCCTTCATCAATAATGTTGAGAGTTCTGAAGCGCTTACCGCAATATAAACTGTCGTGCATAAAATCCAATGCCCATTGAATATTTGGGAATTTTTCAATCACTAATGGCCTTTTTGATGTATCGGAAGTACTTTTTTACCCCGTCGTTTCAGGTTTAATCCTAATCGACAATAAACGCGATAAATTCGTTTATGATTAAAAGGATAGCCTTGAAATCTCAGTCGAAAATAGCATTTCCAGAATCCCGATTGTGGTGATTTCGCTAACACCGATTGTATGGCATCGATCATTACTTGATCTTTTTTACGCCAATCTATTTGCTGATGGTAAAACGTGGCTCGTGACAACGACGTTAGCTTACAAGCCTTAATGACTTGATTGATAAGCCTGCCTCTTTTAATGATTGAGCACAGGATCTCTTTTCAGCCACTACCAACCCTTTTTTGCGAAAAGCTCCTTCATCGCGTGGTTTTCAAGGCTAACTTCCGCAAAGAGCTTTTTCAGTTTCGCATTTTTATCTTCAAGTTCTTTTAATCGTCTAATATCATTAGCTTCCATGTCACCATACTTTGATTTCCAATTATAATAAGTGGCGTTGCTGATCCCATTTTGGCGGCAAATATCGTCCTCTTTCATACCAGAATCAGCGAGTTTTAAAATATTAACGATTTGAGTTTCAGTAAAACGGGCTTCCTTCATCATGACCTCTGCAATTTTTAAGGCAGAAAATCTAATTATAGCTATCTAATTTTAGAGAAACTGAACGGTTATATTTAAAACATCAACCTTCTAAGGCTCATCTAGATGCTCTATTAAGTTGATTCATGTTTATGTATCTGACTATTTACAATAGGAAACCAAGCAAGATCTTGCATGTTGATTGTGGTTAATAAACTATTTGAAAGTGAGCCTTTCTATATACCCGATAAGAAATAATATCATTTTAGATGATGAAGTCATTCAAAAGATGCCTAAAAATAAGAGTCTCATATTGACGTTTATGATTAGAATCCAGTGCTTATATAGCGTGATGTATCTGAAATTTTTATATTAGCTACGGTATGGTTCATAAACTAAATATTTAGTTTATGAACCATACAATTTTAATATTATTTTATGAATCAATTAGCCATTTATTGCAATGGCTATTTTACCTTTTCTTGTACCAGCTTCAATTAAATCATGAGCCGCAACAATATCGGTTAGCATCATAGTTCGCTCTAATATAGGTTTGATACCACCTTTATCGATGACATCTGCCATATCTGCCAACCTTCTAGCTGATTGAGTCGTAAATACAAAATGAATTTCACCGTTAGCTGACCAACCATTAATCAAGTTTTGCGGTGTTGACATATCGACAATAGAAACAATTTTTCCTGCATGTGCTAGCAAAGCAAGACTGTTTTCTATGGTTTTTTGACCTACAGTATCTAATATAATATCGAAGCCGTTAGGATGGTCATTATAAATTTTCTCGTATAAACCAGCACTCTTATAATCATAGTACTGGTCAGCGCCCAATTGCTTTACAAATCCTTCATTTGTATTATTACAGGTAGTAACCACATGAGCACCAAAATATTTAGCAATTTGTAGAGCATAAACACCAACACCACCACTTCCACCATGAATTAGAACGTTATCACCCGCTTTTAAACGCCCCCTTTCGACTAAACATTCCCAAGCAGTCCCCGCAGATAAAGGTAGTGTAGCAGCCTCTTCAAAAGTGATTGTTGCTGGCTTTTTAGCTATAATTGCCGCTTTCTCAATATGATGGGTAGCATAACTACCTTCATTTTCAAGCAATCTTGGCACATAGTAAACTTCATCACCAACATTTAAGTTTTGGACGTGTTTGCCTACTGCTTCAATAATTCCCGCGCAATCTACACCTAATTTTGCAGGTAACGAAATAGCATCTTTATAGTCACCACGGCGAGTTTGAATATCTACTGGGTTTATGGATGTAGCTTTTATTTTAACAAGTACTTCATCATCTTTCGGCTTCGGTGTTGATTGCTCAACCAGCTCCATAACCTGTGATGCACCGAATTGTTTAATAATTACCGCTTTCATTTTAATCTCCATGTTTGAGTTAAAATGCAGTGTATACATATATGATTCTTTATATAAGTACGCACAATTTTGTAATGTAGTATCATTTTGTATACCGAAAAGATAACTAAATAAATGATGATAGCCTTTATAGATATATAATTATCTCTTGCTTTTGACTTCCCTTATTCTGTCTCAGCAGATACGATTTTGAATTATCAGGGTTAAAAAAACATTGCGGTATTGAGAATAAATTGCACTTGACAAATGCAATCAGACTCATAGAATTGCATCATCAACGGTCAATTCTCTGACCCGTAAGCGTTTACGTTAATCAACGCATGTAACTTTGTAAATTACAACGGTTATGTGTTGTTGTGTCGTCACTATACGGAGTCATCTATGTCTTTTCAGGACAAAAATTATATTTTAGGTTTTCCTAAGCTGCCTCAGCGTGCGTTAATCTTTCTGGTTCCTTTTTTCTTATCGCTGGTGATGAGCGGTATTGTTTCTTTTATCAGTACGGTCAAAGCACTGGGCTTTTCCTGGCAACTGGTTTCCCCGTGGCTGACATCATGGAGTATATCTTGGGCTATTGCTTTTCCGACAGTCTTATTTGTTCTGCCGTTTGCCCGTAAATTATCGCTGTTACTGGTCAGAAGCTCATAATTACAAAACCTGACTCACCAGTCATTGCCGAAATTTTTTTCCTTTTCCAGTAATCATCATTTCACGATAGCCCGGTGTGCGGGCCTGCCAGCTCTGTTGCTCACAACAGGTTCGGGCCTATAGTAAATGTACTGGTGCGGGGGGATTTTTGGATAGCGGCTGTTACCTGAATCTAGGTAAGATTAATCATTTATTCGATAACTTCAGTCATGTTTAATCCGGAAAGCTGATAGTAGTGATGACGCCCCTACGGTATACAGATGATTAGTTTTCCGGTGACCAATTTTGCCAGATACGCGCTGGCCATTGACAACTATGGCTAGTCAATGGCATCCAACTTCTCGCAGGAAAGTAATCTGTTCTGTCAGAACCGCTCGAAAACGCCGGCCTTACAGTACTCCTGGAAGCGGCGATTGGCAGAGTTTGATCAGCAAATGCTTGTTGCATTCAGGGCATGCCACTGACAACCTGTTCTGAGCACACGAATAAAATCGCGTTCACTGTGGCACGATTATCCACGCGCTTGCGGTGTGTCCCTAGCGGGTGATGAATTTTGTTCTCTGGGAGTGTGTAGCCATTTTTCCCCAGAGATCACTGCTAATTCGTCACTTTCTGCTTGTCATATTTCGACATCAGGAATTATTTTAACTAAGTGTACGATAATTCCTTTTAGGATAAGTTCTAAAAATAATATTAATCCGCATGAGCTTTAAGTTTCCCTATACAAGCCAGGTTAATTATTCTGGAATAATATTGCATAGATTTTTAATGGATATCTAAAATATTTTATTTCTAATTCTTAGCTATTACTGTAACTCTCCGATTGAGCATATTTTTTAGTTTATATTTAGGTGATAGATATTTTACAATACAATAGAGAAACGACACATTTCATGAATGGTACTGTATTTCTATTCATGAAATATATTTATTAAAATAGCCCACGTAAAACAGCAGTTGATACGACACTAATAATTACCACCGGTAATAAGGAAAAACGTGATGTAGCCACAATTGATATTACAAGTGCTAACAAATTTACTGGGGACGAAGTAGCAAAATATGGAGTGATTACAGTCAACAGTACACAGCCCGGAACAGCTTCGATAATTTGCTGTATTTTCGGGCTCAGATTACGATTACGTAGAATTATATAACCAGCGCAACGGATCGCAAAAGTACTGAAAGCCATTAGTAAGATAGTGAATAAAACTTGTAAACTCAATTCTTGTCTCCCATCAGAAGTATTGTAGCGAATCCAGCGGCCACTCCAACAGGTACATATAAGGCATTTGAAATAAATTGGTATGTTACGGTAGCACATATTAGGCTGACAACCCATGGTATTGATGCTCTAAGGCCCTTCCACATCCCCTTGAGTAAGACAAAAAAAACAGCAGGAAATGCCATATCGAAGCCCCAAGTAGTGATATCACCCAACATAGGTCCAACGATTACTCCAGCTATTGTTGAAATGGCCCAAGTCAACCACATAGCTCCAGCTAAACCTATATAAAACCAGCCACTAAATGGAGTTAGACCACTCGCTTTTCTGCGAGCTGCATCGGCCATTCCCAATGCCCAACTTTCATCACTCATAGCGAACAGTGTAGGGAGCGCTTTTTTTGGCGGTAAATGGTAAATTAATGGTGCAAAGGTAATGCCCATGATTAGATAACGACTATTTACCAGTATCGTGATCAGGACGATTGTTAGTATATTGGGCATTGGTGACCATATCGGCATAACCGCGAATTCAGAACCACCTCCAAAGTTGAGACCTGTCATCATTCCCATTTCTAGTGGGGATATCCCTTTTTGTGCGGCCTGTGTTCCTAGAAGCAAACCAAAAGGAATATAACCAATTAATACTGGCAATGCATAGATAAGTCCCCGATATATTTCTTTCACTATTGAAGCATAAGAGTTACTATACAGTTTATTTTTAAGCATATGATAACCTTAATGAATATAATTTTTTGCTCAACCAACTGATTAGTCTGTATACGGTAAATAATCATTAATTAAGTTTTTAGTTGTGAAATAATTTGAACTATTGTTTATTGAAGTACCCACTAAAATACTACAAGCAAATATAAAAATTTTTTTGCCAAGTCATCTGCGGTAAAAGATAAACGGATAGAATATTTATCCATTCCTTAAACGAATCCCATACTGCTCTCATTATTTTCAATACACTAAAAATTCAATAATATTATAGTGTTATCCTGTTTAAATCATACGAACTTGGGAGTATTTAATAACTTAATGGTTTGTTCATTATCACTTTTTGTAGAAGCAAATATCGAGATATTTCGATATCTGGATTTTAAAATGTAAATTACAATTCCTCTTTAATAAGCTCAGCTAACGAACTGATATTTGCTTCATTCCGCTTATAGTAAGTCCACTGACCTATTCGCCTAACTTCAACTAAACCCGCTCGTTGCAGAGTTGCAAGATAATCAGACACTGTTGACTGTGATAACCCAACATATTCCTGAATACTACTAACACAAACTCCTACAGTGTTAAAATCGCCTTCATCCTGTGGAGGGAAATTTTTTTCAGGCTCCTTTAAACCATTCAAAATTTCAAGACGAGTCGAGTTCGCAAGAGCTTTAAATATTTTCAATAGATCCATGATATAAAATGCCTTGAATAGATTTATGATGTATCATGATATCGATATTTACCGATATGTCAATATGAAATGTATAAGGCTTGGTGTAAAAGTCAAGGAGGTGATTTAAAATCAATTTCTTACTTATAAGCGCTATTATTATTGGAAAGAATTTGGATATTGGCATTGCAATCTTTATTGTTGGGTTCAAAAAAGATTTATATAGAGAATATCCTTTACATAATTAAACGGCATTTATAATGTATAGTCTTTTTGTATATCAATGGAGAAATCGAATGAATTATGATGAACCTTATGGGTGTTCCGTTACCACTACCTTGAAAGTTATTGGGGGTAGATGGAAACCAATAATTTTATTTCATTTACTCGAAAATGAAACTTGTCGGTTTAACGCATTAAAAAGGATGATCAATGGCATTACACAGCGAATGCTAACAATGCAACTTAAAGAGCTAGTTGAGGATGGTATAGTGACGAGAACAGTATTCGAAATTGTCCCTCCACATGTTGAATATTCCCTTACTGAATATGGAAATACATTAACCCCTTTGTTGATTTTGATGAGAGACTGGGGAGCCAAACACGCCGAAAGAGGTGAAACTCAGTAAACTGAGGTGCTAATTAACACCTCAATTTTATTGTTTTTTCTTACGCTCTCTAAATGCAGCAACTTTCATACGGTTTCCACATGTTGACATACTACACCAGCGGCGACGGTGAGATTTAGTTAAATCTAAAAAATATAAGACGCAGTCGGATGCTTCACATTGCCGAATGTATTGCATGTTTTCATGAGTAAGTAAGTACAACATTGAACTAATAACAGGCTCTAATATTGAGAGAGAGCTTTTAACTCGGCATTTTTTTAGCAGTATGAATTTTTTATTATCATTATCCCAATCTAATTGTTCGAGAAATTGAACTTCATCTAAGAGATGGTTAAACGCTGACAACTTGGGGGGCTGACCATTGAGTAATTGGTCAATAATATTTTTTAGTTCCGTCCTTAATTGCTTGGAAATTACCATTAAATCTATAGGTATGACATTAGGTGACTCCTTTAATTGCCCCACTTGTTCTAGCCAACTTATAACACTTTGATTATTAGCCAAAACATCTTTATCTATCCCATTCTCACTATACTGGGTATTTATAAAATCTAGTGCTACATTTCCTGAAAGAAATAGCGGAGAAGCCTGAATGGTATTTGGCATAGCTTAACCTAACCTGAAAAATGTATTTGACAGGTTACATTAAAAGATCGTAACCTTCAAATCTGATTTTAATGGTTACGTGAGGTTGTTATGAAAATAAAACCAAATACAGAATTGCAAAGTCATTATCGATATGAGCAAGTAGGGGATATGAATATTTTTTATCGCGAAGCTGGAAGTCCAAGCAATAAAAAAGTATTGTTACTTCATGGCTTTGCAGCATCATCTTTTATGTTCCGTAATTTAATTCCACAACTAGCAGCAAAATATCATGTTATCTCCGCCAAACGCAGTCTCTGAATTTCTCCTAAAATCTACATTTTCCTTTTAAATCAATAAGATTAATCATCTCGGAGTCTGTCTGATTCTCCCCATGTTTACTGGTTTATACCCCTGTTTGGGGGCAAAATTGGGGGCATAATTTTTCCCTATTTTTTGGATGCCCCCACGATGAAGCCTTACGCCCGCCAGGTAGCGGCCTCAAGGCCAATGGTAACCCCCTATAAAATGACCGATGGAGGGGGGCGAGGTTAACACCAATGGATCGAAGGCTTCTGTTTGTTCGTTGTTTGCTAAACTCGTGTACGTGAGATAAGTTATCGAGAGCATAAGTCAAAGGTGAGCGAGTTTATATTCGTTCAATTAATAGCATTGTGATGATATTAAACTGAATAAAGCGCCGTGGGTAATGACTGAAAAAATGCATGAATATTTTTCTTGCAAAGAAAGAATATAGATAATAGTAGTATATTGTTTTTTCATAAAATAATGTGCTTGCTACCTATTTGCTGGTGGCCTTATTTTTTTGTTAAATATGCTATATTGTTGTTCATATTTTATGCATAACGTATAGAGAGCGGAGGCAATTTGATGAGCGACAATCTTCCTGAAGCACCACAGGGCGAATTTGTTTTGTTCCGCAGTGAAGATGGCCAAACTCACGTTGAATGCCGCTTTGAGTCTGATACGCTGTGGTTATCTCAGGCATCCATTGCTGAACTGTATGGAAAAGATGTTCGTACAATTAACGAACATCTTGTTAATATTTTTTCTGAAGGGGAACTTGCTCAAAACGCAACCATCCGGAAATTCCGGATAGTTCGATTAGAGGGAAATCGTCAGGTCTCCAGAGAGATCGACCATTATAGCTTACCTGCCATTCTTGCTGTCGGTTACCGTGTCCGTTCGGTTCGCGGTACACAGTTTCGTCAATGGGCAACGCAAATACTGGAGCAGTATCTGGTCAAAGGGTTTGTGATGGATGATGAACGACTGAAGAACCCGCCTGTCGGTCAGTCAGTCGTGCCTGATTACTTTGATGAGATGCTCGAACGCATCCGTGATATTCGCGCCAGTGAGCGACGTGTGTATTTACGGGTGAAAGATATATTCACTATGGCAGCGGATTACGAGCCTTCCAATAAAGAAACCAATCGTTTCTTCCAAACCATTCAAAACAAACTGCATTTTGCTTGTACTGGCATGACTGCTGCTGAGCTTATAGCCAGTCGTGCAGATGCTAGCCAGCCGGATATGGGCTTAACCAGCTATAAGTCGGACGAAGTTCGTAAAACGGATGTGACGATTGCGAAGAATTATCTACGTGAAAATGAGCTCAAAGAATTAAACCGTATCGTCAATATGTGGCTCGACTTTGCCGAAGACCAAGCACTGCGCCGTAAGCAAGTTTTCTTACAGGATTGGGATACCAAGCTGGATCAGTTTTTAAGTTTCAATGAGCGTGAAGTTTTGCAGGGTGCTAGTGGAATTAGTAAGAAAATTGCTGACGAAAAAGCCAAAGAAATGTTTGATATTTATGCTCAAAAGCGTCGCCAATTAAAAGAAGCTGAAGGGGCAAGGGCGAATATTGCGGCGTTGAAAGACTTATTGAAAAAAAGTAAATAAAAGAAGCCGCTTGCTAGTTTTTGCGTAATGTTTTGCTCCCTAGTCTTTTATCAGGATAACTAAGGGGTTGAAGTGGGTAAGTCACACACACAAGCTTATGAATCATTCAAGCTGTTGGAAGAACAAAAATATGAAACAAGGGCAACTCATATTTTCGATTGTGAACCAAGTTTGGCAGTATTTTTGTTATTGATTGCCTCAACTCAGGACTCCCTAAAAGGATCGATTTTTTAACTAAAAAAGAATAGTGATGTACAGAAGAATAGAGGAAAGAAATGATTGTTTCTAAAAACCTATCACTCAAAAGCCAATCTGGGGGCATTAATGGGGGTACTGCTATTTAGCCAACTCCATAAACTCATTTAATATCAACGCCATTACCCACATAGTGCGACTCCTTTGTTCCGATACCTTATTGCTTCTACAAAAGCCATAAAAGCGGGTGAGGATTGGCGACGGTTTGGGTAATACAGATGGAAACCTTCAAAGTAAGGGCTATAATCGATTAATACAGCCTGTAACTTACCCTCGGCAATATAAGGCTCTGCTAAATGTTCAGGAATATAGGCTATTCCCATTCCATCAAGTGCTGCATTTAACTGGTGTAGTGTACTATTGAAAACGAGTTGCCCATCCACCTTTATACTCGTTGTACGGCCATCTTGTTTAAATTCCCATGCATAAATAGCCCCCGCAGCACGATGGCGAATATTGATACATTGATGTTCAGATAAGTCGTTAGGAAATAAAGGCTTAGGGTGCTGTTTAAAATAGTCCGGTGAAGCGACAGCAATTAAGCGCCAATCTGGCCCAATGCGAACTGCTATCATGTCTTTATTGATATCATCGCCAATTCGAATTCCTGCATCGAAACGCTCTTCAACAATGTTTGTAAAACCATAGTCCACATATATTTCTATTGTGATATCAGGATATTTTTGTAAAAAATTATTCAATATTGGTCGAATATAAATTTCTATTTGGTCATCGGTACAACTTAAGCGAATAGTTCCTCTAGGGCTGTCTCGTAACTCACTTAATGCATTAAGTTCAATATCAATCTGTTCAAATAATGGGTGGATGGCATTCATTAGCTGTGCGCCAGCCTCTGTCACTGAAACATTTCGGGTTGTTCTTGCGAGAAGCCGGATCCCTAAGCGTTCTTCCAAAAGTCGTATTGTATGGCTCAATGCTGAAGGCGTCACACCCAGTCTTGCGGCCGCTTTTGTAAAACTTTGCTCTTGAGCAATGATAAGAAAAGCGTGCAAGTCATTCATTTTACCTTTCATAATTAATGAATTTTTCTCACAAGTTTATGAAGATTATACCCACTAATTAAATTATTACCTGTATGACATGATGATGTCCATTAAATATCGTAGGTACATAGGCGAATATAACTGATGGATAATGTCATTTTTCAAAAGCGAAATTTTCCTGAAAGAGCGAATTGGAGTGCAGTTTTTGCCATGACGCTATGTGTTTTTGTATTGATTGCCTCAGAATTTATGCCTGTGAGCTTGTTAACGCCGTTAGCGCTTGATTTTCAGGTAACTGAAGGCATGGCAGGACAAGGTATTACGATCTCAGGAATATTTGCTGTCATAACGAGTTTATTTATTTCTGCGCTGACTCGTCATTTAAATCGTAAAACTTTATTGCTCGGGCTCGCGTTCTTAATGGGGCTGTCAGGTGCAATGATTGCTTTGGCTCCTAATTATTATGTTTATATGGTTGGCCGTGCGCTAATCGGTGTTGTTGTTGGCGGTTTTTGGTCTATGTCTGCCGCGATAGCAATGCGCCTTGTACCGATAGATCAAGTTCCTAAGGCACTGGCTATTTTCAATAGCGGCAATGCACTAGCAACGGTTATTGCTGCACCTTTAGGGGCTTATTTAGGCTCAACTATTGGGTGGAGAGGGGCATTTTTAGGCTTAGTACCTATCGCGATTGCAACTATTGTGTGGTTATGGGTGAGTTTACCCTCAATGCCAACTGCTCCGAATAGTCATCAAAATACGCCTCAGATTCTCAGTATTTTTAGCTTTTTTAAATACCGGGTTGTCACACTGGGTATGCTTGCTATCGGTCTATTTTTTATGGGGCAATTTACCTTATTTACCTATGTGCGCCCTTTTCTTGAGACCGTGGTAAAAGTCGATATCTCGATGGTGACATTTATCTTGTTACTTATTGGTATTACTGGATTTATCGGAACTTTACTGATTAATCGTGTATTAAAAATAGGGTTCTATCAAATATTAATCACGATTCCATTATTGATGGCCAGTATTGCTGTATCACTTATTTTCTTTGGCTATTCCACTCTTGCTGCCACCGTATTATTGAGTCTTTGGGGGTTTATCGCGACTGCCGCGCCTGTTGGTTGGTGGAGCTGGATACCTCGAATATTTTCAAATAACACAGAAGCAGGAGGGGGGTTGATGGTCGCAGTGATCCAACTTTCCATTGCCTCAGGTGCTTCGGTGGGAGGCATAGTATTTGATTTGATGGGCTATGAAAGTACTTTTGCAATCAGTGCGTTATTTCTTGTAGTTGCAGCAATACTTGTTCAGTGCACAGCAAAGGCTGAAAAGGAAACATAACCCATGGGCTGGAATATTACCAAAACAAGCGGTGATAGAGCTTTTCCAAAGAAATGACTAAAAGAGGATGTACATTATGGATCATGAACGTAGAGATTTATTGAAATTAACGGGGGCAAGTATTGCTGTTGCAGGTATGGCATCGATAATTACAGCGCCAGTATTAGCGCAACCAAATACAAATTTCAGTGAGCTATGGGATAAAACCTTTGTAAAAAGTGATAAGGTTGAACATAAAAAAGTCACATTCAAAAATCGTTATGGTTTAGCCTTAGTCGGAGATTTATATCAACCTAAACATAGTGGTGGATTATTTTCTGCGATTGTATTGAGTGGTCCATTTGGCGCAGTAAAAGAGCAGTCTTCGGGGTTGTATGCGCAAACATTAGCAGAGCGTGGTTTTATTACTCTCGCATTTGATCCCTCTTTTACGGGGGAAAGTGGTGGTGAGCCTCGAAATGTTGCTTCTGCGGATATCAATACGGAAGATTTTAGTGCGGCTGTTGATTTTTTAGGTCTACAGCCAAATGTTGACCGGGGTGCTAGCTATTTGTGGATTAAGTGGTATGGCTTTAACCGCAGCGAGTAGCGATTCACGTATTAAAGCCGTAGCGACGGCATCAATGTACGATATGTCTCGCAGTATTAGCCGCGGGTACCAAGATAGTTACACCATTGAAGAACGACATAAAGTGATTGATTATCTTAGCCAGCAGCGCTGGAAAGATGCAAAAAATGGACACTATGCTTTAGGTTACCATGAGGTGCCATTCGATGAGGATGGCAATATTATCGAGGGGCAACGTGTTTTACCGGAGACTTTGCCAGAGAATGCACCGCCTGTATTAGTCGCATTTTTTGATTATTACCGTACTCCTCGAGGTTTTCATCCTCGTTCAATTAATTCAACAACCGCGTGGACAGCAACAACGCCTATATCTTTTTTTTATTTTCCAATGCATACCAATATTGAAATGATATCACCAAAACCAATTTTGCTGATTGCGGGGGAAAATGCACATTCTCGTTATTATTCAGAAGATGTGTACAAAGTGGCTTCAGAACCTAAAGAACTCTTGATTATTCCAAATGCTGATCATGTTGATTTATATGATAATCCAAGCAAGATCCCTTTCGATAAACTCACTGTTTTCTTTCAACAGAATTTATAAATATAGTAGCGCATTATTTTTTAGTAAAATAATGTGCTTGCTGTCAGTTACCGCGTTCGATCTGTTGGTGGCACTCAATTTCGCCAGTAGGTAATACAGAAACAGTATCTGATCAAAGGGGGGATGATTAACGGTTGAATTACTGGCTAGCGGTTCATAATCACGAAAAGTGTATTAAGAACCTTCCAGTATTCGTTAGGTATTGCAGACTTTAATTGGGATGATTTTTAACTAAAAATCAGTTTTAGCAAAACCCGTCATAACATCCAGTTCCATTTCACGGCCTAATGCCGTCATTGGATGGACGATTATTAAGCCTCGCACTGACTTTTTCAGTTTGCCAAGGTCGGCTTGTTCTTTCTTAGTGATGGGGCGCTTGAATGGCATATCTACAAGCTTTTGCGCTTCTTTGCTTAGTTTTTTGTTACGCAGCGCTTTCAGGCGAGCGATTTCAATTTCCAGTGTCGCTTTTTCTTTCTCTAGCTCTGAATGTTTTTCTACTTCACTCGTCAGCTGCATACTTGCCATCTGGTGACGAATAAGGTCTAAACGGTCGCTAAGAAGTTTAATTTGTGTTTTTTCAATTTCTTTCATTGTTCATTAACCGTGGATAAATTTCTTGCTGGCAAGTATACACTATTCTAGATAAGGGGGGAAAAGGGATACAGGCTAATGTTCATGTGAGGCTACCTTTATCGTTCATGCAATGAAAACAATATAACTACCTTATAAATCAATTTCCACTCAACTATTCATCATATTTCGTTTTTTATATCCTAGTGACATCATGATTAAGTTGTTGCATTTCGGTATCATCACTGACTTTTCTGACATATTATATTTAATTTTCTGGAAAATTATTATTTTTAGTTAATTTATCGTTGGTATATAGCGAAATATAATGAGGTATAGATGAGATCATAATGACTAAACGTAAATTTATTACACGTACAGAAGTTAATTCTTTATTGGATGCTACAAAGCAAGGTCGCTATCCTAATCGAGACTATTGCTTGTTATTAATGAGCTTTCTGCATGGATTAAGAGTTAGTGAGCTCACTCATATCACAATGGCTGATATTGATTTGGCGCAGAAAGTGATATTTATTAGGAGACTAAAAGGAGGGCTGTCTACCGTACAGCCTATAATCCCCGAAGAGTTTAATGCGATTGAAAAATGGCTAGTTGAAAGAGATTCTTGGAAAACAGCAGGGTCAGATTGTTTATTCATTTCACAAAAGGGAAGCCAAATTTCTCGTTATCAAATTTATCGCTTATTTGAGCAGTATGGGAAAATTGCAGGGCTTCCTGTAAAGCTTCATCCTCATATGCTAAGGCATGCATGCGGCTATGCTTTAGCTGATTTGGGTAGGGACACTCGATTAATCCAAGATTATTTAGGACATCGAAATATCGCCCATACTGTAATTTATACTGCTAGTAATGAAAAAAGATTTAGTGGTATTTGGTCGAATCAATAAGTAATTTAATGAGTTGTGTCAACATAAAGCTAACGCTAAACATAATAATATGAACTAAACATCAAGAATACCTCGGTTATTTAGGTGATTGATTTTATAAAACTGAGGTATTCTTATGCATATTAAGGGCAATGATTATTTTTAAACCCA
The DNA here is from genome assembly GCF_002843235.3 of Providencia huaxiensis. Taxonomy (NCBI): domain Bacteria; kingdom Pseudomonadati; phylum Pseudomonadota; class Gammaproteobacteria; order Enterobacterales; family Morganellaceae; genus Providencia; species Providencia huaxiensis. The sequence continues at coordinate 3,959,867 of NZ_CP031123.2, forward strand.
TAAATAGCATACTCAAATAATTTATTTTCCAGTCACTAAAAACAAAATTAGTTAATAATTTTATTTATTCTTTTTTTTTGAATTATCATGATTTAATTACTCAAATTAAGAGTGTCAGCAAATCACTTTCGTGGTTAACTAATTATTATCATATTTTAATCATTTTCTTCACAATAATAGTCTATTTTTGATTATCCAATAAAGCCGCTCTGTGAAACGGCACGATGTAAGTGAAATCATTTAGATGATAAATTCATATTTTTGGTTTTTGTAAGTTAAAAACCTTTAATTGATGTTTTAAAATACAGCAATATAAAATATAACAAAAAAATTAATCAATTATCAATAATAATCAATTAGATAAATAAAATACCTATGAAAATCAATGCATAATGCAACATAATAAATCAAAATGTTCAAATTACCTAATAAGTATAATTATCAGACTAACTAAAATCAAACAGCATAAAACTCTGTTGCTGCAATGCATTTTAGAGGTAATTATTAATTAATGTAAAAATTTGTCATTAACAACAAAAAGTTATCATTTATGATTTTTTTTGAAATAAAACCCACTAGTTAAATTATCTAATTTATCCAGTATAAAGTATAAATTAAAGATTTTAATCCTGACGATTCTTATATATAAAACAATTTACCTAAAACTCATTTAACGCAACATTTTGATTTATTTTGTTGCGTTTTTTTTTGCATTTCAAAAAATAAATTGTTTATTTTGCGAGCGGTTCTGATTGTTTTGCCACATTACATAAGGCTTTATTGGTGAGATATGAAAAGTAATAAATTAAAGACCAGTATAGATAGCTTTCAGAAAATACTAACTGAACAAATTGGCATGGAATTATCGCATCTTAGAAAAGAGAAAGGACTTAGTGGTAGTGATCTAGCTAAAAAATTAAATATATCACAACAACAAATATCTCGTTATGAAAGAGGAATATGTAGCATTAACTGTGGAATGCTATTTTCAATTTTATTCTATCTAGAAATTAGCCCAAGTGCATTTTTTGACAGTGTATCATTGAAAATAAATGAAAAAAACCCTAGTGCTAATTCATTTATTCATAATAGTGCATGTTTATCCGATGAAAAGGATAACTACCATTATATTTTTAATCGACAAACAGAAATTATTTTAAATTCTTTATACAGCAAATAGTTATTTTAAAAATAATAAATTCTAACTATGCCCTACATCATGTTGGGTAATCATCACGTTGTTATATATAAATGAGGTTCAAATGAAAAAAGTATTTTTAGCCGCACTAGTTTCTGCCGCTATTGCATCTCCAGCACTCGCTGATCAAGGGCATGGTAAAGTCACATTTAAAGGTGAAATCATCGATGCACCTTGCTCAATTAGTTCAGATTCTATTGACCAAACAGTATGGTTAGGCCAAATCGCTAACTCTGTTTTAGCGAATGGCGGTACTTCTAGCGCGAAGCAATTCAATATTGAATTGGAAGACTGTGTATTCCCGAAAGATGCAGATGATAAAGTGTACAACGATAAAGTGAGTATCACATTCTCTGGTTCTAGCGCTGCTTTCAACTCTAAATTACTTGGAGTAACAGGCTTAGACGCAACAGATACAACTATTGCTGGCAACGTGGGTATTCAATTAACGGATACTAATGGCGCAGCGTTAGATATGGGAGTTGCAACAGCTCAAGAACATCAATTACAAGCGGGTGATAATACATTACGTTATAGCGCTTATGTACAAGGTGCAAACGTTGCGGTTGATAAAATTCCATTAGGTAAATTCGAAGGCGTAACTAACTTTACCTTAACTTATAACTAATTGATTAGTTTAAGAGGAATACCTTTGTGTTCCTCTATTAATCACCAAATTAAGTCAGAGGTTAAAGTGAAAGGATTTATCTATTTGCGAAGAAAAGTATCTTCCCTATTTCTTCTAACATTATTTCTTTCGCCACAAATGGCTGCATCATCTCATGGATGGGGAAAAGTCACGATGAATGGCGAAATAGTCGATACTGCCTGCGCAATAGATATTGGGTCTAGGGATCAGACCATTAATATGGGGGTACTTCCAACAAGCTATATTCGTGAAGTTGGGAAAGGCCCCATAAAAGAATTCGATATTAAGCTCATTGATTGTCGTTGGGAAAAATATTCGAAAGATAATAACGAATGGAATTCACTCGAAGTCACTTTTGATGGTCCATCAGAAGGTGATTTTTTCACACTCTCGGGTGAAGCAAAAGGAGTGCAATTGGCATTGCATGATATATCGGGATATTCCATTACACCAGGAAAGCCATTACCTGCATTAGGAATTACACCAGGGACAATGATCCTGAAATATCAAATGCAATTAGTCACCAATTATCATCCTGTTAAAGCGGGTAATTACCAAACCTTATTAAGGTTCAAGGTCGATTATTATTAATTCTAAGAAATTATATTGGTGTTTTAGGGATGTTTTTTATGTTTTTTAAACAACACAAAATAAATATAATAACGACAACGATAATGATTACATTTGGGGCATTATCCGCTCAGTTATATGCTGCCGATACCATACAATTTAATACGGCATTATTTGATTTAGAAGACAAAAAAAACATTGATATTAAACAATTCTCACGGGCAGGCTATATTATGCCTGGCACTTATCCTCTCAAAGTACAAGTAAATAAAGAAACTTTACCTGAGCAACGGTTTTCATTCTATGCGCCAGAAAATGACCCTGAAGATAGCCTCGTTTGTATCACACCAGAGCAAGTCCAGCAGCTAGGATTAACAGCCAGTTCGTTGAAGCAAATTACGTGGTGGCATAATAATGAGTGCCTTGATTTACGCAGCTTACCCGGCTTTCAAGCACGAGGGGATTTATCGGACTCAACGTTGTATCTGAGTATACCTCAAGCCTACCTTGAATATAGAACAGCTAACTGGGATCCGCCTTCTCTGTGGGATGAAGGAATCTCAGGGGCTATTTTAGACTACAATATCAACGCAAGAGCGAATAAGCCTCATGATAACAATAGTAACTATAATGTGACAGCAAATGGTGTCGCAGGTGTGAACCTTGGTGCATGGCGCTTTAGGGGGGATTGGCAGGGGCGTGCTCAACGAGAAACTGGCTCGAATAGTAAAAATGAGCATGACTTTCAATGGAGCCGGTTATACGCCTACAAAGCGTTAACCAGTATTAAAGCAAAATTGACCTTGGGTGAGGACTATTTTAACACCGATTTATTCGATAGTTTTCGATTTACAGGTGTTAGCTTACGCTCTGATATCTTAATGTTACCACCTAATTTACGTGGGTATGCACCTGAAATAACAGGTGTTGCGACGACAAATGCGACGGTGATTGTTAGCCAACAAGGGCGAATTATTTATCAAGAACAAGTCGCCGCGGGTCCTTTCCGTATCCAAAATTTAAGTGATGCGACGACGGGAAAACTGGATGTTCGAATCGAAGAGCAGGATGGTTCGGTTCAAGAATATCAGGTTGAAACAGCCAATATCCCTTATTTAACTCGACCAGGTAGTATTCGATATAAATTAGCGATGGGTCGCCCAACGGATATGAGTCATCATGTTAATGGAGATACATTTGCGAGTGGTGAAATGTCCTGGGGTGTCACTAATGGTTGGTCATTACTTGCAGGTTCACTAAATAGCCAAGACTATAATGCATTTAACGTGGGTGTCGGTCGTGACTTATTGGCATTTGGTGCCTTATCTTTCGATATTACGCATTCTATTGCAAATATTCCTAATGATAAAAAACTCACAGGTAATTCTTATCGAATAAACTATTCAAAACGTTTTGATGACTATGATAGCCAAGTTCAGTTCGCAGGTTACCGATTCTCAGAACGCAGTTTTATGACTGTAACCGATTTTTTAACGGCTAAAGATTCTGGTGAGCGTCAAGGTAGTAATAAAGAAATGTATGTGATTTCTTTAAATAAAAACTTTAGAGAATCGAGAATTACAGCGTATTTAAACTACTCGCACCAAACCTATTGGGATAAGCCAGAAAGTAATCGCTACAATTTAATGGTGACAAAAACCTTAGATTGGGGAAGCCTGAAGAATATTAATATTTCGTTATCGGCCTATCGTAATAAATATAACGAAACAAATGATGATGGCCTGTATATCTCAGCTTCAATGCCTTGGGGAAATGGTGCAAATATTGGTTATTCATTACAAGCAACACGGGATGATACCGTTAATCGAGCAACCTATTATGACAAATTGTCAGATAGAACCAATTATCAAGTCAGTGCAGGCTCAACCAACAAAGGTGGAACCGCAAGCACCTATATTACCCATTATGGTGATAATACTAAGTTAACTGCGAATGCTAGCTATATTCATAATAATTACACGTCATTTGGGGTAGGGGCACAAGGTGGATTTACCATGACTTTAAATGGTGCGGATGCTCACCGAGTCTCAAATATTGGCGGAACTCGTTTGCTGATCGACACTGATGGTGTGGCTAAAATTCCCGTATCAGACCGAGGGATCCCTATTGCATCAAATGCATTTGGTAAAGTGGTTGTTCCTGACTTAAATAGCTACTACCGCAGTAAAGTTAAAGTCGATTTAAATGCATTACCGAATAATGCCGAGGTAACGGATTCTATTGTTCAAGCGACATTAACAGAAGGCGCGATTGGCTATCGCAAATTTAATGTATTGTCTGGTGAAAAGATGATGCTTTCAATGCGTATGTCTGACGGTTCTGCACCGCCATTTGGCGCTCAGATCACGAATTTGAAAGGAAAAGAAACGGGAATAGTTACTGATAATGGATATGCCTATGTTAGTGGTATCAATCCAAATGAAGTCATGATTATTCATTGGGGTGGTGAAGCACAATGTGAAATTAATTTTCCTGAAAACTTAGAAACAATTAACCAAGGATTATTCATTCCTTGTAAACCATTATCAAATAAACGTAATGAAGCAGATAATAATCTGTAAATGAGTGATTGCTATGAAAAAATTAACTAATTTATATATCAGTACTATTTTATTAAGCAGTTTAGTTAGCGGAAGTGCGTTCTCGGCAATTGCTTTAGATAGAACCCGAGTTATTTTTAATGGCGATCAAAAAAGCGTTTCAATTACTATCACGAATAAAAATAACCAGCTACCTTATTTGGCCCAAGGGTGGGTTGAAAATATTCAAGGGGTAAAAATTACTTCACCGTTTGCGGTATTACCTCCGGTGCAGAGAGTTGAGCCCGAAAAATCAAGCCAAGTCCGTATTGAGGCACTTCCTGAAATTAACCAGTTACCTCAGGATAGAGAAAGTGTTTATTACTTTAATTTAAGGGAGATCCCGCCAAAAAGTGATAAACCGAATGTTTTGCAATTAGCGTTACAAAGCAAAATTAAATTATTTTATCGCCCTAAAAGTATCATGCTAAGCGAAACTGAAATGCTGAATAATCCTTGGCAAGAAAAAACACAGCTTATTAAACAAGGCGACCAATATATCATTAAAAACCCAACTCCTTTTTATATTACGATTATTGGTGCGGCCGAGCGAAAAAATTCACCTGTAAACCAGAATTTTAAGGCAGTTATGGTTGCACCATTTAGTGAAGAAAAATTAGGGGTTCCAAGCTCTACTGTAGGGGCAAACCCAGTATTGACCTATATAAATGACTATGGTGGCCGTCCAAAACTTCAATTTAAATGTCAAGCAAATACATGTCAGGTTGTTCCTGAAAATAAATAGAGAGGAAAATGATGATTAATCAAAAAAGCTTTTCCTTACTCTTTGGCTTATCTCTTATATTTCATTCATCTGTGATATATGCGACATCAAATAATGCCTTTTATAACACAACAGGTAATTGGGATGTTGAAGGTGCAAATGGCAAAATTTTCGTTTATGGCTCATTAACGGAGAGTGCATGCCATTTATCGATGGATTCTGCATTTCAATCCGTTGATTTAGGAAATATTGAAACTGCATCATTAAAAACAATTGGTGCCCAAGGCCACAAGACGCCGATAAACATCGAGTTATTGGATTGTATCGAAACCCCAACGGTTTTGAGAAACAATAAATCAGGTAATGTTACATGGAGTATTTCTCAGCCTGGCATGAAAATTAGGTTTATTACGCCAGTTGTCCCTTTTAGACCGAATATCGCGAGAGTTGAAGGTGTGAATGGGCTTGGATTACAGATAACTAATCCTAAAGGAAAAGAAATTGCTTTTGGTGAGTACAGTGAACCTGAGCTTATTTCTACGGGGCAAAATATTTTAACTTATTATGTAGCTCCCGTAAGAATTGCAGAAAAATTACAGGCTGGAGCTTATCGAAGTGTTATTTCTTTTCAAATAACGTATGAATAATCTTAATAGGTTTTCTGATATAGCATTGAAGGTATTTATATGAATAACTTAAATTTCAATTTTTATAAATTTAAAAAAATAATACTCTCGATGCTATTAAGTTTGTTATTTTTTTCGTTACAGAGTCAGGCAAAAAATGGTCAAATCGGTGAAATTAAGATACGAGGACAGCTTGTCGCTGAAGCTTGTACAGTAAGACCGGGTGATGAAAATATCATTGTGGACTTTGGTACTATTGTTAATAAGTACCTCTATATTAACCAAAAAACGCCACTTGAAAATTTTAATATTCATTTAGATGACTGTGATAATAGTATCTTTAGAACGGTGACCGTTAAGTTTACAGGAAATGAGAATATCAACTTACCTGGCCTTCTTGCATTAGATTCTGGCAGCATGGCTTCAGGTATCGGAATTGAAATCTTAGAGTATAGTGGTAAAAAAATTCCCATTAATAGTACGACACCTGCATACAATCTAGAGAATGGCACGAATATTTTAAGTTTTAATGCGAATGTGCAAGGGGAACCTGATGCAATAAAAAATAAAAGTATTGCATTTGGTCATTTTACTGCAACCGCTATTTTTAGTTTAATTTATGATTAAGGTATCAGCAACAATGAAGATATTAATATTACTTCTCGCAACCTTATTATTTTCCCCAACTATTTTTGCGTTCCAATGTAAAACTAATGGAGGACAAGAAGTTGGTGGGGGAACACAAAGTATTTATGATGTTCCTCTCGATAATGATATTTTTGCTGTACCTAATCGTATAAATGAATTCGCGGATGTGAGTGATTTTATGACCTGCCGTAATGAAGCACCTAGTGCTTACGTTGATTATTTAAATGTGACTGGTGCTGACCTTGGTCCTACATTTAAGAATAACCCAGAATTAAAAGCGGGTGTGGTCGTACGTGGCGCTTACTATTTAGCACCATTTAGTGGTAAAGAAATTCAAGTATTTCGTTTAACCACAGCAAGTGAACCTTTACAAATTAAATTATATTTACAGGTAAATGTTAAACCAACGCCATCAGTTTTGGTAAGAAAAGGCGATTTGCTGATGACGTTAGATCTCCATAAATATGCGACATTTGTAAATAGTAATCAGCATATTGACCATGCTTATTTTAAATGGAATTTCTATGCAGGTAATGATGTGGTTGTTGGAACGGGTACGTGTGATATCAATGATAACCAAATCATCATTGTTGATTTTGAAACAGTAAATGCATCGGGTATTTCAACGGTGGGAAGTGCAAGTCGTTTTCAACGTAACGCAGAAATCACTTATAGTTGTGAAGATAATAATCTGACGGCGCCAATAAAGATGATTATTAGTGGAGAAACTTCGACTTTTTCATCTGATGCTTTACTTGTTAGAACTGGAGATATTGGTAGTCAAGGTCCTATTATGCCGGGATTAGGTGTTGAGATTTATCATCAAGGGCAAAGAGTTTCCCCTATGAATGGGCATTTCGATTCAAAAATAGAAAATGGGCATGGTAGAGATACACTAATGTTCACGCTAGTTAAAAAACCTAATTTATCTCCAAATGAATTGATAGAAGGCCAGTTTAGTTCAGCAGCTACCATTATTATGTCCACTCCGTAGCTATTGAAGTAGAGAGGTTTTTATGTGGATGAAAGCCTCTATTTTTTCGCATAAGCACATTTTAGATTAGACAAAATAAGTTAAACACGCCGAATTTTAAATTATCATCGTTAGCATATTTTCTTAAATAACATCACATAATTTCTCCATCAATGAAGCTCAAAGCCTATCCGGCCTCAATTGCTACAGGTATAATCACATAATTATCCGATAGATTTAGAGGCGAAGATGGCAAAACTCACCTTACAAGAGCAAATGCTAAAAGCAGGATTAGTCACCAGTAAGAAAATGGCGAAAGTGCAAAGAACGGCTAAAAAATCACGAGTTCAAGCGCGTGAAGCAAGGGAAGCCGTAGAAGAGAATAAAAAAGCACAGCTTGAGCGTGATAAGCAATTGAGTGAGCAGCATAAACAAATGGTGCAATCCAAAGAGTTCAAAGCGCAAGTCAAACAACTTATTGAAATGAATAAAGTTGATATTTCAAAGGGAGATATTAGTTTTAATTTCACCGATAACAACGTTATCAAGCAAGTTGTTGTAGACAAGATAACACAAACGCAACTGATCAGTGGGCGTCTGGCTATTGCTCGTTTAGCGATTGATAACAGTGATATTAACGAGTATGTGATTATCCCAGCAAGCGTCGCGGATAAAATAACGCAAAGAGATGCAGATAGCATCGTACTCAACAATGCGCTCAGCCAAGAAGAACAGGATGAAGATGACCCGTATGCGGACTTTAAGATCCCTGACGACCTGATGTGGTAATACTCGTCAAATTTAAGCCGTAGCTTTGGCGTTAAAACGGGCTCGCACAGTGAGTATTAACTCTTTCTTGGCTAATGGGATGAACAAAATGCAGTTCGCTGGCATGTAACATGAGCCGAGATGCATGCTCTGGTATTTGGCCTCCATATAAGTCACAGCCTAATATAGGGTGGCCTAATTGTTGGCAATGAATACGAAGCTGATGCGTTCGGCCTGTTTCTGGAATTAATTGGACTCGGGTTACTGGAAGCAATGTGCCATTATCTAATGGGTGATATAGGCGCTCAATTACTTGATAGTGAGAGCGGGCAGGTTTGCCATTAATTTCACAAAGAGACATGCGGGGAAACTGTGCAGGGTCTTTTGCTATTGCCGCATCAATGACACCTTTATCATCAGTTAAGTGGCCACAAAGTAGCGCTTGATATATTTTTGTTACGGTACGTTGGCTAAATTGCTGGCTCAGTGCGGCATTAATTGCTTTATTGCGAGCAACTACCATCAACCCTGATGTACCAAAATCGAGACGATGAACAAGAGTACATTCTGGGAATATTTGTACTAATCGGTGATGGACGGAGTCTAGGTTTTGTGGGTTTTTTCCAGAAAGGCTGAGTAGGCCGCTTGGCTTATTAATAAGAACCAGATACTCATCTTGATAGATAATTTCTATCTCATCGTGACAAGGCGGAGCAATAAAGGTGTCGATGATTTCAGTCATTAGCCTTTCCAACAAAAAATGGTTGTTGATAATAACCAATTTTTATTAGGCAGGCGAATGCTTGCCGCTTGCATCGGGTAAATTTATCACTCAGACTAAAAGCAAAGCCGTAGTCTGCGCACGCATTGTGCTCTATACTGCGCGTTGTAAAAACTGAGTCAATAAAAGATTAATTAGGCGGTAATGGCAATGAATGGAACGATCACAACATGGTTCGAAGATAAAGGTTTTGGATTTATCAAAGATGAGAATGGCGATAACCGTTATTTTCATGTGGTTAAGGTTGCCAACCCAGATTTGATTAAAAAAAATGCCGCAGTCACTTTTGAACCGACGACAAATAATAAAGGGTTATCTGCTTTTGCGGTCAAAGTCATACCTGAAAGTAAGTACATTTATATTGCAGGTGAACGGATTAAGATTACATCAATCAAATCCTATCGTGTTTATTCGGTAGAAGTACCTGCGGATACGCATATTGATAAAGAAAATACCGTGTTATCAATTGGTGCATTAATGAATAGTATTAAACCAAAATCAGATAAACCTAACCAAATGCGTTCATTGAAAAAATTAGAAATTAGCACGTTACATGGAGCATCGTTGACATTTTCGGAAGATGAAATTGATATCGATGAGGCTGTGAAACAACTTAAATTTAAGTGATTTCTTGTAAGGTAAACAGCGTCACCTTTGGGCGCTGTTTGCTTGTCTATTTTTGATCCCATCTTTCATTTCTTTTTTTAGCATTTCTCGATACCAACGAGGATGATATTTTTAGCTAAAACGTGTGAAATTGATGTTCCTAATGAAATTATATTGGGTAATGCATCGGGTGTGACAACAGTCAGTGAAATTAAGAATGATATAGTCTCAAAAAGTTTTCCTATTGGCTTAAGAAACTGTACCAGCACGGATCAAACAACCGCTGTCGTTTATTTAGCATCTGGAAATACCTTAACAGGCAGTAATAATTTCTTTAATGATGACCCTAACGGAGTGATTGGTGTCCAATTATTAGATGGGACTCGAGTTATTAGTATCAATCAAACACCATTAGCCAAACCAGATGCATCTTCAATTATTTGGGATAATATAAAAAGCACGAATGAAAAAAAATGGTCAATGCTAAATTGCGTTGCGCCAAAACAGATTGTGAACCCGATAAAGGTGATTTTTCAGCAACCTTAACGATTGGTTATTACGCCGATTAATAATTATTATAAAGCGATAATAAATAAAAATTTAAATAATTCACTTTGTTCAAAAATAACCTATATAGATAAATAATTATATCGTTTTTTGATGTTTGATTATTTTAAATGAGCCAAATTATTTTAATATAATATGGCAACGTTAAAATAATATTAACTCCTCTTCAACTAGTAATATTGGGCTACAGCGTTAATAAAATATATTCCGGTTGAAAAATAACTCACAACAATAAATAACAAAAGGTGATGCAGTGAAAGGGATGAAATTAAATATAATTGCATTAGAGATTTTTCTTTGCTGCTATGCAATGGCACCCTCTTTCTCGCATGCCGAATCATATTTTGACCCTGGCTTATTAATGCATGGGAGCGGGATTGATGTTTCTCAACTCGATTTAAATGACTTCGCCAGTAGCAACACCTTAACCCCCGGCGAATACGATGTCATGGTCAATGTCAATTTGATCCCTTCTGGGGAATTCAATATTGCATTTGATAAACAGCCCGATGGCCAAATTATCCCTGTATTTACCGTAGGTGAGCTAAAAAAACTGGGGGTGAATACCTCGGCATTACCTAAATTAAGAGATCTTGGCGAAGAGGCTAAGATCGAAAAACTGTCTGACTATATTGCCAATGCAACTACCACGTTCGATGCCCAAACATTGACTGTGAATTTATCCGTGCCACAAATTGCCATTGTGCCTAATTTCGCGGGTTATGTGCCACCAGAATTGCGTGATGACGGCGTGACCGCATTAGTGATGGACTACGTCTTTAACTACAGTAATAACCGTCAGTTAGCTCAACATCACCAACAATCTAGTACCAGTGATTCTCTATTCGCTAACTTAAACGCGGGGATCAACGTCGGTGCATGGCGCCTGAGAACCAGCTACCTGTACAACTACAGTAAAAGTAGCGGAAACTCAAGCAACAGTGATTCCAACTTCACCAATACTTATGTTTATCGCACCATTAACGCGATTAAATCCACCTTGCGTGCCGGTGAGATTTCAACGGGGGGCAATATTTTTGACTCCATTCCCATGAAAGGGGCAACGCTGAAATCCAACCCTCAACTCGACCCCAGCAGTATGCAAGGGTTTGCCCCTGTGGTGGAAGGGTTTGCTAACACCAATGCCACTGTCACCGTGCGCCAAAACGGCAGCGTGGTTTACCAAACGTTCGTAGCACCGGGCCGTTTTATTATTCGTGATATCCCTGCCAGCGGGTTGGTGGGGGACATGGAAGTGACGGTGGAAGAAGAAGATGGCAAACAAACGGTCTTTACCCAAGCCTATTCCTCACTGCCGATGATGGGGCGCCAAGGCTCGTACAATTACGAGGTTTCTACAGGGCGCTAGGGGATGACTCGGTTCCGTTTCGACCCTTCATAAAACGGTCACAACGACCATTTTGAAACAATCAAAGCAGGCATCTATCGCGGCAATATACAAGCGCTCACTCACTTAAAGTGGATGAGCGCAGATCTCATCGAAGTCACCTTTCGTGATAAGTATCTTTAGCATTTCACAAAATTTCTTCTTAAACTCAGCGCAGAATAATAATTTGACGTATAATCAACCAATTGAATGGCTGTATTAACTTTATTATCATAAAAAATAATCGTTTATAGGCTGGGTAAGTTCATTGGAGGGGATATGTTAGATTTTTTAAAAAACTACGACAATTTAACTATTAGCGAAAAAAAAGTCTTAAAATACCTGACCGATAATATTGCGGATATCCCCTACTTAAATATTAATGAACTCGTTGCTAAAACTTTCGTGTCTAAAACAGTTATCATTAACTTATCTCAAAAACTAGGCTTTAGTGGCTTTAAAGAGCTTAAGTTTCAGATTAATAATTATATTTTAACGAAAAATAAAACCGAAAAAACACTTCCCTCATCATATAAGAAACAGCTCGAAAAAAACATTAATAAAAGTTTTACATTAATTAATGAAGCGCAAATTAATGATTGCGCTAAAATATTGCATAAATCGAGAAATATTTTTATTGTGGCAAGAGGAACGAGTAAAGCGGTTGGTTATTACCTTGAGCATTTGTTATTTGCATTAGGCCTGCATTGCTTTTTCATTAATGACTATAACTTATCTGATTCCTTCACACGGCTAGTTAGCAAAGATGATACTGTCATTTTTATCTCACTGTCTGGCGGTACTAAAAAAATCATTGAAACAGCAAAAATTGTGCAATTAAAAGGGGCAAATATTATTAGTATGACTGCGTTTAATACTAATGAATTAACCAGTTATACAGATAATACTCTGTTTTGTTTTGCTGATAATTTTGATACCAAACGGGATGATACAAAATCCAGAATCGGATTTTTTATATTAGTTGATTTACTTATCAATGAATTAGAAAATCTACTTTAAATTATTGTTTTATTATTTGATCTATTTTTATTGTTAGATTCATTCATTAATGCGCTATAAGAAATGACTTAGGTCATAATTTCTGACCTAAGATATTTTTTAAAACCGCGACATCATTTCTTTTATAAAACCCCCAAGCTAGTATGCCCTTAATTCTAATAATAGAAGTCATAAGGAAATAGTATGGCCAGAAGAAAGTTTGGTGAATCAATTCAACGCTTTGGGAGAACATTACTCCTTCCTATCGGTGTATTAGCACCGATAGGTATGATATTGGGTATCAGTGGTGCGTTAGTGCAAACTTATATGATTGCACGTTTTCCTTTTCTCGGTAATGAAACGGTTAACGCATTACTTGTCAGCATTCGTTCAATTGCAGGTGTAATTTTCGATAATATTCCCTTGCTGTTTGCAATGGGGGTGGCCTATGGTATGAGTCATCGAGATAAGGGGATTGCCGTCTTCGCGTCGGTTGTCGGCTATTTATCGCTGATCATCACCATGAACATTTGGTTAGTGCTTACTGGTAAGCTTGCAGACCCTGCAATGATGGGCCAAGTGGGGCAAATTAAAGTTCTTGGTATACAAACCTTAAACATCAGTGCCGCAGGGGGAATTATTACCGGTTTGATTGCGGCCTGGGCGACGGATAAGTTTTATAACCTTGAACTACCTACCGCATTTGCTTTCTTTTCTGGAAAAAAATCCGTTTCTATTATAATGATAGGATTAATGATTGGGGTGGGGGCGTTATTACCGTTTATTTGGGAAGTATTAGTCCAAGGTTTAATGAAACTCTCTTCGGTATTTTTAAGTCCTGTAGGGCCATTTTTTACCGCAGGTGGTGAACGTTTATTTATTCCATTTGGTTTACACCATGTATGGAACGTTTTATTTAGATTTACTGAAGCGGGTGGTACTTATGTTATTGACGGACAAACCTTTGTTGGTGTTGTTCCTGCATTAACTGAGGTGCTATTTAACCAAGGCCCGGATAGTGAATATTGGGCGATGATGCCAAGTTTGACTCGCTTTATGGCACAGCAACAAATGTTAGTCACACTATTCCTATTCCCTGCAATTGCCCTTGCTATTTATAAAACATCGAAGAAAGAAAACCGCGCAGAAGTGAAATCCATGCTGGTTACCATGGTATTAACAGCCATGCTTGGTAACGTCACGGAGCCACTCGAGTTTACCTTCGTATTTATTGCGCCATTACTGTACTTAATTTACGCCATTATTGTTGGTATCGGTGCGGTATTACTTTCTTTAGCTGAGGTCGGTATTGGTTATATTCGTGGAACCGTATTTGATTTCACTATTTTTGGTTTACTGTACGAAAATACTAACTGGATCTTCTTGGTTATTATCGGTAGCTGTTTAGCTGTCGTCACTTACTTTATTTTCTACTGGGCCATTATTAAGTTTGATATAAAAACACCAGGTCGCGAAGAATCGAGCAATCTGAAAAATACCTTAATTAAAGAAAAACGTTATGGTGAAATCGCAGAAATTTTAGTCCAAGCGTTAGGCGGCAAACAAAACATTCGTAACGTAGATAACTGTATTACCCGTATGCGTATTGATGTCGGAGAAGTGAACCAAATTGATAAAGATTTAATGTTGGAATCAGGATGTACCGCATTCTTCTTTCCATCGGCAAACCACGTCCATGTTGTATATGGACCGAAGGTTGAGTTCGTTCGCAATGCTGTTGATGAAGCTATGAAGAAATAAAGAAGGGATACGAAATGAGAGCATTATACGATTCTAAAAGTAAAACTATTGATGACCGTGGAATTAAAAACTTATTGTCTGATGAGGCAAAATATTCTACTTGGTTAATGTTTGAATCCATGTTGGCTCAAGCTCAAGCGGAACTGGGATTTATTCCTCAATCAGCGGCAGATGAAATTAAAGAAAAGGCCGTAATCGAAAATATCGATTTTGAAGAAATGAGCCGTATTTACCAAAAAATAGGCCATGGCTTTGTACCTTTCTTGAAAGTTTTAGTGAATGCGTGTTCTGAAGAAAGCGGTAAATATATCCATTATGGAATTACCACGCAAAATATTCAGCAAAGTTCACAGCTCTATATGATGAAAACTGTACACCATAAATTTATGTTGTTACTGGGTGAAATCATCGAAAACTTAGCAGGTTTAGCCGAAAGAACTAAACATATGGTGATGCCGGGAAGAACTCATGGACGTCATGCCATCCCTATCACCTACGGCTATAAAGTTTCGGTGTGGATCAGCGATTTCATTGATTGCTATCAACGCATGAAAGAGTGTGAAAAACGCGTTTTCACTATCATGATGGGTGGTGCAGTTGGTGCATTTAACTCAATGCCTGGTGTTGGTATGGCAGTACAAAAACGTGTCGCTGAACTGGTTGGGATGGAAGCCATGGAAGTGCCATCCAGAAACTTGAGCACACATAAGCTTGAATATATGGCAAATTTAGCGTTGATGGCGAATATTTGTCATAAAATTGGTGAAGAAGTCTATAGCACAACGTTAGAAGAAATTGCAGAGGTCTCTGAAGGATTTACCAAAGGAACTGTGGGTAGTAGCACTATGCCCCATAAAATAAATCCAAAATTGGCTAAAGGAATTATTGCTAACTCGCAGAAATTATATTCCTTACCGAGTGTTGGTATGTATTCCGCTGTAAGGCCTTATGAAGGTGATAGCAGTTCTTATATGTTATTTGATGGGTTAATCGAAGAAGCTTTGGAATTGACCACGGAAATTTTATTAAGAACCGAGGAGCTTTCGAGGACGATTGTGCCACATGAAGAGAGAATGCTTCATAATGTATTGAGAAACAAAGGGTTAGATAATACCGAGTATGTCATGATGAAGATGGCGGAAAAATTGGGTAAAGATAAAGCGCATTCCCTCCTGTATGAAGAAGCCATTAAAACGGCTGCGGATGGGGAAGATTTCTATACTAATTTAACCAAAAACAGTGTGATATCAGCGGCATTCAGCCATGAAGAAATTAAGGCAATGCTTGACCCGAGATCTTATATCGGGCTATCCGTTGAAATTGCAGAAAAAGAAGCAAAACGTGGACTAACCACGGCACAAGAAATTAAACAACAGTACAAATAGGTATTTTTAGTATCTATTAAAAATGTTTAAAACAAGGGGCTGTCTATTATATAGATAGCCCCTTGTTTATTTATTTGCCAGCGAGTGCTCTTGGGAATAATAAATTATTTTCTAGGTTAATGTGATTCATCAAATCATCAATCAATTCATTGATACCATTATATAGTACACGCCAGGTGGTGCAGGCTTCTGGTGGCGGTGTAACATTATTGGTAATACCTTTAATTGCCTCTAATATATCACCTGCATCATCGTGTTCTTGTTCCATAACGCTGATTGGGCCGGCTGCGTTTTTGCCCATTCCGTTTTTTATCATAGGAAACAAAACACGTTCTTCTTTCATCATATGGCTAGTCAATTCTTCCAGTAATGCTTCTAAGTATTTTGATAGCCCTGTTGGTACGGTTGGTTTGTTTGCATGAACTCGTTCAACCTTTTGTGCTTGTAGAATAAGTTCAGGTAATTGCTCTCTGTGCCTATCATGATAACGAACAATAATGAAATCAATAATGTCACTGAGTGGCGCTTCTCGCCAATCTTTCTCTAAGGTTTCTGTTGATAACTCAAGTAATTGACTTTCTAGCTGGTCAATGTCTAAGTTTAATTTTTCTGCACTTCGGCTGAGTGTTTGTTTTCCACCGCAGCAGTAATCCATATTATATTGACGGAACAACGATGAGGCTCTAGGAATAGATAATGCGAGTTGCCCAAGTGTTTTATCTCTAAATTGCATATGAGTTATCCTCTAAAAAATCATAAAATTCTGACGCTTTTTTCTAAATAAATTTATGCAGATAGCGCCCATTGACGAGCAATATTGCGCCCATATTCACGGCAGTCATCCAATGTTTTTGAATCAGGCTTCCATTTTGCTTTTAAAGATAATGCGGTATCAAAACCGGCATCCATCAAACGTGTTTGAACACGGTCAACGGCGCCACCATTCCAACCAAAACTTCCGAAAGCAGCGGCTTTTTTATTTAAAAAACGTAAGCCTGTAATTTCTTCAAGCATACCTGCTATTTTGGGCATCATGACATTATTCATGGTTGAGGTACCGACCAAAGCCGCTTTGGAGCGAAAAACATGAGTAATAATGTCGTTTTTATCACTGCGTGCAACATTAAATATTTTAACTGCGACATTAGGGTCGGCTTCATTGATGCCTTGAGCGATCGCATCTGCCATTAAACGGGTATTATTTGACATGGTATCGTAGAAAATAGTGATGCGATCTTCTTGGTAATCTGCTGCCCATTTCAAATACAATTCAATGATTTGATTTGGATTATCACGCCATACAACTCCGTGAGATGTCGCTATCATATCGACGGGTAGGTTAAAGCCTAAAATTTCATTTATTTTTGGAGTTACTAAGCGGCTAAATGGGGTAAGAATATTCGCGTAATATCGTTGGCATTGTTCGAATAACTCATTTTGGTCGACTTCATCATTAAATAATCGCTCATCACAATAGTGCTGCCCGAAAGCATCATTACTGAAAAGTACTGCATCTTCAGTAAGATAACTCATCATGCTATCAGGCCAATGTAGCATTGGCGTTTCAATGAAGATCAATTGCTTATTATTACCTATATCGAGTGTATCCCCTGTTTTAACGATCTTGAAATTCCATTCAGGATGGTGGTGGTGACCATTAATTGAGTCAATGGCATTGGCGGTGCAATAGATTGGGGTATTCGGAATAAAGCGCATTAATTCAGTTAATGCACCAGCGTGATCTTCTTCAGCGTGGTTAATGACGATGTAGTCAATGTCACTTAAATCAATCTGTGAGCGTAAATTTTCAACAAACTCACGGCTAAATTTATGATCGACAGTATCAATGAGGACATTTTTTTCTTCACGGATTAAATAGCTATTATAACTACTTCCCTTTAACGTTTTATATTCGGTTCCATGAAAATCACGTACTTCCCAATCACGTTGCCCCACCCAATGAATGTTATTTTTTACATGAATCGCCATATTAATTTTGTCCTGTATTTTTTAAAGTATAAGAAGACATAATCAATATTCATGCCAATATTTAATATATTGATTTTTAATTAAATTAAAATAAATCATTATAATCTATGGTCATAATGACTATGTTAATCATGGTCATTAAGACTATAATTGTTGTCAAATTGACTATGAGGAATGGGCATGGGCTTTTCTGTTGAGGCACTAGCAAAGATTGCAATAGAATTACAAGATGGTATGGGGCATTCAGATCGTTTTCAGCGTTTGATTACCACGCTAAGGCAATCATTGGGGTGCGATGCTTGTGCGTTATTACGCTATGAATCAGGCCAATTTATTCCTTTAGCAATAGACGGATTAATGGCTGATGTTTTAGGTCGCCGCTTCTCTTTGGCGGGGCACCCCCGGCTAGAGGCCATTGCAAGAGCCGGTGATGTTGTGCGTTTTCCCGCTGATAGCCAGCTCCCTGACCCATATGATGGGTTAATTCCTCATCATCAGCACCTAAAAGTTCATGCTTGTGTCGGCTTACCCTTATATGCGGGGCAAAATCTTATCGGCGCATTAACATTAGATGGCATGGAGCCTGATCAATTTGATGCATTTAGTGATGAGTCACTTAGATTAATTGCCGCATTAGCCGCAGGTGCATTAAATAATGCATTGCTTATTGAACAGCTTGAAAACCAAAATATATTGCCGAATAACCCCGTACTATTTAAACCTTCAGGAGAAACTGAAATTATTGGTTTATCTCTTCGTATGCAGCAATTAAAAAAGGAAATTGATATTGTTGCAGCGTCAGAATTAAATGTTCTGGTTGGCGGGGAAACGGGAACAGGAAAAGAGTTAGTTGTTAAATCTATCCATGAGAAATCCCTTCGAGCGGCTCACCCTCTTATTTATTTAAACTGCGCGGCATTACCTGAAAGTGTGGCGGAAAGTGAATTATTTGGCCATGTTAAAGGTGCTTTCACTGGGGCAATTAGCCACCGTAGTGGTAAATTTGAAATGGCGGATAATGGTACCTTATTTTTAGATGAAATCGGTGAGCTCTCATTAGCGTTACAGGCAAAATTACTGCGAGTATTGCAATATGGTGATATTCAACGAGTCGGTGATGACCGTAGTTTGCGTGTTAATGTCCGTGTGTTAGCGGCAACTAACCGTGATCTACGCGAAGAAGTGTTAGAAGGTCGGTTTAGGGCCGATTTATTTCATCGTTTAAGCGTATTTCCTCTATTTGTTCCTCCATTAAAGGAGCGCGGAGACGATATTATTTTATTAGCGGGGTATTTTTGTGAGCAATATCGTCAGCGTTTTAGTTTATCCCGTGTGGTACTGAATTCATCATTACAACGGTACTTACTCAACTATTCATGGCCAGGCAATGTGCGTGAATTGGAGCATGCGATTCATCGTGCCATTGTTCTTGCTCGTGCTTCAAGTGATACGGGTGAAATTATCTTACAGCCTCAATATTTTATTTTTGATGATAATGAACATGAATTAACGGAAGCATCACAAAAAGCCGTATCGCTAACTAAAAACTTACGTGAAGCAACGGATGACTTTCAGCGTACGCTTATTACACAGGTACTGGAAAAAAGCCACCATAATTGGTCTGCGTGTGCTAGAGAATTATCTTTAGATATAGCTAACTTACATCGACTAGCTAAACGGTTAGGTCTGAAATAAAACATTAATACCTGTTTTATCAGGAGTACTCATGAATACTTATCTTATTAGCAATGTTTCTTTTCCATATAGAGTTTTACATATTTCTTAAGCTGTTCAAGTTCCTTGTTATCATTTTCGTTACGCTGTAAATGCCGAAATAATATAGAGATTTTCTTTAAATCAACGTGGTTTTGTTGAATACGTTTTTCAAGCGCAATAAGGGCTCTTTTCTTTGATGCGTGGTGTGCAAATTGCTTGTGCAAAATAAGTAGATACAACCAAATACTTTGTCGAGTTATAAAAAAATCAAATATAGGCGAGTGAGGGAGATTTGCTTTTTTTGCTAGCAATAATCCACTAAATAAACGGTGCATAAATTGCGTTGTGGAAGGTTTATTTCCTTGAATTAAAGCCGTTACCCCTAATTTAAATTGCTGCTCAGATAGATAAATTAATTGCTGGTAACGTTTGGTTGGGTTGGTTGGATAAATCCACGCGAAAGCAGCCATTGCAACTAATGGGCCTGAAACTATTGCAATGGCATTACCTATACTTTGAGGGAGTGACAGAGAAAAAGGATAGCTTGGTTGGAGTAAAATTAAAGAAACCATAATATAGTCAAAAGCAATTAAAATTAGGCGGTTATAGGAAAAAATAACAACACCGCTAATAATCACTGGAACAATGAAAAAGGTCATCTGCCATGATGAAGAGGCAAAAGGCCATAAGTACCATGTACAGATTAACGCAGCAATAGCACCAAACAATTGGCCTGTGAAAATATTTTTCATGAATTTAGCGGGGTAATCGAGGGAGGCGAATAGAGCCAACATTACCGAAAGACCGAGAGTAAGATAAGCCAATACTTGCCACTGCGTCCATAGCCATAACAAGCCAACTACAGCGATAGCCATAAAAGAACGAGAGAAGGCATGCCACGCTGAAATTTTATCTTGATGGAGTTTTAATTTGTCGGTTTTATTTATCTTCTTGATTGATTTACCAAAAGTAGCATAGTAAAGCGGGACTAACAGCATTTTAAGTACCCCATTAGGACACAATGACAAAATGTGTTTCCATTGAGTATCTGTTGGCTCTTGCGCAGGAAAATAGAAAGGAGCAATAGGTTGGTATTTATCTAAGTGTAATAATATTTGGCTCTGAAACATGAGTTTTTGACGCGCTTTAGCGACTTGTTTACGGTGATAACGCCAACCAATACGGTGAGTTTCTAAAATTTCTTCATAGCTTGCCATGGTTTGCCAAAGGTGGTCGATCTCGTGTTGCTTAATTGGGCGCTTTTTCTCGAGTGAGTCATGTAATATTTGGAAGAAGAGCGTATTGGTTTGATTTTTAAGAGTAATGACATTATCTTGCTCACGCTTAGGCGTAAAAAGAAAATTGAAAATCACGGCTGAGAGAACGCCAACCAAAATCGTCCATAGCCGATCCCAAGCGACCATAAATAAATTGTCAGTAATGTGAACGCTCAACATGCTCACCATCACAGCGGAGTAACCCGCTAGAAAAGTGCCATAAGCGACAAAGCCCTTTTGTAATTGGCCAATACCACTGCAAATACCTAACCAACTCGCGAGCCCTATAATAAATAGTAATGGGTGAATAAGGTGAAGTTGAATCAAAACGACGCCGGCAAGTACACCAAAGACCGTTCCTGCAAAACGCCACCAACTTTTTTCCAGTAAATTTTCACGCCAAGGTTGGGCAGAAGCCCAGACAGTCATGGCTGCCCATTGAGGATGAACCAACTCTAAGTATTGCGCGATAAACAACGCGGCAATTGATGCACAAGCAGTAATAGCAGCAAAGCGAAAGCGTGCTGGGTTAAATCCCAAGAAATTCAGTAAACTTATTATTTGTGACATAGAATATGAGTGAATTTGGCGTGTTAAAAAGGTATTTAGTTGATAAAATCAACTAAAGTCAGTGTGATTATTCACTAATTGGTTGATAAAATCAACTAAAGAGGCGTTATGCGTACAGAACAGGCTCGAGTATTTGGGGTGATTAGCCGGGCAGCTCACCATTATATGAAATGGATGGGAGAGCCTTACGGCATCAATGCAATTGAGTGTTTGATGATTTTACATATTCATCAAAATGATGCATCAACCCTAGAGCAAATCACCAAAGCGATGGTTGTGGATAAATCAGTAACAACTCGAGGTGTGAGCAAATTTTTAGCTAAGGAGTGGGTTGCTAAAACGAATAGCTTAGTCGATAAACGGGTTTATCATGTTTCGTTGACCCCCCTCGGCAGAACGATTGTGAATGAGCTAAATTGTAAACTAGATAAGTGGAATGATTATTTATCAGCAGACTTGCCAGAGCTAGAGGCTGAGCAGTTATTTAACGCATTAGGCAGTTTGGCAAAGCGAGCCATTGAAAGCTCAGTGGCAGATTTTCCGCGTTTATTAGAAGAACCAACTGAGTGAGGTTGAGTAACCAACGTTATGGCTGAATCGTGGACACAGGAAGTAATACTACTTCAGATAAATTCTCAGGTATGGGGCTGAGTTTATTACTCATCATGATTAATTCACCATCTTTTTCAATTCGTGCACTCATTCCTAAGGTATATCGTTTGGATTGAAATTCTTCAGGAAGAGTGACTGTAAATGCGATACTGCGTCCTGTGCTTTGTGTTTTGAAACTGTAATCCAGATTAGACTTTGCACTGTTTTCATTTTGTTGTATTGAGGTCAATGACAGCGTAACTATAGCATTTTCAGGAATATCGTAAGAGTGTGAATAAATATTACCACTGATATGGTAAGTGGGGGTATGAGTAAAGTAATTCATTAAAGTATTACTGCAAGCAGATAGCATGAAGGTCATAAAAATTATGAATAATGAAAAAAAATGTTTTTTTGATAGAACGGAGTTAATATTTAACATTAAAATTTCTCTTTAGCAAAATTTAATTATAGTGATGAACGAATAAACATTTTTTGAAGAAAATATCGTATATAGGAATAAATATTTTTTTTGTGTTATATTTAGAGAGTATCGGCATTTCTGATTTTTCTCCGGTGTATAAAATACCAATACGAGGTAAAGTCATAATTAAATTTTCATCAAGATCGACTTTTTTAAAGGATTGTCGCAGTTGCCTGACAAGCTTGTAATAACTACTTTCAGTCACGATCGTGCCTCTTTTTTCCCAGATTTCATACATGACTTCTCTTTTGCTATTTGTTTTTATTAATAATAATTTAAGTAGGCATGATTCATTTTCGGAAAGGTTAACGACATTTTTTTCACGAGAGAGAGTTCGTTTCAGTGGGTCATATACGACATTCCCAGATAAGAGGATCATTGATTCCTTTTCATTATAGTCAATATTATTCATAAAATTTTGTACTGTTGATAAATCGGTCATAATTTATATCTATCCTGATTATCGATGAAATATATGTCAATACAAAAAGCGAAGCTGGATAAGATATTTAAAAAATAAAATCGTTTTTTGATATTGGACTCATATGTTTTGATGAGGTGAATTTAAACTATATTCGGAGGTTGTATATATCAATTTTTATTTGTATTTTTTATATTTTCTTATTTTTACCAAATAAATAGGCTTAGAATATTAATAAAATACACTAAACCTATAAATATTAGTCGAGGGATAATAAATGTAAGATGAGAATGGTAGGGGAGCTGATTATCAGATTAGTAATTCGTCTTCCTCATCATCATTCCCTTCTAAACTAATATTAGTCATATTATGACGAATTTGGTTGTTGAGAGGAATACTCATCAAACTGATAGACATATAATGGTTGAGTGAGCGCTTAAATTTTTTATTCAGTGAGGAGAGCTCAGGATCACTTGATGACTGTAATGTTTGGCTAACACCCGCAATAAAGTTTTGTTTTTCATCTTTACCCAATGTAATCATAGTCTTAAATACATGAGAAAAAAATATTTTGTCATCCCCTTTTGATTTAAGCTCATCAATAAATTTGTTAATTTTATTTATTTCTTTAGGAGATAGGTCTATTTTTTCACTGGATTGATACGTGTTTTGGCGTTCCATGTTTTTTCCTTGCCATAATGAATTCATTTTACTTTGAGTATTCTCAGGATGAATTTGAGATTCATTGTGTTGAGGAGTGATAACCTTAGCTTGTAGATCAGTCAGCATCTTTGTGTTCTTCCTGTATTGAATTTATTGTTGCTATCAAGTTTTGATAGGCCTTTCTATGCATTTTTAAAATGTTGCATTGTGTTGGAACAGAAAATACATGAGGAATAATATTTTTAGAGGCAGTAATAGGGGAGAAATAGGTAATTTTATTATCAACCTCTAAGGCAATTGTGTTATCAGCAGTGGTTGAAATTTTCATATCAGAACCACTTTTGGCAATACGAGCTTGCATTTTCGCAGGTAGGTGTAATGTAGTATTGGCTATTTTTGCGTATTGCTTTTTAAAATAAGCTGCAACCGCCTCTTGTAGATGGTTATCACCAAAAATATCATTCAATATTTTCATCAGCTGCTCTTTGCTTTGACTGGTATTTTCTTGGTACTGAATTTCACTGGTCTCTATCGCATTAATAACATCCGTTAATAATTGTTTGATACCGTCGTTATAGCCTTGTTGATAAGCCGTCTGGTAGAGCGCTTCTTGCTGTTGTTCTGCTTGTTGGTAATGTTCACTTGCCTTTTTTTGAGCATATTGAGTGATAGTTTTGTGGTATCTATCGGCACTCAATGCTTGGTATTTGATCAAGACTTTCTCAGACATCGTCTGTTTAACATTTGGGGGTGTTTTCTCTGACATATCGACATGTTTCTTCAATAGTATTCCAAGGTAGCATCGTTTTTACCGATGAAGGTATAAGTTGCTGAGTTTCAAGGCTAAACATATATTTAGCTCGAAGAGTGTAAGCGGCGCCAAAGGGGGCTAAACACATCAATAATTGTTGTGCTCCAAGGGCCGTTAATACCTGTGGTGAAGTCGTGGGTTGATTTTCTGACTGCCAAAGTGGGCGACTTAATCGTGTATGTAATACACGGTATTTGGAAAGTTCAACCCACCAAGGGAGAGGTTCGGCGTGTAACAGAACCCCTAAGCCTAACGCCACCTCCGGTAGTAAAGCCCAATGTTCAGATAATATTTTGGGTAATAAGGGGGTTTTCTCATTGGGTAAAGGCAATGAGTATTGCAGAATCAATTGCTGGTTATGTTTACGTTGCAGTAAAGGAGGAAAGTCGTTATATCCGACCCCATTAAATTCGCTATGGAAATAGCAGCCTGGGGCGAGGAAAATGTTTCCTTGTGCAATGAGTAGGTTATTCAGCGCTGTCATCAGCAGGTTTCTCCACTAGATTAGTTGTCGGTTTTTTGTTACTTAGCTGGCGCCACAGTAATAGTAAAATAGTCAACAGAATGATAATCGCAGCGATAATTGAGCTGATTATGATTGGATTAAAAGTATATTCCGGTTCTGATTTAATTTGATATTGCAATGGTGGCCGGTTGACGACGACAACGGAGACATTATCGTAATTTGCTTCAGCAAAACTGTTTGTTAGAAACAGTTTAATTTTATGCATCATCATCTGAGGATCTTCACTTCCAGAATAGGTAACCAAGCTAGATACATTTTGTATTTGCTTGGTCGGATTATTACCATTCAATGGATAACTGACATGAACTCGAGCATTAATAATATCGGGAATGGTGAGCAGTGATTGCTCAAGGCGTTGTTCAATTAAAGAAAGTAAACGAGTACGTTCTGCTTGTGGCGATGCCACCAAAGAATCACCGGGGAATGCTTGAATGATTTCTATTGGTTCTTTTGATGGTAAGTTATATTGACGCAGTAAATCTACTGCAATAACAAAATCACTAGGTTGAACGCGAATGGAATCCCCACTTTTATTATCTTGTTTACGCGTAGCCTCAACACCATGCTCTTGTAGTATGGCTAATACTTCGTTACTTTGTCGTTGGCTTAACTGACTGAGTAATAACTGGTTATCACAACCTACTAAGAAGCTAATAAACCCAATCAAGATAAATTTCTTTAAAATATTCATGGTTTATTGGGCTTTTAAGACTGTATCAATCGCAGAGACACTTTTATGCGTCAGTGTACTAATCATGTTCATCGTCAGGCTGTAATTACCGACACGATTTTGAAATTGTAGTAATTCGGCAGGGTTACTTGGGTCAATATTATTTACACTCTCAGTTAATGCTTTTTTTTCTTGGCTGGCGGTTGCGGTGTATTCAGCAAATAGCTTTTTGACTTTGTCTTCAATCGGAAGAGATGATGGGAGAACGGATGTTGTTTCTGTTGGGGTGGTAAGCAGTAAATGTGGTGTAATAGCTAACATAAATTATTTCCTAAATAAAGCAGAGCATTATATTAAATAATGCTCTTAAAAATTAAACGTTACGAATAATGGCTTGGTCAGTATCTTTAATTGATTTCATAAAGTTACTCTGTAATTGGCGTGCCATATTATAGTTACCACTCATGGCGGTGATTTTTGCCAATACTAATGGGTTATCGACTTCTAAAGTAGGGCTAGAGAGTAAAGCATTTAACTCATTGCCAAATTGTTTAGCTTTAGCACTGATACTTGCTGAGGTTCGATAGATCATACCAAGGTCATCTTTATCTTTTCCCTCGATTTCTAAATTGGAGCTTACCCAACGGCCATTATCTAAGCCTGTAATTATATCTGCCATTTTGTTTCCTCTTTATCTGTAAAGTTATACTAATTAATATTTTGTTAAGTTAAAAACTGATTGAATTTAAAAACCAATGATTGTTTCCTAGTAAAATATAACCATTGGCATTGGTGACAAATGATTTTCCCACAAGAGTATTATTTGCAAGGGAAATGGAGAATTGGATATGGTTTTCTCCCCATTGTTTATAAAATGAATTCGTAAAGTTAATCAGCGAGGCAGTTTGGTTGTCATCTAAACTGTCTTTTATTATAAAGATAACTTTATTATCTTTAGTAATTTTACGCCATTGAACATTACTTTCTGTTAATCCCAACTCTGCTTTTTGTAATAATTCACCAAAAATAACCTGTTTTATTTCACTTTTAATGTAGCAGTGGAAGTAGCTAGATAATAGTTTGTCTATTTTCTCCTCTGTATCAGTTGATATATTATTAGCTATAGTGGTTATTTTAGGGTTGCAGGGATTGCTAAGATCTATTTTTAATGTGTCTGGAAATACTTCAATGATTTTGTTTTCAATTTCTTTTTCGAGTTTATTTATTATTTTAATTGAGAATTTTTCATTGTATTTAGCTTTGACTAGGCGTTGCATACTCCAATCAGCATCTCTTTGTGTTTTGACTACAATGAGGCTTTCGTTATTTACACTTTGAGTTACAGTAATAGGATAATGGCTACCTTGAAGTATGTATTCTAATGCTTTTACATTTTTCTCAGCACTTTGGGTAGGAATATATTGGAAAGTAACGTAAGCAATAAATATTGAAAATAAAGTAAAGAAAAAGACCAACATCGTTTGTTTATTAAAAAAACTTTGTTTTTCCTTGGTCGATTTTTTTATTTTAGATTCGATGATAGGTAATGGATCTTTCACTTCCGAGATTAATACGTCTTCAAGCGTTTGGGGGCTTTGCCAATCGGTATCTTGCATTTTTATTGCAATAGGAAATATATCAGCCAAAAGTAATTGCTGAAGAATGATAGGGATTTCAGTACTTAACCCATTATCATTTAGCCGAATTGCCATACCACTTTCAGTATGTTGATTCGCTGTAATAATTGAAAATTCACAAGCAATACCATCGCTAGGGATTTGGTAAGTTGTAAATCCATCATCATTGATGTCAGTTTTGTATTCTAAGCCGTCACCAATGATAATAAGATTGTTATCTGTATTAACCATTAATTCTTGGCCAGTCATAGGGCCACTAGCAATCTTTATTATGCATGTTTGGCTATTTGTATCACTCATAAAAATAATCTCATGGAATTAATTTCATTCTAGTTATGGATTTATTGGGTCGTTATTGGCCGCAAGTAAAACAAGAAATATTTATTTTGTCAGTTGAATTGTTCTTATTCATTCACACCTTTAATTTGAAATGAAAAGTATGAAGGATTCCAGAGTATTCCCTTGAGGAATTCTTATTTATCGCTCATTCTGTGTACACAAAATTACGTTAATAAGGCCTATATAATGTCAAACAAAGATATTGCTACATTATTAGAAAGTAGAGGCTGTTGCTTTTCTTTGCAGGATAAATTGGTCTTGGCTATACCCAATAAGAATGCAACGCCTTTTTTTTATAAATCTCTATATTCAAATTTAAATATTTCAATCGAAAATCAGTCTATATTTATCTGCCAAGAGAATGAGTGGGAGTCAATAGATAAATCACATTGGCATGTGTACAAAATGGATTTGTCAGAATTAGTTGAAATTTTAGCAATTATTGACACAGCGACAGGGCAAGCATTTCTCTCTAAAAAAGAGAAACTAAAAACGGATGAAAGTTGCCAAAACGAATTTATTGTATTACCTGAAGATTTTTCATTAAATATCTCGATTAAAAATATAGTTATTGATTTGATTATTAGAAATCATCCTGTATTTGATAATTGGTGTGAAATATTAAGACGATATGAAGCCTATGGCATGATGCGATTTCTTCTTACTTCTGCTCAAGATGACAAGAATGCCAATATTAATCAGTTATGTGTGCGTTATGGTATATCAGCCTCTTATTTTAGGCAGCTTTATCGAGAAAACTTTAATAAAACGGCAAAGCGAAAAATTATGAGTGTTCGTATGGCTAATGCAATTCTACAGCTAATAGAAAGTGATGACTCAATATTAGATGTAGGGCTGGAAGCTGGTTATTGCTCAGCATCTCATTTTACTAATGATATTAAAAAAGAGTTAGGTCTAACTCCATCAGAAATTAGGCACATTGGAGCAACATTATATGAGCAGTAAAAAAAATCGAGTGTTAGGGTTAACACTCTTTTTACTGAGTATGAATTACTATTCGGCACAAGCAGAAGTTATTGTGGCTGAGCCAGTCACGCAGTCAAGAAATCACGATACATTTGTCGCAAATAACATTGCGGTAGGTAAGGTGTTTGATGCAGTCGCTGAGCGTTTAAATAAACCGATTATTCTTAGTAAATTAGCTTCTCAAAAAAAAGTAACGGGTAATTTTAATTTGGCTAATGCAGATGAAATGTTTAAAGCGTTAGCTCGGAGAATTGCGCTAGTGTGGTATGACGATGGTGCTAGTATCTATGTCTACGATAATAGCGAAATGCGTAGCGCGATTATTCCAACGAATAATGTCAGCAGCAATCAGCTGCTTAATTATATTCAACGAAACGGCATTTATGACTCACGTTTTCCTGTACGTTCACAAGAAGGAGAAAGGTTATTATTTGTTTCTGGACCACCTCTGTATATTGAATTAATTAAAGCGGCTTCTTTATACCTTGCGGAACAAATTAGGAAAGAGGAATTGTCTAGTGGTGAAGTTGCGGTTATTCCACTAAAGCACGCCTCCGTAACTGATAGAAGTTATTCATTACGTGGACAAAATATTACGATCCCCGGCTTGCTGAATGTGATTAATAACTTATTTAAAAATGGGGCCGAAATTGATGAAACGTTAACTATCCAGCCTCCATCGGTAGCTATTAACTCAACAGGCGATTCAATTGATGAATTGATGGACGCGCCAATTGGTGACTCACTACCTTCTGCGAATAAGTCCCAGTTGGTAACGAAAAGGTCCACTAATAGTGCATTTTCTCTGGTGGCACATCCTGACAGTAATAGTTTGATTGTTAAAGGAAGCCAAGAACAAATTCGTTATGTTCGACAGCTGGTGAATACATTGGATATGCGTCGCCGCCAAGTGGAGCTGTCATTATGGATTATTGATATTACGCGATCTGAATTAGATAATTTAGGTGTGAATTGGGAAGTTGGCACATTTAATACGGGAACGGGGTCAGTATCATTTAATCGCAGTACATTATCGAACAGCCAGCAATTCCTATTACAGATTGATGCATTAAATAAGACAGGTAACGGACACATTGTTTCTCGTCCAGTGCTATTAACCCAAGAAAATATTCCCGCTTTATTTGATAACAACACCAGTTTTTACGCCAAATTACAAGGTGAACGCATTGCGACTCTTGAACAAGTCACTTATGGCACCATGGTGAGTGTGATGCCACGTATTTCTGCGGGTAATAACGTTGAAATGGAAGTCAATATTGAAGATGGCGCAGAAAATCGCGACAGCATGGGTAAAACATCCAGCGTAGAAGGGTTACCTGCCGTTAACCGAACTAGCATTAACACAGTTGCGCGTATTGCGAAAGACAGTAGTTTGCTTATTGGCGGTTATACACGTGAACAATATGTTGAAAATGAAAGCAAAATTCCTTTTTTAAGCGATCTTCCTTATGTGGGAGGATTATTTAGCCATTCATCAACTAATCAGCAGAAGATGGTTCGTTTATTTCTAATCCAACCGCGTTTATTGGATGAAAATGAAGGATGGGATGGGCGACAATTTTCCGAAAAGACGCGGATCAGCAACCATGATAGTCAGCTGCACGGTACTGTTCAATTCCTTCAACAATACATGAGTGAGTCATGGCAATAACCCCACTGAGTTTTAATAACCGTTTTTCAGTTAACACTCAAAACAAAAGTCGTACACCAGTGAGTAGTAGTGATGACTCTGATGAAGTAGCTCGTGGCGCGGGTGTTATTGATAGCTCTAGTGAATATGCATCAATGTCGATGTTGGCTGCAAGCCATGTGCGTCGAGGAAGTTCTAAAAAGGGCAGTGAAGAAGAGTGGATGCAATTTTCTGAACGCATCTTAGATAAAGATGCGGATGACAAAGTATTGCATATAGAAGGGTTACTTAATAAACAGTTAATGACCCCAAAACAGTTACGAGCATTTTTACTACAATTTTTTACTGACCCGAGTGACCTGTTAATGCTTCTTGCCGCATTAATCAATCGGAAAAAATTAAAAAAAGAACAAATTGATAACCTTGAAGCTTTAGTGGAATTACTACAGGCAGAAGACACTAAACGGAGTGCTCAAGCTGGTATTAATATTGCGTTAATCGCAAAAGCATTTGCTAAGAAATTTAAGTTAAGTTCTGGTGATTTACGTACGGTATATCGTGAATTTATCAGTTATGACGGGCCGGTTGTTTATTTATATGAACAATGGGTAGAAGAAATGGATATCCAAGAGCGTGAAAATATAATGCGTTACCTTGGTCGTGCCCTTGCTTGTGATTTACAAACGTTACCTTTGGGTGATTTAAATATTAGTGCATTTAGTGTTTTTTTTAATCGCATAGGCCGATTACGAGAACTGCAATCATTAGATTATGTGTTCTGCCAGCAATTCTTTCAATCCGGCTTTTTTCGGCTCAATGAAAACTCAAATAAATCAAAACTTGCAAAAGAGCTGAGTCAATTATTTACCCATGGTATTCGTAGCCAAGTTGGTTTTGAAACAGCAGTCATAACTTTTATTTCTGAGGAGCTAAAAGTCATGACTTCAGATATGCGCGGCAGATTTTTACAACTCTTATTGCTGGCTTTTACAGTTATTCCTACGACTGTATTTAGGTCAATGGAAGCAAGAGAGCAATGTATCGAACAATTAAAAATACTCATGGACCAAATTATGGTACAAGAGCAAATACTACACCGACAGCCATAGTGCGACAGGAAAATTACTCCATGAAAAATATAACCGGATTTTTATTACAAGTCCGTAATCGTCCAGAGCTAATGGTATTAATCATCATGGTTATGGTTATTGCGATGTTGATTATTCCATTACCCACAATATTGGTCGATTTATTGATCGGCTTAAATATTATGATCTCAGTACTGATTTTTATGAGTTCTTTTTATATCACTCGGATCCTAAATTTTCAGTCGTTTCCATCTATTTTACTTATTAGTACGCTATTTCGACTTGCTTTATCAATTAGTACTAGCCGCTTAATTTTATTAGAAGCCGATGCTGGGGATATTATCGCAACGTTTGGTGAATTTGTTATTCAAGATAATTTAGTCGTTGGTATGGTGGTATTTGCGATTGTCACCATTGTACAGTTCATTGTTATTACTAAAGGGTCTGAACGTATTGCTGAAGTCGCTGCACGCTTTTCCCTTGATGCAATGCCTGGAAAGCAAATGAGTATTGATGCCGACCTACGGGCGGGTATGATTGATGAGGCGGGAGTTAAAGAGAAGCGAGGCGATCTCGAAAAAGAGAGCCAGCTATTTGGTTCTTTCGATGGTGCGATGAAATTCATTAAAGGGGATGCGATCGCGGGTATTATCATCATTTTTGTTAATTTAATTGGTGGGATATCTGTTGGTACAGCTCAGCAGGGAATGGATGTTTCAACTGCTCTGAATACTTTTTCGTTGTTAACGATTGGTGATGGTTTAGTCGCACAAATACCTGCACTACTTATTTCTATCAGTGCGGGTTTTATTGTCACTCGAGTGGGGGGTAATGATAAGAACTTAGGTGAAAATATTGTTTCGGAGCTATTTGCGAATGACTTTACGATTTTAATTACAGCACTTATTGTACTTTCCATGGGGTTTTTACCGGGTTTCCCAACCATTATATTTTTACTGTTATCAGGGCTTCTTATTGGGTTATTTGCTTTCAGATATTTTAAAAAGCAAAAAGATAAGCAAAAAATAGTTAAGGGTGAAGCTGAAATCATTAATCCAGATGTGACGGAAGGTGAAACTCAAAGAGAAAATAGTGATATTGAAGATGAATATATTCCAGAAACATTACCAATTATTATTTCGGTTAATCAAAAATATAAACAACATTTAGAGCAAAATAAATTTCTATCCAGAATGAAAAAAGATATTTTTATTCGTTATGGATATAGGATACCGGATATTGCTGTTAATTACTCACCAATAATCCCTGAAAATAAAATAGTGATACTAATTAATGAAATCAAAGCAGGAGAATATGATATCTATTTTCATGGATATCGTTTATTGACTATCAATGATGAACCTGAATATCTTGGTATGACATTGACAAAGTTTACGGATGAATATGGCTCAGTGAGCACGTGGTTTGAACAAAAAGACCTCACGAATATTGAACAGCTCGGTTTAATGGCTCGTGATGACGTAACAGAGGCTATTGATTGTGTCAGTACCTTGCTGTTGAGATTTATTAATGAATTTTTTGGTATTCAAGAAACGAAAAATTTACTTGATGACCTTGAGAGAAAATACCCTGAATTACTAAAAGAGTGTTATCGCCATGCTACGGTACAAAAAGTCACCGAAGTTTTTCAACGCTTATTAATGGAAAAAATATCAGTTCGTAATATGAAATTGATTATTGAAACCTTAGTGCAGTGGGTACCAAAAGAAAAAGATAGTTTGATGTCAGTCGAACATGTAAGAAGTTCAATGGCGCGTTATATTTCATCTCGTTTTTCTGTAGATGGGCGATTGAATGTCCTCATGATTAACTCACAGCTAGAAGACACGATACGTCAAGGGATCAGGCAGGCTTCAGGTGGCATGTATTTACATCTTGAGCCTGAAAAAACCAATGAGTTGATACAAGCTGCGGAACTCGCTTTAGAAAACAGTTACCTATCAGTCAGAGATGTAAATATTTTAGTGCCTGTTGACATTCGTCGTTTTGTCAAAAAAATCTTAGAAGGTCGTTTTCCTGAGTTAGAAGTACTTTCTTTTAATGAAGTTTCTGAGATGGTCAAGGTCAATGTGGTTAAAACCATATAATCAAAAAATTGACGTTATTAACAAATAAAGCAACTGAATTCAATATAACTAAAAATATTGAATAATTAAAATATATTAAAAATATAAGGATCACCCAATGAAATATAGATTTATAGAAATGCTTAATGAATTTTTAAACACTATGGGACGTAGTGACCTAGTTAACTCTCAGTTAGATTGTCATTCTAACATTCAGTTTGAAATGAATGGTTTTGCTGAAATTAATATTGACCTATCTACAGACGATATTATTATTTGGTGTAGTTTAGGAAACTGTAACTATAGCCATTTAGATGCAACTAGCTCCTTCTTATTAAAATCATTATTAGAATACCCACCAAATAATTTTTATCCAGGCCAACCTGCATTGAATATTGTGAATGATGCTTATGTTCTTTCTGCGGTTTTAAAAGAATCAGCCTTAAATAATATACAATTATTTGCAGATAGTTTTGAAGAATTCTTTGAGCGTGCAAATGAGCTTAGTGCTCAGCTATCGTAATCCATTATGAAGTTATTCGATTTCTGCGCGCATCCTGCGCGCATTCATGGATGCCTAATTGAAGCGCCTTTACAGGGTGTTTTTATCGGTGAAATTTGTTTTATTGAGCGTTCTCTTACGCAGCCCGATATTATTGCGAGAGCGCAGGTTGTTGGTTTTAAAGAGGGGCTCACAGTACTGAGTTTAATCGGTCGCGCACAAGGTTTAACGCGAGAAGTGGTTATTCGTCCGAGCGGTTACCCATTCGTATTTGAAGTGGGTGAACATTTAGCGGGTAAAATTTTTAATGCGGCAGGAGAGCAGGTTGGTGCGTTGTGTGAAGACATTTCTGAGCCAATGTTGCTGAATACAAAATTACTACGCATTGATAGTCCGCCTGTGAGCGTGACACAGAGACGACCTGTTTCTGAGCCGATGGTCACAGGGGTACGTGCGATTGATAGCCTACTGACATGTGGCTTAGGCCAGCGTATTGGTATTTTTGCCGCCGCAGGTAGCGGTAAAACCTCATTAATGAACATGATCATCAACCATGCTCATGCAGATATCCATGTCGTTGCTTTAATTGGTGAGCGAGGTAGGGAAGTTATTGAATTTATTGAAGAGTTAAAGGAGTCACCCCATGCAGGACAGACAATTTTAATTTATGCAACTTCAGACAGCCCACCGATTGAGCGATGTAATGCCGCGTTGCTTGCGACTACGATTGCTGAATATTTTCGTGATAGCGGCCGTAATGTATTGTTATACGTCGATTCAATGACTCGATATGCGCGAGCGTTGCGTGACGTGGCTTTGGCTACCGGAGAACTACCCGCTAGGCGTGGTTATCCTGCGTCTGTTTTTGAACAGCTTCCTATGTTATTGGAGCGACCAGGGCAACTAAAGCATGGCTCGATTACTGCTTTTTATACGGTGTTATTAGAAAGCGAAGAAGAAGCTGACCCGATAGGTGATGAAATTCGCTCAATTCTGGATGGTCATATTTATTTGAGCCACAAATTGGCAGGACGTGGGCATTATCCTGCGATTGATATCTTACACAGTATTAGCCGCGTATTCCAAAAGGTGACGACTCCAGAGCATCGCCGGTGTGCAATTGATTTGCGTGACATGATCTCAAGGCTTGAACAAATTCAGCTTTATCTTGAGCTAGGGGAATATCAACGTGGTGAAAGCCATGAAAATGACCGAGCTTTAGATAAAAAAGAGCAAATTGAAGGCTTCTTAAAACAAGCCATGGATGAGCCGATGAATTTCGACAACATGTTAAGTATTCTCAATGAATTGGCATCTTAATGATCTCTAATTTATTGGTTTTAACTGAGCGACGTTTTGACCGGACATTACAAGAACAATCGCAATTAAATTCAATAATAAAGCAACAGCAACAACAATGTATGGATATTCGCCAGCGTATTTCAGTTTTGGCGATACAGGCCGCATCTTATGAAAAATCAGAAGAATTAAGTCGAGCCGCTTTTTGGGAAAGGCAGCGATTGAAGGCGGTGGTTTTAGCGGAAATTGCCCAATTTGAATTTCAAATAGAAACCCTATCAGTCGAAATATCAAAAAATAAAATATTGCAGTCTGAAATTGCTAAACGTGTTTTTATTTTACGTAATAAGTGCGAGAAATTCCGAAATTATCTCAAGCAACAACGTATAGCAAGAAGGTTAAAATCAGAGCTTCAGCAACAAAATGAAATTGAGGAATTATTCGTACATGTCAGTAACAAAAGCGAGCTCATATGAAAATACACATCGTGTGGTGGCCGAAGAAAATGGCATATCATCAACATATAGCACCACTGAATTTAGCCATAACAATATAGCTAAAAGAATGGCAAAAGCAGCGAACGACAAAAATATGTTGGTGCTCTTCGAACATAAGAAGAAGAAGAATCAGCAAAAGGATGCATCTCCGTTCTTAACTGTAGCCCCTCCTTCTATGCAACAAACATCGCAATTAAGTAATTTAGCTAAGGGGATTATTACATATAAAGAGAGCACATATATTGATGAAGGCATCCAGACAGCAGGTCAAAATAAAGAATTCAACACTAAAGGAGTTGAGTCACTAATCAGTCACTATGTATTTACGGAGGATAATAGTGAAAATATTAGTCACATTACTAGCACACCTGCCGTTGATCTTATCGATATATTAAATAAATCAGACATTGATAATAACCTGTCGGCGACGTCGACTATTCCAGTTGAACAAAATATTGTCGATGAAGATGAGACTCCGTTATTTAACACTATGATGGTTGCCTTTCCATTACAGGACATTCAGCAGCGAGAAAAGGGGAAGGCTAACGACCATTCAGGTCAATACGGAAAAAGTAAATTTCAATTAAGTGATGAGATCCAGCTCAATATGGAAAATTCGTTGGCGGAGTTAGCATCTAAGAGTGCTTTAGAGCCAACATCAAAAGAGTTAAAACCGCAGATTAAAACCGGGCAAGAGCATATTAAACATGCAATTGAACCTGCTAGCCATCCTCATATTGACGAACAGCCTTTTACAGAAAATAAGCTAGTTATACAGCCAGTTGCATCATCGGAAACCTCTTCTTCATATGATAAAAAACGGGTTTCATTACCTGAAAACGCGACAAATAACTTCTCTGACACAACGCAAGATACGATGGTTTCTCCACAAACTACATCTGTAGAAGAGATGGAGTCGCCTACCAATTTTATGACAACGGTTTTTAATGGGGCGATGTCCTCGTCTGAGCCAGTACAAGCTACACAGCCGAAGCAAGAGGTGCACCGAATACCAGAGCTGATAGAAAATAATCCACTTTTAGGCGAAAGCAAACAGCTGAAAGCGGTATCTCGTAGTCTCACTTACACCTTTAACCAGTGGCAAAGTAGCCCATCAGTGACATTTGAATTAGCATCTAAAGGGGAGTTCGTTGCCTCGACAGCGAGTCAAGAAGTTCAATTGGCATTGAATGAAAATAAGCATTTATTGAACCATGAAACTAGTGTGCATATTCAACGTGAAGATGAGCGCCAGCAGCATCGAAACCGACAGCAGCATGACCAACCGCAAGAAGAAGATTAATTATGTTGAAGATTCGACGGATCAGCTCTCAAGAAAAACAACTTAAAATTTGGCAGCAATGTTACCCAGTTAATGTACAAATAAAACAAGCTAACCGCAGTATTCGTTATTTCCAACTATCGCTAGTAAGTGAAACACAAAAAATAAATGCATTAGTTGCTGTTGAAAGTTGGTGTCAATATCGTTGGCCTAAATTGGTTCATTATGCATGGAATTCATTATCAACAAATCAGTTATGTGAACTGTTTGCTTCTGAATATATTGGAATGACATTTTTCTCCCAGTATTTCCGTTGTGAATCTGTCGAGATAGTTGATGATATACGCATCAACTATCAGCCTTGGTTAATTGCGAAAGAAGCGAATCTTGGAGAAGTATTATTAGCAGAGCCAATTGACGGGCTCGAAAAAAAGCAGCGAACCAATCAGATATTTGGTCATTTAAAACTGCAAGCTGATTGGATATTAGGATATAGCTATATCAGCGCCAAACTTTTACAAACCATAGAATTACGTGATGTGTTGAGTATCCAACAATTACAGTTAAATATGTCTGTTACAGGGCAGGTACTAGCACAATTTCAAAAGCAAGAAGAAGGACTATTTATGATTGAAGAATTGATGGCACCAGAAGATGAAGAAGAGTTAGTATTTTCTGAAGAAGATGAAGTGCAAGAAATTGTGCGCCCCTTTAATGTAAAAGAAATGAATATCAAATTAACCTTTGTTTTAGGCCATAGTGATATTACTGTCGATGAGCTTTCAAAAATGGAGCCTGGTTATATTTATTCTATTGGTGAGAATAAAGAGCGTGAAGTTAAAGTCTATGCTAATAAACAACTGATTGCGGAAGGCGAGCTTATTTATATTGGCAATAGTGATGAGTTAGGTTTAGAAATCACGCATATTGTAAGCTTGGGAGATAAAAGAGTTTAATATGCCAACAATACCAGATGGAATTCCATTATTAGCGATTATCGCATTCTCTACATTACTACCATTTATTATTGCTGCGGGAACCTGTTATTTAAAAATATCTATTGTATTAATTATGGTTCGTAATGCAATGGGGGTCCAACAAGTTCCTTCTACCATGGTTTTAAATGGCATTGCATTGCTGCTTTCTATTTTCGTCATGATGCCAGTATTACAGGATGTGAATAATCATATGCGACAAGAGCATGTTGATTTTAGTAATGCCGAGTCAATCGATAATTTTGTTGATAATGGATTGGGGGGATACAAAGCTTATTTGAAAAAATATTCAGATCCGCAGTTAGTAACATTTTTTGAATCAATACAACAAGGTCGAAGTGAAGAGGATGTGACTGCTGATGAAGGCGAAGCTACACTGTTTTCTTTATTACCTGCTTATGCATTAAGTGAGATTAAATCAGCCTTTGAAATTGGTTTTTATATTTATTTACCTTTTGTGGTGGTTGATTTAGTTATTTCCAGTATTCTATTGGCACTTGGTATGATGATGATGAGTCCAGTGACAATTTCTATTCCAGTTAAATTAATTTTATTTGTTGCAATTGATGGTTGGTCACTAATTTCTAAAGGGTTAGTGATGCAGTACATTGAATTAGCGCAGCACTAAAGCGAATAATATTATGGATCAAATTGTTTATTTAAGTAATAAAACGATGTTATTAATCGTTATATTATCTGCAATACCCGTAATAGTGGCGACTGCGGTGGGGTTATTGGTAGGGTTGCTGCAAACCGTCACGCAACTTCAAGAGCAAACCTTACCTTTTGGTATAAAATTATTAGCTGTTTTTGGTTCGCTATTTATGATCTCAGGTTGGTTATCCGATAAGGTAATGAATTTTGCATTAGAAACCTTAAGTGCAGCGATCCCCGCTATTGGGCTATTCGGATGAACCAAGAAATACTATCGCTGATGTCCTCACTCTATTTTGTCTTTCAAGAGGGGTTGATAAAAATAGCGTTAGCTTGGTTAAGAATTGCACCGGTGATGTTTTTATTGCCTTTCTTAAGTAATAAACTACTCAATGGTGGAATTATTAAAAACTGCGTAGTGGCTTATATTGCGTTAGGTTTATGGCCCTTTTTTTCTTCTTATGAAATACAATGGGATGAAATTAACTTCGTTGATGTATTTATTTATGAAATTTCGATTGGACTCGTATTAGCGTTGATATTAGCTTTGCCTTTTATGATAGCCAATGTGATTGGCGAGTTAATCGATACACAGCGGGGTGAAACTATTAGTAGTATTGTTGATCCGGCAAGTGGTTCAGAAGCATCAGAGCTGGCGGTCTTATTGAGTCATATCACTTGTATGGTATTTTTAGCTCAGGGAGGAATGTATCAACTCGCTAATATATTCGCACAAAGCTATCAGTTATTACCCTTTGCTCATGGATTTACTTCATTTAATAGCCTCCCTTTAGGGGAGTGGTTAAATAAGATGGTAGTTAATGGCGTTGTTTTGACTGCACCAATATTAGTGACATTATTTATTACAGAGGTTGCTCTAGGGTTATATTCGCGTTTTTGCCCTCAATTAAATGCGTTTTCGTTATCTTTGGCAATAAAATCAATCATCGCATTTTGTGTGTTTTTACTTTATTTTCATAATGAAGTCCCTGACATATTAGTGAACATGATTTCAATTTCACCGCTACGAGATGTATTTATTTCCTCTTAATTGCTACGAGTATAAATATGGCTGAAAAAACAGAAAAGCCTACCGATAAAAAAATTAGAGATTCAGCTAAAAAAGGGCAAAGTTTTAAGAGCAAAGATAGTGTTGCGGCAATTGTATTAGTAGTAAGTGCATTCGTTATTGATGGCATCTCTAGTTTATATGAACTGGGTGGGTTAATGCGTAAAATATTTTTATCTCCAACGGAAATAAAAATTGATGCATTACTTTGGCAATTTTTCACAATATTTTTAAGTATTGTTTTACCCGTTCTATTTGTTTGTTTTTTATCTGGTACGATAATTTCTTTATTGCAAAGTCGATTTAGATTGGCTAGCGAAGCAATAAAAATTGATTTTACCAAATTAAACCCAATTTCAGGTTTTAAAAAAATATTTTCATTAAACTCATTGAAAGAATTAATTAAGGCTATTCTGTATTTGATTGTCTTTATTGTGTCAACACTTGTCTTTTTTATTGTTTGGCGGAAAGATATTTTTATGCTCTACCGAACTATGATAAATGGGGTTATTAGTCAATGGGTTGACCTGTGTGTAACATTTATTGTGGTTTTTCTTGCGGTTGCCCTAATAATTATATTAGTTGACGCAATAGCTGAGTTCTTTTTGTATATTAAGAATTTAAAAATGGAGAAGCAAGAAGTAAAAAAAGAATATAAAGATAATGAGGGAGATCCTCATATAAAAAGTGCGCGTCGAGGAATGCATCAAGAATTACTGTCGGAAGAGGTTAAATTAAATGTCCGTAATTCAACATTTGTAATGGCAAATCCAACGCATATTGCATTACTTATCTATTATGACTCCAGTATTGCACCATTACCTTTTTTATTTTCTAAAAGTAAAGGCCTGCAAGCAAAAGCAATTATTAAATACGCAAAGCAACAAGGTGTTCCAGTTATTAGAGATATAGTCCTAGCAAGGCAAATATGGCGGTCATATAAGAATGACAGCTTTATCGATGAAAAAGGTTTAGAGGATGTTATGCAAATAATATCATGGTTGATGCGTATAGAATTAGTAAAAATGGGCATCGATATTGATAAAGCGTTGGAACAAATGGCTGAAAATGAGATGGATTCACAAAACAATAGCACTCTTAATTAATAATTTATTTATTACTTAAATCGTTTTTTTAAAGAAAGAACTAAATGGGTTAATTATGATGCAAGCATAAAGTGTGCGTTATGTATTGCATATCAACAATAAGGTAAATATATGAATAATACGGAAACAGAGTGTTTTCAAAGCGCTGACATGGAAGGGTTACTTGATAATATCACGTCTGCATTAATGGATGGGGCGACTTATAAAGATATTCACGGGATCCCACAGAGCACAATGGATGGCATTTATTCCTATGCATACGAATTCTATCAGCAAGGTAAATTAAAAGAAGCAGAAACTTTTTTTAGATTTTTAAGTATTTATGATTTCTATAATACAGACTATGTGATGGGGCTGGCGGCTGTCTATCAATTAACGAAGCGATATGACAAAGCAACTGAATTATATGCTCTCGCATTTGTATTGGCGAAAAATGATTACCGCCCACTTTTTCATGCAGGGCAATGTAATTTAATGATGAAAAAAAGTAGTGCGGCAATTCATTGTTTTGAGAGCGTTGTAAAAAGTAGTACCGATGTTGATTTACAAAATAAATCTCAAGCTTATTTAACCGCATTGGAAAAGAAACTAGAAAAACAAGTTTAGAAAATAAAAACCTAATATGAAGTAGAGGAAATTATATGGTTCAAATTACCAATTCAAGTAATGAACGAATAAATAATATTCATACATTTCTACAAGGCAGTAATCCTATTGGATTAGGGGATGATTGCCTCAAGTCGGTATTGGTTTTGGAAATGGCGTGTGAGGAGTTAACGTCAATAGAGCAGATGAAGCGTAGCCGCATTGAGAACGCACCACAGTTACCGGCACCCAAAAACAATTTATCCGTTATGTTCAAGGCCGCCGCGGCAAAAGAGGAAAAATTATCACTAAAGGAAAAGGGATTTAACGCGTCTTCAATACTCGTTGAGAGCCTTTCAACATTACGCCAATTATTACATGAAGGAAATATTAGTGAGTTAGCTAATCGTCTCCAATTGTTGAATATAGAATCAAATTCACTTCGAGAAAAAGGGAATGATTTATTAAATTCTTTTTCAAATAATACGAATAAAGCCAGCGAACTTAATAATGAAGTTAATGCGTTAAAACAAGAACGTGTTGAAAGTAAAGAGCGTTTAGCGAGTCTTCAGTCTCAGCAAGGCGGCAACCAAGAAGAGATTAGCCTGCAAATTAAGGCGGAAAATACAAAGATTACCAGTTTAGGGACTAAAATTGATAACTTGCTTGAGTTAGCTGGTAATTATGCGAAAGACGCGAATGAAGATGCCAAGAAACTCAATCAATTTGTAGAAACAGCACCACGCCGCGTTGAGGTTGATGGTGAAAAATGGGAAAACACTCTGGCATTGCTCACGATGCTAACAGCTCAGCTGAAAAAATCGATGAATGAAGATTCGATTCGTAATATGAAAGAGCAAGAAGAAGTGATGGCAACCATCAATGAAGCTACCCGAAAAGACTCAGATAAAAAGGCCAAAGAAGCGGAAGAAGCCCAGCGTAAAGCTGATGAAGCAAACAAAGCGGCCTCTTGTGCCAGTAAAATTTTTAGCTATGTGATGCTTGCCGTGTCTGTTATCGCCACCGTTGCGACGTTTGGTGCCGCTGCACCATTAACGCTTGCAGTTGCTGCTATCGGTATTGCTATTTCAGTGGCTGATATTGTTTTAGAAGAAACGGGGCAAAGTAGCCTTATGCAGATGCTAGCAACGGAAATTTCTAGTGCTGTTACCGACATGTTGATGGCTTTTGGTGTTCCTGAGGAAAAAGCGAAACAAATTGGGAGTATTGTTGGAATGATTTTGGCCGCAATCGCATTCCTAGCCCTCTCATTAGCTTCTATGTCATCTTTTGTGAAAAACATCGGTAATGTTGCTGGCAAGGTAGTAAAAATGCTGGCTAAAAATGCAGGGACATTATTGAAAAGCATCATTAAGTCGATGCCAAATAGTTTGATGAGTGCCTTAGGTAATATCGCAAATGGAGCCGGAAAGGTAGGGAAATCGGCAGATGACATGGTAGTACTTACTAAGTTTAGCAAGTTGGCAGATAGCATTGATGACTTACAGCAAGCCGTAAAAACCACCACTAAGGTCGCTAAAAAAGCCGATGACATGAAAGATATTGCGAAAGCGGCAGATAAAGTCGCAGACCAAACTGACAATGTCACGGGTATCACTAAAAACTCAGATAAAACCGTAAACACGGTTAAAACTCAAAGTGTTGCAGCGGCTCGCCTCGAAGTAGGAATGAAGGGAACCGGAGCGGCATTAACGGTTGCGAATGCGGCGACAACCGGAGGGCTAAATTTGCATGCGGCGGGCCAAATTAGAGATATGAAAGAAATGCTTGCAGGGATGATGCTTAACAATGAAACCATTCAAGCGCTGGATGAATTATTAAAAAGCTTATTGAAATCCATGTCTCAACATTATGAGATATCTGAGGAAATGTTCAGTGGAATGCTGACGTCATTAAATCATTCAGGTCAAGTGAAAGCCAATACACTGAAAACCGCCCGCTTTGCATAATTAATATAGGAATTTATCAAATGAGTCTTAATATTCAATCAGAACTAAGTAATCCCGTTTTACGTCGTAATCCTGTTAATTTTGGTGACGTTTCCCCAGTAACTAACAGTAATACAAAAGCAGTAGCCACTCCTTTACTGCAGGGAGTGCAATTAAATGATGTGCACACCGTGGCATCAGGGCCTGAGATGCAGATGGACAAGCCATTATTAAAAGTAACTCAATTTTCAATACATGATGACCAGATGCTAGCGGATATTTCTGCGTTAACGAACTCCGATAAGTTAGCCATATTGGATGATCTTCATACCTTCCGAACACTGACGCCAGAAAATATTCAGCAGGCAATTGGCAAAGTGTTAACAGAAGAGAAAAGTCATATTGAACAGCTTATTGGAGATGCTCAGTTACCAGATGAAGCTGATTTAAAACAAATGTCCCAAGCCGTTCAAGTTTTGATTGCCAGTAGTTTCTTCAAAGATTCACCTTCAGGGCGGGTTGATAGTGGTAATAAAGGTCAAGAACCTATTGATAGTATTAAGAATAACTCGTTTGTTGGAATTATTAGTAATGATTTACTGGTGGAGCTGTCGAAAATTATCCGCAAAGTGATGGCAGAAATCAATATTTCAGACCGGCGTATTAGTGCGGAATTTCTGCAATTAAATGCCAAAATGGTACAAGCTTCTGCAGACTCAACAATTCGTGAAGGGAAAGAAACATTTAAAGGCGCGATGATGGGCTTCTTTACTTCTCTCGCGATTACTGCTGCGGGCAGCGCTTTC
This sequence comes from Providencia huaxiensis, assembly GCF_002843235.3. Taxonomy (NCBI): domain Bacteria; kingdom Pseudomonadati; phylum Pseudomonadota; class Gammaproteobacteria; order Enterobacterales; family Morganellaceae; genus Providencia; species Providencia huaxiensis. The sequence goes on from NZ_CP031123.2 coordinate 4,004,360, forward strand.
CAAGCAAGAGGGCTGCGCCAACAACACCAATCGATTAAAAATAACTTAATACCAGGAAACCAAAACATCAGTGGTGCAAGTAAGTTATCTGGGTTAAATGGCAACGTGGGAAGCGATGTAACGAAACCGAATACCTTGAGTTTAGTGGGGAAAGATGGCTCAACAGTGACGCTGAGTAATCAAGCGACACAAAGTCAAAAGAATCTTGCAAGCCAAAGAATTGAAGAAGCAAGCAAACGTACGAAAGATTTGGGGCTGTCACAGCATGAAAAGCACGAGCAAGTCATGAACAAATCTCGCGTGCAAATGGGCGTGGCAGAGCTAGCCTCTCGAATGTCAGATAACGCGGGTCAATTAGCGACAGCGTCAAATCAAGTTAATGTGAAATCGGCAGAAGCGGATAAAATGATTGAACAATCCGTGGCAGACACTGCACGTTCAGTTTACTCCGATAAAGATAAACAAATTGATAAGAGCCAGGATATTGCGAAACAAATGCAAGAGCATTTACGTGAAATTCGTGAAGGTAGCCTAAGAACAATGCAAAGTATGGTAAGAGGCTAAAAGCTATGGGTTGCTGTAATAGTAGCAGTCTAGATAGTTTCTTTGAATATCAGCCGATGGCGGAATTGGTTCCGACAAAGCAAGAACCAATTCCCATTCATGAGGAGAAAACTGCGTCTGATAAATCACATCAGCTCTATCTACAAATCCTTGATAAATTAAATCAAATTCAATATTCGGTGCCAGAAGAGACTTATCAGCAGCAACAGAAAAATCATTCTCCTAAAGAGATTCAGCTTAGAGCGAATACTCTGGAACTCGAAAATAAATATGTGAATGATACTTATGCGGAGGCTAAGGCATTAAGAGCGACAAGAAGAGTGGAAACTCTCAATGATGGCCGCTCGCATATAAATGGGTTATCTGGAATGATTGATAATATTCATACGAATTACCAAAAAAAATACGGTGAATTAGTAAAAGCATCAACCCAATATATGCAAGATATGAATACCATGGTAAGTAAGCTATCTCGTTATATAGAGGCGGGTGAAGATGGTAAAATACATATCAAATTAGAAGACACTTTAAGGGCTATGGATGAAATGGTTGCGAAATATTCGGGTACGAGTGTAATCAGGGAAGTTGATGGTATTACAGCAGAAAAAAAGAAACCTGCCCGAAAAAGTGTTGGCGAATATTTTGGAAAATGGAAGCCTGATTTTGATAATGCTGAGCCGCTAATGGAGATAAAAGGTACTGAGCAAGAGTATGCTTTTTGGGAAAAAAAATTATCAGGGCAAGGGTTTATTATTGAGCGAATGGATGGAAAGTTATGCGTATTTCCAGATTTAAAGCCAGTAAAAGAAATTTTTTATGCATTGAACCACTCTTCGGCAACTTGGGATAAAGATGGTAGTGATATTTTGTCACAAGAATACCAAAGCTTACAAACAGCCATTGATAGTCAAAAAAATGCGATTAATAGCTCAGTATCACGTTTATTAGAAACCTTTCGACAAGATAATAGCCATTTTGAAACCTTAACTCAGCTACTTATTCAACTCTATAAAGATTTACAGCAATATAATAATGGCTACGTCAATATGTAATGTCAGAATTTAAATTTAACTTATGGAGTGAAATTATAAATTTAATTTCGCTCTATGTTTTTAAATAAGGAGTGGCAATGAAAATAGATAAAACGATTCCAAGTCAGAATCAATTACCACCTATATTTGGCAATAAAAACTCATTTTCAAATAATATAAATGCAATTAATAATTCAGGCCAGGAAGCTCTTTTTCCTATCAAAGAAAAAGGTATTAATAAAACATATGATATTCCAGGTGATAATAAAGAATTACATCCTAATAACCAGGAGTTACAGGCGAATATAGTTAAATCGCTATTAAGCGAGAAATACCCTGATATTAGTTTGGAAATGATAACCAAAACCCAAAATTTAGGAGGTGATGGCAGTCTAGAAGAAAAAGAGTTGCAATATATTTCTAAAAATATATTTGTTGTTTTGACATTGTTAACTGATGAGGAAATTAAAAAGTCAAATATATTAGACTGTATGGCAAAGTTAATTAAGCAAGTTAATAATAGTAGTGGTAAAGACACTAAGCAGATGGTTAAATCATTGAAAGAAGTGTTTGAAACAATGCCTTTTAATAATATCTGGAGTGAAAGAAATATTTATGATTTGTCTCAACGTTTTTTTGATAAATATGTTAAGCCTAAAGCTAAAGAAAAATTAACATCTTTGTTAACTGAAAAAGCCATCGAAGAATTCCCGATCGATAAATTATTTGTTAATTTTCTTTATAACACAAAAAATGAATTAATTATGGAATCGAGAAATCAGCTGAAAAAACATAAGTCTGATGGATCAGTTGATAAACACTTACAGCTAGATAATATATTTTTAGGGGTGGAACAGTATCTTGAAACTATGAGCGAGTTAATTGTTTCTATAAAAACGGATGATAAGACTGAAAATACGGCAGCTCCAAATCCAGATAAAAAGACCAAACCAGAGGATAGCGTGGATGGTGGTAACGAAAGCATTCCTGATGACAACAAAGAAGCGCCCTCTTCGCCAACTAAACCTATAACGGTTAACTTTAACAATATCTATAATGTGACGCAGGGGACTACAAATACAAATACAAATGATAAACATATAGATCCTAAAGAGCAGCAGGGTGAAGGCAACAATCAAGAAAATGGTCAAGTCGCTAGTCAACAAATGATAGATGATATGGCACTGGATGGAATGAATAAAAAACCAGCAACAGTGTTTAATGTTTTATCGGGGATAAAAGATGCAGCCAAAGAAACAAAGCCTAATGTAGACCCAATAAGACAAGAAGCCCTTTTGGAATCCCGGCCTTTATTAGTGAGGAAATCAAATACTATTGCTCAGGAGCAGCTGAACTATTCAGCACCTTCAAGGCAGGAAACTACGTTTTCACCTAATACTTATCAAAAGGACAAAAATAACCGCTGGGTACTCAAAGAGCAAAAAGATCAAAAAGCGGTGACATTATCGGCAAATGGCGCACTCACCCGTAATTCATCAGATAAGGCAATCTACCAAGGCGACCGTGAAGCAGTTAAAACAGTCGTGGATACTTACTCACATATTCCAAATACGGGTAAGCCAGTGACGTTAACTGAAAGAGGTGCGTTAACGCGTGACCAAAGCAAGAAAGACGCTTACACCACACCAGAGTGAGAAACCAATTGAAAAATGAACAAACAGACATTCACTGGCAATGGCTTTCAGAGCAAATTCAATTCATACGGACTTATTCGGGCATCGAAAAGGCCCTTACGATAGATTCTGAGTTGATCCGTGATGTCCATATTGATTCGCTGGAAATGTTAGAGTTGATAGCGGCTATCGAGCAGTATACAGAGCAGCCAATTCACGATGCAGTTTGGATGAAATGGCATAATTTACGAGACATTGTCGAGTACCTATTGAGTGTCAAATAAAAACAGAAGGCCACGGTATTTAACCGAAGCATAAAAGAATAGCCCCTATAGGCGCTATTCTTTTATCATTATGCTGCAGACTTTGGCATCATTCCGTGGGCTAAATGGCCTTTATGGAAAGTCGCGAACCTTGGTGAGATCCGTGCGACGGCCTCGGCGGAACAAGATGCATCAAGTAGCACAAAGCTGGCATCATCCCCTTTAGCTGGCCACACTTGTTGGCCTTTTTCATCTAACGGCAGAATATTGCCTGTTGCGATGGCAAGTGAGCGGGATAGCGATAGCTCATCAGGGCGAGTATACAGCTGCGCGTACAAATTGGCTTTTTCTAGCATATCGCCTAGGCCAAAGGGCGACCAATGGTCAATCACACTGTCCGTTCCGGTCATCACAAATACCCCATTTTTATTTAGGGTTTTCAGTGGCATATGCAGTGTACCAATCGGGACGGTAGAGGCAATGGTGATTTGTTGCTCAGCTAACTGTTTTGCCGTTTTTTCCGCTTGTTCAGGGGTGAGTGTTGCCAGTGCAAAGGCATGGCTGATGGTTACTTTACCGCGCAAGCTGCGGTTTTCATCCACTGTTTTAATCATATAATTGATAGCGGCAACGCCTGCTGGGCTCGTTTCATGCAGATGAATATCCACGCCTTTGTTGTAGTCCAACGCAATTTGGAACATCGAATCGAGGGACTTTTCCATCGCGCTATCTACATTGGTTGGGTCTAAACCGCCAACGTAATGAGCGCCTGCTTGCATGGCTTCACGCATTAAACCTTCTGACTTGGAGTGTAATAAGCCATGTTGTGGAAAGGCGACAATTTCGCAAGTGAGGTCTTGTTGGTGTTCACCAAGCACTTTTTGTAAGGCTTCTAAATTTTTTAAACCGGAAACGGGCTCTATATTACAATGGCTACGCGCAATCGTTGATCCTTGGGATTGGATCAGTGCGATCAGCGCATTTGCTCTTTCTTCCGTGAAGGGTTGTAATTCAGGTAACAATTTTTGCTCTAACGCGATCATATCCATGATGGTTTTGCCTTCACGTGACTGTGGTGCTTGCCATGGCCCGCCATAGAAGGTTTTATCAAGGTGGATATGCATGTCACGAAAGGCCGGTAGCATCAGTTTACCTTGCGCACTATAGGCATTTAATGTGCCATCTGCATGCTGTTTATTCGGTAAAACAGCTGCAATTTTACCGTCCCGGATTTCTACCGTATGTAATGCGGTTTGGGTGCCGACGACCGTTGAGTCCTGATAATTAAAGCCAGTTTCGAGTAATACGTCATCGAGGTAATAATGTTTATCCGTAATACTAGATAGGCCTGCTTTTTGGCTAGTTTGGCCTTGAGCGGAGGCAAAGCCCGATACCGCGCCGAATAAAGTGCAAGCGGCTGCGACTTTAGCGCTGGTGGAAAGGAACTCTCTTCTGCCTGATGATTTTTCTGCTTTCATAGAAACTCCTAGTGATATCCATTTACTGTCGAATTTCCTGTTTTTAAGCGACACTTACCCACTCAGATCGTCATTAAACGATCTGAGGGATACTGCAATTTGCGATTAACAAAAAATTCGCATGATCCAGATTATAGAAACTTACCCTTGAATAATATGGGTTCCCGTTTCACCGCGTAAGGCTTCTGGTAGCTTTTCAGGGGTGGTGATGATCACGCGTTTACCACCATTGGCAATAAACGATAGGCTGGCTTCAATCTTCGGTAACATGCTACCCGCAGGGAAATGGCCTTCTTCCATATAACGCTGCATGTCGCGGGTGCTGGTTTCACCGAGTGCTTTTTGTTCAGGTTTGCCGAAGTGAATACACACTTTTTCGACACCTGTGGTGATAATTAAAATATCGGCATTGAGCTCTTTCGCCAGTAAAGTTGTTGAGAGGTCTTTATCAATCACCGCGTCAACACTTTTGTAGCCACCATTGCCGTTGTCAATGACTGGAATACCACCACCACCTGCAGCAACCACCACATAATTGTGTTCTGTTAAGGTGCGGATAGCTTGTGATTCAATGACTCGTTTTGGTTCGGGGGAGGCCACCACACGGCGGTAACCGCGGCCAGAGTCTTCAACAAAATGCCAGTTTGGGTTCTCTTGCTGCAATTGTTGGGCTTGTTGCTCAGTGAAAAATGCCCCAATCGGCTTGGTAGGCGCGCTAAAGTTTGGGTCGTTTTTATCGACTTCAACTTGTGTCACTACCGTAATCGCTTGTCGGTTATGGCGTTTTGCTAAGACGTTAGTCAAAGCTTGTTGAACTAAATAGCCAATTCCACCTTGCGTATCCGCTACGCAGTTAGCCAGCGGTGTTAACGGCAAACCTTCGGTTTCGTGTGCAATCTCAGCACGGCGCAAATCTAATCCAACTTGGGGTCCATTTCCATGGGTCAAAACAATGTTGTAATCGCCTTCCAGCATGTCACTAATATGGTGTGCGACTTCTTGAACGGCTTTTTCTTGAGCTTCGATAGACTGGCTGTTGTTATCTTTGATAATACTGTTGCCCCCGATGGCAACAACCACGAGTTCTTTCATTGTTAATGTATCCTGATACAGAGAGTTAACTGAGGGTCGGTGTACTGAGTTGAGTACATCGACCCTGTAAAGTGTGCTGGATTACACTGACTTACTGAGTTTCTCAGATTTTTCAGCTTGTTGCTCTTCCACAGATTTTCGGCTATCTAAAAAGTGCTTGAGTACAAACAAAGCCGCCATCATGAGGTATGCGTAAACAAACATCAAGGTCGAACCGGTGGCAATTCCGACCGCTGGGGAGTGAATAATTCCGAAGAAGACTAATATTGCTCCCGCTGCAGCAGCAATAGCTCCACGCAGTGGCTGGTTGAGGATAGCAAAGATAGCAATACAGCCCCACAACATACTGGCTAAAGGTGCACCGTTACCTAAATGGACCAGACCTTGGTAATAAACCCCTTTGTGTAGCAAGGTTTCAACACCAATTGCACTTGCAGAGGTACCTGCCGCGCCCATAACACTATTAACCATCGTCAATGCCCAGTTAGCAATCCATGGGAACAGACAGATAAAGATAACGGGGACTTCAATTTTTGGCGTTTCTCGTACCACTTGGTTGGCGGTGACAACCCCGATAAACACCAGTATTGGCACGATAGCGGTCATTGGAATGATAGCTAACATAAAGGCACCGATACCGAATAATGGGACGATAAACATGGTGATACCAGATGCTAAGGTATAACCCACGCTTGCGCCCATCGCTTTCCAACCCGCGTGACCCACATAAACGGTTACTGGGAATGGGTTACCCAGAAAACAACCGACAGTAGATGATAAGCCGTTAGCTAACATGACTTTACGAGTATTATATTCATCACCAGCAGCATGTGCACTTTCAATATTTTCAAGGTCGAAGATATAGTTTGCTAAGCCAAGTGGCACCGCAGACGCTAAGTAAGGCAGAGCGTGAGGAAGGCCTTGGAAGAAGCTATCAATATGGATACCTGGTGGGTTGAAGCCAAATGATGCCATTGAATCTTTGATTGCTTCTGCACTTTGCAAGCCGGAAGCCCATGCCAGTACGGTACCAGCAATTAGCAGTAATAAGCCTGTTGGGATGCGAGCAAAAATCGGTTTTTTACCAAACCAGTTAATGAAAATTAATAACAGCACAATGAATGAAACCGTTGGTGCTTCAAACGCTTGCAGCATCGGGTTCATCGCCAGTAACAGTAATCCTAAACCGGACAAACAGGATAACAGTACGGTGCGTGGGATCATCTTACGGATGGTTTCACCTAAGAAAGAACCACCGACGAGGATCATTGACTCGACAAAACACCAAACTAGTGCGATTTGGATCGCAAATTCGGCATTCTGTGTTGTTTGGTAGACAGGCATGATGACTAAGAACGTCACCGTAAAGATAGAAGGGGCACTCGGGCCTGATGGAAGAGCTGTTACGTCATCGCGCCCAGTTTGCTTTATCATTTGCTGGCCAAAGTAAGCGTAGCTTACGCTGGCAAGTAAAACAGCGAAACCAAAGGCAGGAGCGATACGGCCGTAAACAATTTCTGATGGGATGCCGACAACGAAAATCAAGAGACCCATCATGGTGAGTAGGTTAGTTAGGTTATTGGTCATTAAGCCGAAGTAGGCGGCCAAATCCCCACGTTTCCATTTAATATTTAGTATACTCATAAGTATTCTCCCATACCCGTCATTACCCATCATACTTTAAGCTGCAACTGTGTTGGCTACACTCGGCTACACAGGTCACATACTGAAGTATGCTCCCTGAGATATCCTCGTTTGCCGCCTTGCTGCAACTTAAATTATTTTGGGTAACTGCTTACTCATTTTAAGCCGCAACAAAGTAGTTTTTGTTTTACTTCTGTATGTAAATAATTTGGGTATTGATATTTTATTATTGCCCAACCGGAGTTGGGCGTCTTTTTTATGATTGAAAACTAAGCATATTTCTGTGCGTAGGCCAACATGGCTTTTTCAAAGCAATCAAACGGCGGGTGAACAATACCTGCCCCAATCATACCGATGCCCGCATCTTTATGGGCAATGGCTGTGTTGATAACAGGTAAAATACCGCTGGCTGAAACCTTCGTAATATCAATAGCGGTAGGGATACCCATAAAGCCCAGTAATGGAATAGTCACGTTCGGGTTCTCACCTAAGGTGATTTCACGCATTTGGCGAGAGAAATCGACCGCTTCTTCTACCGTACCGCCAACGAGTGCCACGATAGCGGGTGCGGTTGCCATGGCAAATCCACCAATACCGTAGGTTTCTGTGATTGCAGAGTCACCGATATCTAAACCAGAGTCTTCAGGTTTGTAGCCTGCAAACATCGGGCCGATAACTTGCTGAGAAGGTCCTGTGAACCACTGTCCCGGTAACCCACTGATACGTAAGCCAAACTCATAGCCATTACGCGCCATAGTGGTGACAACGGTGCTGTATTCGATACCGTGAGCGGCATCCATCGAAGCTTTACACATCGCCATCCACGTTGGGCCGGAGAAGTAATCGCTGCTTGCAACAAAATCAAAGACTTCTTTTTGCTGCGCGACAGAGAAATCAGTTTGAATGATCCCAGTCGTGAGCGCTTGGATAAGTAAGGTTGTTCCTGCATTGTTACGGTTATGGCACTCATCACCCATATGTAGTGCTTGCGCAAGCATCAAACGCAGGTCGATTTCACCAACGATTTTCATTGCGTCGCGCAGCATTGGACCTAAGACATCACGCATCCAATTTAATCGGTCAATCACGCTTTGGTCGTTGGCGCCCATACGCAGGATTTTAGCCATTTGCTCACTGAGGTTAGTAAACGCACGGTTGCCATAGGTTTTATTTTCAACAATATGCATAAACATTGATGCTGAAGTGACACCTGCCATTGAGCCAACACAATCGTGTTCATGGCAAGGTGAGAAAATGATTTTCCCCGAGGCTGCAACACGCTCTGCATCGGCTAAATCTTTTGCCAAGCCTTCGAAAACCAGCGCGCCCGTCACCGCACCTTTCATCGCGCCACACATATCTTTCCAAGCAACCGGTGGGCCTGCGTGCAGGATAGTGTTTTTGGTCATGCCTGGAACCACGTTAATCGCTTGGTCGTAACCGATTAACACAGGCTGAGATTGAATAATACGCTCAAGTGCTTGGGCATTAGCCGCTGCAATTTTTTCTTGTAGCGTGGCATTACCTTCAATTTGGTCGAGGGCGCGAATAACCGCAACGTTGCCTTGTCCTGGAGGAGTCCAATTTAAATGAGTGACCGGAACATGCTGTTTTTTCAGGTCATCACTGAACATTTCGATGCCAATATTGATGACATTTAATGGCTGCTTAAATAATGAAGTCATTATGCTTTCTCCCCTTTCCATACAAACTCACGCCCTAATAAACCCGTATTGGTGCTGCTACTTGCCCAGATAACACCGGCATCTGTTAGCATTTTGACCTGCGCATCCATCGACGGTGTGTCTTGGTCAGTCCCTAGCACATAGCCTAAAATTTCTAGTTCACGCCCATCTTGTTTGGCAATATTCTTCGCTTCTTTAATCGCGTCGATCATCACGCCGACTGGGTCTTCGTGAGAACCAAAACCTAAAACGAAGTCCATCATAATGACGCCAACTTCAGGGTCGCGAGCCTCTTGTAATAAGCGTTCAATACGGTTGGTAGGGTCGATCATTGGGTGCGGTTTACCGTTGGTAAAGTCGTCATCACCAAAATCGAGGAAGGTGTGTGCAATACTTTTGTTGAGGTCTTTTAAGCGGTAGTCAGGGTTTGGCTGAATATTGCTGTAAACATCATCGTATTTTTCCAAGGCGGCAAACATGGCTTCATCGCATAGCGTTCCACCACAGAATAAGCCACGAATATATTTCTGCTCAGGTTTCAGTTTTGCTCTGACTTCATCAATAAGTGGTAAATTAAGAGGGTGTAAATCTAAATCTTCTTTGCGAATACCGGTTAATAGAACCGCTTTCAGTGCTGCTTCTTTGGTGCTTTGTGCAAAGGTTAGACCCGGCTTATCTTCTGGTAGCGGTTGGCTACCTAAGAAACACACGACAACAGGTTTGTGGCATTTTTCCGCTTGTTCTAACACTTTCTTGGCAACGGCAGGAGCTGGTGGCTTAGAAATCAGTGCGATAACTTGGGTTTCATCATCGGCATCGAGCATTTTCAGGGCGTCAATCATCATGATACCGCCAATTTTTTCGCTTAAATCGCGACCACCGGTACCAATTAATTGGGAAACGCCTGCACCAAATTCGTGAATACGGACGCTGAGTTCTTGGCTACCGGTGCCGGATGCACCGATGATGCCAATGCTGCCACGGCGTACATTGTTACCAAAGCACAGCGCAGTACCGTTGATAATGGCGGTTCCGCAGTCTGGGCCCATCATCAGCAAGCCTTTCTTGCTAGCCAGCTGTTTAAGTGCGAGTTCATCTTCAATGGAGACGTTATCGGAAAACAGCATGACATTGAGGTCATTTTCTAATGCAATGCGCGCTTCACGAGCAGCAAACTGGCCATTGACTGAAATGACAGCAAGGTTGGCATCTGGGATATGTGTTTTTGCTGAATTAATGGTGGCGTATTTGGCTTCATGTTGCCCACCGCCCTGGTTTTTCTTATTAAATAGGTCTTCGATAGCAATTAATGTGGCGTCGTTCGCTTCATTGCTTGGGCCTTTGATGACAATCATTAAATCGCCATTTTTAGCCTCTTCTAATTCAGGGGTTAGTAACCCTAAATTACGTAAAACGCCTTTATTCATCTCTGTAGCCATCGCGACAAACGCTTGCTCAACATTGTCGAGTTGATTGGCTTTTGTCGAAATAGACATCAGTGATACGGAATCAAAATAGGTATTCTTTTTTATGACAACTTTAGTCGACATAGTTTTCTCCGAAATAATGGGTGATATACAGGGCATCTCGCAAGCCAAATAGCATGTCGCTGCCAGAACTCGACCCGATATTTAAAATCTCTAAAATTTGTGGATAAATATCTGTTTCTTTCGCATCAACTAATGATTGAATTAGTTGCTGCATGTTTTCTCGAAATTCTCGGTTTAATGCTTTTTCTAATGTGATGGCACTGATTGGTGTCGTCTGGCCTAGGCTGTGGGTTACTCCTTGATAAAAATCAGGGTAAAAAGTGGCAACTGGATGGCCGTTTAATAATAAAAATGCCATTAACCCAACTAAGTAATCATCTCCTGAAGGTGTTAGCCCGATACCTAATCCAACAAACTGGCGGATCACATGAGTCATGTTTTCTTTATTTTTCTTAATTATTGATTCAATCAATTCAGAGCGTAATTGAACCAATTGTTCTGTCATAGAGAGATAAAAAAAGTTATCCCCCTGATATTTAAATAGAGAATTTTTATTTTTAGTTAAAATTAAATCCAAATTATTTCTTTTCTCTTCGATATATAATAAATAATTTGGATTTTTAAGTTTGTTATCACTAAAGTTGATAACAGGTTGCTGCCATTCTTTACATAAAGAAAATGATATTAAATAATGACTGCCAATCAATATTTCTTTATTAAATAAATAAATGGTTTCTCCTTCTTTAATATCGAAAAGAGAAAAGTCTTTATTGATTAATCGGCAACTATTTGGTGCATTATCTAATTGAGAACAAAGCAAAGTATAAAGTACATTATCAATAGAAAAATTAATGGCTTTATTAAAGACTTGTTCTACTGTTCCTTGAGGTTGTGGCTGATGCAACAAATTGAGAAAATGTGTATCAGCCGTTAGCCCGTATAACCTTTGCCGATGAGATATGGATGCGTTCACATGCCTCCTTATCCTATTTAGAGTCTATGATTTCGCTATGCGCCTGCGGCAATCAGTAGCTCCACAATTTCGTTGTAACCCTTTTCACGCGCTAACTCTAATGGTTTTTTACCATACTTATCAGTCATGTGTGGGTTTGCACCATGGTCTAATAGCAATTTAACGATTTGCTGTTGTTTTTCGCCACCGTCATTGAGCACGATAGCTTCTAATAGTGGTGTCCAGCCTACAAAGTTAGTGTGGTTGACATTAATATCGGTTTTTTCAAGTAATTCACGAACAATTTCCACGTGGCCTTTTTCACTTGCAGGTGTAATGCCCACACCACCAAAACGGGTTAATAAATCTAAATTTGGTTTTGCAGGTAAGACAATGCGCAACAACGTGAGGTCATCATTAAGGCAGCTTAATAAGAAAGGGTTAAAACATGTTTGGTCTTGTTTATTAATATCGGCCCCTGCATTAATTAGGAAAGAAACACATTCATAATGTTTATTCAGGCTTGCATTAACAATCGCCGTACGGCCTTGGCGGTTGGTGGTATTAATATCCACACCTTTTTCAAGACAACTTTTTAATATTTCTAATTGTCCTTGTTCAGCTGCGGTTAAAAAATCGTGAGCGAGAGTACTAGCGGTCATCATTTTCCCCTTAGGTTGGTTTTTATTACCAACATAGATAAAGACAATTTGAAGATTATTTATGATGTGTAGAGCATAGCAATTGTCATTAATAAAAAGAATCCATTTAAATTTAATTCATCAATGAGGCGTTTGATTGTTGAATTAAATTCAATAATCTGGCTTTTTTGTGCGTATGAGCATCCTTTTTTATCGTTTATTGATGGTTTATGACTATTTTTAGACCCAAATTATGTGATTTTTTTTGTTAATTAAAATCGAAAATCATGATTTACTCAGTTCTGTGATAGACATCAAATTGAAAGTTTTTAATTTGTTAAATTTGTAATTTTATTGATCTCATCTGTATCGAATGTTAATGCTTGGTTTGCCTATTAAATTCAATAATATTAGGCATTTAGAATATTAATAGTGACGTTAAATGTACGGTTTTTACTTGGGAAAAATATATATCAAATTTAATCTATTCCAGTTGTTAATAATTCTGTTAAGCTATAAAAATATGCTCGAAAAATAATCTGATTTTTGCGTTATTGAATTTTATTCACATAAAAAGATGATTTGTCTAAAATTTAAACACTTTTGGTGGTGGGTATGAACTCAATTTTTACGGAAGAAAACTTACTGACTTACACAACAGCAGCGAAATTTGCGAGTTTTAGTAAAGCCGCGGAAGAATTAGGCGTTACCACCTCCGCGGTAAGTTATACCATCAAACGTATTGAAACTTATTTAGATGTCGCATTGTTCATTCGTAATACCCGTAATATTGAACTCACAGAAGCGGGTTATTATTTTTATCGAAAAGCGACCGATTTGCTTAATAATTTCCATTCCATTCAAAAAAGTATTTATTCCATTGAGCAAGGTATTGAAGCACGGGTGCGTATTTGTATTAATCAGTTATTATATACGCCTTATCATACCGCTAAGTTACTGCAAATATTAAAAAAACAGTTTGCGACCTGCCACATCACCGTGACAACAGAGGTATATAATGGGGTTTGGGATGCCATTATTAATAATCATGCAGATATTGCGATTGGTGCTCCAGGCACGTTGATGGATGGCGGTGGGATTGATTACACTGAAATTGGTGCGATCCATTGGCAATTTGCTATTGCGGCAACTCATCCATTGGCGCTGATGCCAGAGCCCATCGCTGAGAGCCAATTGCGTCTTTATCCAAATATTATGGTAGAGGATACCGCGCATACCATTAATAAGCGGGTGGGGTGGCTACTACATGGGCAGGAAGCAATTCAAGTTCCTGATTTTAATACTAAATGCCAGTGTCAGATACTCGGTGAAGGGATTGGCTTTTTACCTGATTATATGATTAAAGAACATGTTAAACACGGCCTGTTGGTAACAAAACACATTCAGAACCCACGACAAGACTCCCATATGCTATTAGCCACACAACATTCGGCTACTGGGCTTGTGACGCAGTGGATCCGCAAAGAATTTGGCGAAAAGGGGGTTTTAGCAGACCTTTACAGCGACCTCCTAAAACCCATCAATTAGTTTTATTGGCTAGCGACATCAAGGGCTTTATCGATGGCATCAGGGATCACTGAACCGTGGTTTTTGCCATCGAATAAGGTAAATTCACAGTGCCTTTGGTGGTTTGCAATCTCAGTGCAAACTTGGCGTGTGCTAATCCAACTTTTGCGCGCTTGGTAATTTTGTACTTGTTCGGCGCTCAATTTGGATAAATCAGGGCTCTCTTCTAAACCGCCTAAAGTCACAAATAGGGGGGAAGCCGTTTGTTTAGCTGTCAGCTTCGCTAAATCCACCATACTTCCTTTACCCCACCATAATGACGGGCTGGCAGACACATAAAACTGAAAATCATCCGGTTGTTGTTGATATGCCATTAAGGTGAATAATCCACCAAATGAATGGCCAAATAGGGTTTGCTTGTTTTTATCAATAGGAAGCCGTTGTTCTGCCCATGGGCGAATAGTGTCAGTTAAAAATTGGTATAGCGCAGGGGAGCCTCCGCCTTGTTTAAATTCGTCACCGGTAACCGGTGGGGTGTAATCGAGCGTTCGCCATGCTTTTGGAAAGGCTTCGTCGATGGGGTAACCAATCCCAATAATAATCGGTAGTTTATCCGCAGGGAGCTTTTCAACTGCGCGATTAACCGCTTTGGGGTATAAGCCATTACCATCAAGCATATACAGGACAGGGCGTTGTGCAGTGACATTATAGGGTACCGCACTGTAAATGCGCAGCGCACGGTCACCGTAGGCCATATCCGTTTGTTGGATATCGTAAAATTGGCTGACTTGCTCGTCCATACTTGGGATAGTCTGGCTAGGGCGTGCGAACGCACTGCTTGCCATACATAATAATAAGCTGGAAATTAATAATTTATTCAATACTCGTCATCCTTCAAGCTGCAGGGGTGTTGACTACGCTCAGCAACCCGAATCACATACTTTTGAGGGCATACCTGAAACAGGTACACCCTCAGAGCTAATTAGAAACTAACGTTAACGTTCGCCCAATAGCGGCGTCCGTCTTCAACATCCCAGTTTCCACCACCTTGTGCGTCAATTTTATCACCTTTTTCATTACCAATATTTAATACCGCAAAGTTGAGTTTGGTATTTTTCAATAATTGATAGGTCGCACCCACATCCATAGTGGTATAGCCATTACGGTAACGAGGGACTGATGCACCATTACGCTGTGCAGCCCAGATTTGTTTTCCTACATATTGCGCACGGGTATACAAGTTGAGGTCTTCGCTAAACTGCCAATCTAATTTCGCATTGGCTAAGTGTTTTGGTGTCTTATCCAAAGGATAGCCTTTTAAAGATTGTCCACTAGTTAGCTTTTCATCATCACTTTTACGTTCTGAGTCGGTATAGGTATAGTTCAAACTCAGCTTCCAATCTTCTATAATTGGAATACCTGTTGCGACTTCAACCCCTTTAATGTTTGCTTTACCCACATTATCATAGGTATACAGTTTTAGGCCTGTAAGTGGGTCAGTTCCACCAGTGTAATAACTGGTTAATTTATTTTTAAAATCAGTATTAAAGAATGTTAAGCTCGCATCAAAGCCTGACTCATGGTTATAGGCAATGCTGATTTCTTCACTGACACTTTTTTCGGGTTTCAGGTCAGGGTTACCATGAATGATGCCTAAGCCTTTTTCAGTAGACGTTCCATAAGTCGGGCTAATTTCACGTAATGTTGGCGCGCGGAATGCAGATGAAACGCCCCCTTTAATGGTTATCTCATCGGTGAGGTAATAGACGGCATAACCTCTTGGGTTCCAGTGGTCGCCATAAAACTCATGGTGATCTAAACGTAACCCACCCGTCAATATCAGATTCTCTGTTGCCGTGAACTCATTTTCTAAGAAGAAAGCGTGTTGTTCCGCGGTCATCTTCGCATTTTCAGTTGTTGATGAACCTGTTGCTGAGGTGTCTTTTAGTTTCGCATACTGAAATTGACCACCAACGGTTAGGATATTGTCCGGCAAAAACGCCACGACTTTTCCATCAACGACAGTATTGGTAATTTCGGGTACTCGTGCGTCATAACGATATTCTGTAATTTTAGTCGCAGGGTCTGTTATGTCTGTTTTGGTTCTTTTTTTCGTATTTTCTTGATAAACACTCAACTCAGTATTGAATGAATCCCAGTCCCCTTTATAGGTTAAAGCAAAATGGTTACGGTCATTATGGATTTCAGAGTGTTTATTTGCTCTTGGCTTACCATTAAACTCACTGGTTGGTGCAAGGGAGTAACCCGGTTTTTCTTCCCTTTCCTGCGTGGTTCTACCCGCTTCTAATAAGAAAGTCTGGTTATCCATTGGGGTAAACGTCAGTTTTGCGGTTAGGCTCTTATTATCTTTCTTGTGATGGCCATCAGCGATTTTATCTTCCTGACGATAGTCCCCACCACCATATAATTGCAGGCCGAGTTTATCTTGAATTAATGGGCCTGATAGGTAGAAGTTACCGTCGGTTGAATTACCGCTATCGCTATTTTCTTGGATAATCGCGCCTGTTGTCACACTACCGTGCCATTCATTGGTCACTTTTTTGGTGATGATATTGATAACACCACCCATCGCATCAGAACCATACAGGGAGGACATAGGTCCACGGATCACTTCGATGCGTTCAATCGCTTCAACAGGTGGCATAAAGCCCGCTTCAAAACCACCACTCCCATTTGGACGTGATTCACGGCTATTTTGACGACGCCCATCGACCAATATCAACGTGTATTCGCCGGGTAAGCCACGGATATTAATATCTTGTTTGTTGGCAGCACCAACGATACTTACCCCTTCCACGTCTTTAACCGCATCGGCGAGGTCACGAACAGGTTTATTTTGTAGCTGGTCTGCCGTGATCACAGTCACGCTAGCAGGAGCATCACGCAGTTGTTGCGAGAAGCCTGACGCACTGACGACCATGGTATCTGTTTTACTGTCTGCTGCTGTAGCACTAAATGAAGATAAAGCCGCACAAACACCGGCGGCAATCAGGGTGTAGTGATATTGCGAAGTCATAGTTATCCCTAGGAAATATAAATGAGAATGATAATTATATTGTTTGCGAATACTATCACTAAAACATATCAAAAATAAATAATGAGCTAGCTAATTTATGAGCAATATTTGATCTCAGCTAAGAATTTTCACCTACAGTGTTTTCCCCCTTTTTACCATTTTTACCAAGCTTAACGAAAAATTAAGGTTTAACTTTGGTTTATGGTGTTTGGGGATGCGCAAATTTACTCTAGTGCCAACGTTAACTAGAAAAATTTGAATTATATGAAACATACATTTTTAGCCATTTTATGCTGTTTTATTATGGCAGTGGCTCAAGGGGTACAAGCGGAAGAAATACGCTTAAGTGTGACGCATCCGCAAAAAATTAAAGTTGCGGATGCGGTTAGCCTTCCTGGCCAATTTGTGGCGCGAAATGAAATTTCTATCGGTTCGCCATTACAGCAACAAATCGTCACCGCAGTATTTGTGGAAGAAGGGGAGTGGGTGGAGAAAGGCCAATTGCTTGCCACCTTAGAATCGCCAATCCAAAGTGCTGCTGTACAACAATTGAAAGCTGAAATTGATAAGGCTGCGGCTTATATCAAACAGCAAGAAGCACTCAGTAGGCAGTCACAAAGTGAGCTTCAGCGCTTGTCTCCGCTGGCTAAAACAGGCGTCATTTCAGCAAATGACTTTGGAAAAGCAAAAAACGAAGCTGCAGCGCAAAATGCACTTCTCACAGCAAGTCGGGCAGAATTACGCCAATTACAAGCCCAACTAAGGCGTGAGCAAAGCCAAGAAGATAAAGCAAAAATTATTGCGCCCGTTGCAGGTGTGATCAGCGAGCGCCATGCAATGAGCGGTACGCTATCCGATAACGCATTGTTATTTAAACTAATCGAAAATAACGAGCTAGAGTTTGAAGCCCTCGCACACCCCTCTGAATTAGCCCGCATCCTTGGGGATAACCCCGTTATGATGAAAGTGAATAACAATACGGTCATTTCGGGAAAACTACGTTATATATCACCCAAAATAGAGGCTTTAACCCAATTAGGAAAAATTAGAGTGACGCTAACCGAACCCGTTCAATCGATGAGATTAGGGGAAACCGGTACGATGACCTATACCAATTCACCGCGTGAATACATATCACTGCCTTATAGTGCGATTCGTACGGAGCCTGATGGTCAACGTTTTATTTTTAGTGTGGCAAATGATGGGCGCGTAGAAAAACAACCCGTCCAAATAGGTAAAATTCAACATGGTCATGTTGAAATATTAAGCCCGTTAGCGGCTAACCTTGACGTGGTGACTTACGCTCAAGCCTTTTTATCTGAAGATGATAAAGTTGTTCCTGTAAGGGCACCGCAATGAAGCTACAGCTATCGTCTTGGGCGATAACGCGTCCAATCCCAACTATTGTGATTTTTTTAGCCCTGACAATCGCTGGGCTTTTCTCTTTTAATCAATTACCTATCACTGCGAACCCAGTGATTACCTTTCCGATTGTTACGGTTACTGTCACACAGGATGGCTCATCACCGACAGAGTTAGAAAATGCCGTCACAAAGCGAGTTGAACGCGCAGTTTCTGGGATCCCCGGTATCCGCCATATTACCTCATCGATTAGTGAAGGCGCATCAACGACAACCATTGAATTTGATTTAAGTGTTGATGCCCATGTCGCCACTAACGATGTACGTGAACAAATTGGGCAAATTCGTGGGGAATTGCCACAAACTATCGACGAACCGTTAATTAACCGTATTGATGTCGAAGGCGGGGCGATTTTACGTTATGCCGTTTCATCTGAAACCGAATCTATCGCCGATTTGTCTTGGTTTGTCGATGACACCGTGAGTAAGCAGTTGATTACTGTGCCAGGGGTGCAAAAGGTCAGTCGGTTAGGGGATACAGAGCGAGTAATTCGCATTGAGCCGGACGCAGATAAACTCGCTGCAATGCAGTTATCGATAGCGAGTATCAATGAAATATTGAAAAATAATCATCAGAATTCTGCTGGGGGAAACGCAAAATACAATCGGTTACAGCATACTATTCGTGTTTTAGGGGAAAAACAGGCAGTAGATGATATTAAAAACATCATGCTACCCATTGATAACCAAAAATCTGTCAGGTTGGGGGAAATCGCTAATATTTATGATGGCCATAAAAATGTGAAATCTATTTCGCAACTTGATGGTAAAGAGGTTGTCGGGTTTGCGGTGTATCGTGCAAAAGGCTCTAGTGATACCAAGGTAGCTCAGGGCGTTGTACAAGCACTGGAAAAGCTACAAAAAGCCAACCCAAATGTTGAAATAAGCTTGGTTTCATCGACGGTCAAATACACGGAATCGAGCTTTACGCTAACGATTCAAACCTTATTAGAAGGGGCCTTTTTAACCATCGTTATCGTATTTTTCTTTTTGAAAAGCTGGCGAGCCACTTTGGTGGCAGCAGTGGCATTGCCTCTATCGATATTACCGACCTTTTTTATTTTGATGTTATTTGATTACAGCTTAAATAGCATCACATTACTGGCCCTGACGTTAGTGATTGGCATCTTAGTGGATGATGCGATTGTTGAAATTGAAAATATCCAAAAATATATTGAACGCGGTGAGCGGCCGTATCTTGCTGCATTGAAAGCCTCTGATGCAATAGGTTTTGCGATTGTTGCCATTACGCTAACGATTGTCGCGGTATTTTTACCCGTTAGTTTTATTGGCGGCTTTGTGGGGCAATATTTTGTACCATTCGGCATTACCGTTTCTGCCGCTGTGTTGTCTTCCTTGTTGGTGGCAAGGTTAGTTACGCCATTAATGGCAGCCTATGTATTATTGCCACAAAAAGGTGCCCATGAAGGCGTTAAAACAGCAAATTGGATAGCGCGTTATACCCGTTTTTTATCGATGACACTAAAACACCGCAAGTTCGCATCAATGCTAGCTGGTGGGTTTCTGTTTGGTTCAGTGGCGATAACCAGTTTTTTGCCTGTGGGGTTCATGCCAGATGGTGATATCAGTGTTAGCCAAATTAATATTGAGCTGCCACCGGGAACGCCTGTTGAGCAAACGCAGAAAAAAATTAATGAAATTGCCAAACAGCTAAAAGATAGGCCGGAAATTTTATCGGCCTACTCGATTGCCGGAATTGCGGATGACTCAGAAGGCGTTGCTCAGCACAAAGGCGAAATGATTTTAACCTTAACTGAGCCCAGTGAGCGTGAATTATCACAAAAAGAATTTGAGCTGGCTATCTCTGAGTGGTTAAGCCAAAAAACGGATGCACGTTACACTTTCAGCAACAGTAATGGGGGAAAAGAATTTTCGTTAATGTTTACAGGGAGTGACCCTGAACAACTCGAAAAATCGATGCAAAAATTGCGCGAGGCAATGGCAAAAATTGATGGGTTTAAAAATGTCCAAGTTATGAAACCGCTATTACGTAAAGAATTGATTGTTAAACCTAATGTGGTAGATGTTGCCCGAACAGGCATCAGTGTGGAAGAGATTGCAAACACACTACGCATTGCGACTATGGGGGAGGCAAATTCACGTAGCGCTAAGTTTAATCTGCCAGATAGGCAATTAGCCGTACAGGTGATTTTACCGGAGTCCCAGCAAAATAATATTGATGTGCTGAATAATTTATATGTAAGAAGCCAAAATGGGCAAAACGTCCCGATTAAATCTGTTGCTAATATTGACTCCAGTGATGGCCCTTCCCAGATTGAGCGAATTAATCGCCAAAGACAGATGTCGATAGAAGCCAATTTGGAAGGGCTCACATTAGGGGAAGCGTTAGATATTGTGGCGCAACTTCCTGAGTATCAACAACTGCCACACAGTATTTCCCAAGTGGAATACGGTGATATGGAATATATGATTGATATGTTCGAACGCTTTGGCACTACGATGGTATTCAGTGTGTTACTGGTTTTCGCTATTTTAATCGTATTGTTTAAAGATTTTATTCAGCCGATTACCATACTGGTTGCCTTACCCTTTTCGATTGGCGGGGCAATTATAGCTTTAGTGTTATACGGTGCGATGATCGATTTACCTGTCATTATTGGTATTTTAATGCTGATGGGGATTGTGACGAAAAACTCGATTTTGCTGGTGGAATTCATTCTTGAAAAACAACGTTCAGGTATGGCGCGAGAAAAAGCGATTATTGAGGCAGGACAAGAGCGTATTCGGCCCATTATTATGACGACCTTTGCCATGATTGCAGGGATGATCCCCCTAGTACTAACAAGTGGGGCAGACGCAGGGTTTCGAGCCCCTATGGCCATCGCTGTGATTGGCGGCTTGTTGAGCTCCACGATCCTTAGCTTGTTGTTTGTCCCTGTGATTTATAGCTTGATGGATGATTTAAAACGTAAATTATTACCTCAGCTCGCCAAATTAACCTCAGTGACAAAAGAAGACCGCAATATTAAGCACTGGTAAAGGGATAAAAGCTGGCCGAAAGGCCAGCAATGACTCACGTACTTTGTTACTCTGTTAAGCATCGTATTGATGAGACCAGAAATGAAAATCGAGACGATTAGTTATATTAAAAAGCAAGCGGCAGCCCGTGATCAAAAATTAAAATCTCAAGTTAATAAATCATAAATATAGCCTAATAAATAGGGTTATTACATCAAAAAAAGAATATCAATAATTGAATGACTAATTGCTATCAAAAATAAATGTTATTTAATGTTTTTTATTTTTAATTCTTATCATTAATCTAATTAGGAACGGATTTGATTAAATTGATAATAAAAATCAATTTAACACCTAACTCAGTTTGTTTATAATTACTTGTTTTATATCAATACATTAATGGTTTTTCGTTGGAATTGATTTAATTGTAAATTATTAGCTATTGCTTTATTACATATACTTCGTGAATATAGAGGGAGAATTAATATTGATTTCAGACCTTGAGAGTTATTATGAGTCAAGATACCCATTCAGAAATACACAATCAAAAAACGACGAATGAAAAACGTAGAACAATATGGATGGTGGTAGCCACAATAATTATCGTTCTATTATTTGTAGCCTATGGTGTTTATTGGTTTTTAGTTTTACGCTTTCAAGAATATACCGATGACGCTTATGTATCTGGTTTGCAGATCCCGATAGTTGCGCAAACAACGGGTAATGTGACTCAAGTTAACTTTGAAAATACTGACTTGGTAAAAGCGGGTGACGTATTGGTTGTATTGGATAAAACTAATGCCCGATTGGCATTTGAACAAGCCAAACATGATTTAGCAACAACTGTGCGCAAAACCAAAGAGCTGTATATCAATGGTGATGAGTATCAAGCGCAAATTCAAAAAAACCGGGTGACACTTGCGCAAGCGCAAAAAGATTATCAACGTCGTGTGGCGCTAGGGCGTAGCGGTACTATTTCGAAGGAAGACCTACAGCATTCGCAAGAAGCCGTACAACTTGCGCAGGCGGCTCTGGATATTTCTATTCAACAATATAATGCCAACCGTGCATTGCTGCGTAACACGGAGCTTAAAAAGCAACCGGAAATTCAGCAAGCGGCTGATAGCGTGCGCAGTGCGTGGATAAACTTACAACGTACTGAAATTAAAAGCCCGATGACGGGGTATGTTTCACGGCGTAATGTTCAAGTCGGTTCTCAAGTCAGCCCACAGAGCTCTTTAATGGCCATTGTGCCTGTTCAGCCTGTTTGGGTAGATGCAAACTTCAAAGAAACCCAACTGGAAAAAGTTCGTATTGGGCAACCCGTGACTATCAATAGTGATTTTTACGGAGAGGATATTGTTTATAACGGCACTGTTGTTGGGCTTGATATGGGAACCGGTAGTGCTTTTTCATTATTACCCGCTCAAAATGCAACCGGGAACTGGATTAAGGTGGTACAGCGTTTGCCTGTACGTGTTGAATTAGACCCTGAGCAGGTGGCGAAACACCCACTGCGCATTGGGTTGTCCATGAATGTCACGATAGATATTAAAGACCAAAATGGCCCTGTTTTAGCGGAAGTTCAGCGTACAGTACCGGCATTTGAAAGTGATGTGTTGGTCTTAAACTTAAGTGATGTCGACCACATCATCGACACCATTATCAGCGATAACGCAGACTAGCTTGAAAGGAGCCGTTGTGGCAGATATTCAACCACTTAAGGGTGCAAAACTGGTATGGGCAACCATTGCGTTGTCCCTTGCAACTTTCATGCAGGTGCTTGATTCCACGATTGCTAACGTGGCTATCCCGACGATTGCCGGTGATCTCGGGGTTTCCATGTCACAAGGAACATGGGTCATTACCTCGTTTGGCGTATCGAATGCGATTTCTATTGCGATTTCAGGTTACCTCGCGAAGCGTTTTGGTGAAATCCGTGTTTTCTTATGGGCAACGGCACTTTTCACATTATTTTCATTACTTTGTGGGTTTTCCGATAGCCTTGGTATGCTGATTTTATACCGCGTATTGCAAGGGGCTGTTGCAGGGCCGGTGATCCCGCTTTCGCAAAGCCTTATTATGCGTTGCTACCCGCCGAAAATGCAAAATATGGCGTTAGCATTTTGGTCGATGACCATCATTTTAGCTCCAGTGTTCGGTCCTATTTTCGGTGGTTATATTAGTGATAATTTCCATTGGGGCTGGATATTCTTTATGAATGTGCCTTTGGGAATTTTCGTCATTATTGTTGGCTCTATTATCCTAAAAGGGATGGAGTCGAAGATCGTGAAAGTCCCATTCAATGTGATTGGTTTGGCGCTACTTTCGGTGGGCGTTGGTTGCTTACAAGTTCTGCTCGACAAAGGTAAGGAGCTGGGATGGTTGGCGTCTAATGAAATTGTTATCTTAGCCGTTGTTTCAGCGATTGCATTGGTCTTCCTCGTAATTTGGGAACTTACTGACAAAAACCCAATTGTCGAATTATCGTTATTTAAATCGCGCAATTTTACCATCGGAACGATTTCTGTCAGTTTGGCATATATGGCCTATTTCGGCGCTATTGTATTGTTGCCGCAGCTCTTACAAGAAGTGTATGGCTATACGGCAACATGGGCAGGGTTAGCATTGGCACCCATTGGTTTATTGCCTGTGTTGTTCTCGGCTCCAGTGGCAAAATTATCCGATTTTCTCGATATCCGCTGGATAGTGACCTTTAGCTTTGTATTTTATGCAATTTGTTTCTTCTGGCGCGCGTATACGTTTGAACCGGATATGGGCTTTTCTGCTGTGGTTTGGCCACAACTGGTGCAAGGGATGGCGGTGGCTTGCTTCTTTATGCCACTGACCACATTAACCCTTTCTGGCCTACCGCCCGAAAAACTCGCTTCGGCGTCGAGTTTAGCCAACTTTTTCCGTACCTTAGCGGGTTCAATAGGGACTTCCATAACCACAACGTTGTGGAGTGATAGAGAAGCCGTACATCATAGCCAATTAACGGAATTTATTACCGATTACAATCCTGAGTCTTTAGGGATGTATCAAGAAATGGCCGCTCATGGGCTGAGTACCGAACAGACTTCCGGTTTTATTGCTCAGCAAATCACTAGCCAAGGGTTAATTATTGCTGCAAATGAGATCTTCTGGTTATGCGGTTGGGTATTTATTGCGCTGATTATTACCGTTTGGTTTGCTAAGCCACCATTTGGCAGTAAAGCGAAATAATTAATGGATGGGGCTAAGTATTATAGCCCCATCTAGCTTATAGCTGGGATTTAGGAATAATATTCTCAAAACTTAGGGTTGGCCGGTTTGTTTCGACTTCTTTGAGCGGCTCGACTTCTTTAAACGTGTTTAAGCAGCGCGTGACTAAGTTTTGATAATCTTTAGTTCCGCTGGTTTTCCATGCAATTTCTTTTTCTGATAATGTGCGAAGTACTTTTGCAGGCGTACCAACGATAAGACTATTATCAGCAAATATCGCCTCGGCTTTGATAAAGGCGCAAGCACCGACAATCGAGTTTTCGCCAATTATTGCTCCATCCATAATCACACTGTTCATCCCGACTAAAGCATTACGCTTGATATGGCAGCCATGTAAGATAGCCCCATGGCCAATATGCCCATTTTCCTCGACGATCGTTTCATACTGTGGGAAACCGTGCATGACACAATTATCTTGCACGTTTGCGCCATCTTTGATGATCAATCGGCCAAAATCGCCACGTAAACTGGCATTTGGGCCAATATAGACATTTTTACCAATAATAACATCTCCAATCACTACCGCAGTAGGGTGGACAAAACTTTCAGGGCTGACGACTGGCGTAATGCCATCGATTTGATAAAAAGGCATATGGGCTCCTGTAATAGAGGTTTTAGGCCGCGAGCTCTCGGAGTACACCACCAAAGCGGCGATAGTAAGCGCTGGATGGTTGAGGAAGTTCACCAACCGTACTTTCGCACTGTTCAGAAACGTATTGGGTCGCGGCTTGGTCGATACGCTGATAAATATTGGTGCAAAGGTGGCGTGCAATATGACCTTCCCATTGTGTGGGAAGGAGCTCGTCTGGCAATAATGGGTCTTTTAACGTGACACGACGATAGAAATGGATCAGCAATAAACGTAATTGAAAGCTGTGTTCCGGGGAAATTTGCGCATCAATATTTTCTTTAAGCAGTAATGCGAGTGGCCTAAATAATGAAATAAACTGGTGATAGTGTTCTGAAATTTCTTGCAAAGACCAAGCATGGGAAACCAGTTCTTTGAGGTTTTTTTCTGAGCGGCTATAGGGGTAATCTGCGTGAAAATAAATTGTATTTTCAGTCGCATTGAGTTCATTGAGTAGCGTAGCTACATCACTTTGTGCACAGCTTGGTGCCGCCATGAGTGAGGTATTAAATTGCCCGAAACCGAGCCAACTAAGTTCCTTTTTTAGCCTGATTTTTTCATCTTTTTCAGCGGTTTCAAGAAGGAGTAAATCCCACTTTCCATCCCAATCAGGTTGTTCTGCGAGATAAATTTTATTTTCTGCACGGCGAAATCGGCTTTGCCCGCGCTCAGAAATACGGTAATAGCTGCGACGGCCGATTTTTTCTGTATCAAGCCAACCTTCTTTTTGTAAGCGGAAAACAGACGTTCGGACAAAACGATCAGTAAAACCCATCGGCTCTAACAGCTTAGTTAAGCTTCCTAACCACACTTCGCCACCACGATGGTGCAAAGCATCACCATATAGTGAGCTAATTAAAGAGGTGCCGCTAATAGGTTGGCTTGCTATTGCATGTTGTATGAATTGGTTAAGTTTATTTTCCATTTATATTTCATCTATAAAATTTATGTATCAGAAGGCTTACTGAATAGTAGACATAAATTTAAAGGTTGTCTTTGAAGTGACCCTATAAAGTTGATACTTTTAGTTAAATGGCTTGTAAGGCCTGATTTCGGTATTCAACTGGAGTCAGGTCTTTTAATTTGATTTTTATCCATTTGGTATTGCAATACTCTTCAATAGTGCTGAGGCTGTTTTTACCTGTGTGGATGATCAAGCGATCACGTTCCTAGTCGTATCGAACATTCACAATATTGTCGCTCTTTATAGTGTGGAACAACGTACTTAATATTGGTTAGCACCATGTCAAAGCCTGATAGGACTTCAAAGGTAAGTTTCTTTTGAGCCTGTTATTAAGTCTGAGTAGCAGGTATATCGGAACTACGAAAGTGAGTAAATGATCATAATGAAACTGACCCACCTGTACCAATGACGAATGGCAGATGAAAAAATAAATTATAGTGTTGAAAATACTCAATTACTCGTTTGATTTATAATTAAGCTTTGAATTCTAATTATTCAGTTTATGGGTAACAATTTCAATTATTTGTTCTTAAAAGGAAAAAATAAGTGCACTAATTGCTAGAAATAAAGATGTTTACTGTATGAACAAAAGTGTTGCGGGAATTAATATTTGTAACATATCTTGTTTGCATTAAGAGTAGAAAACAATATTAATTGTTTATTAATAAGATTAGATATCTTTTTTCTTGTTTTTAGTTACTACCAACAATTAAAAAATGGAGTTTTACTGGTATGAATAATGACGTGAATGAATATCTTAGAAGAGTGAAAGTTTCCCCCTCTAAATTGTCAAAGCTTGAGTTTTTATTCAGACTTCATCATGCTCACTTTTATTCAATTCCATTTGAAAATATAGATATGAAGCGGAACGCTTTAGAATCTATATCTACTCAGGATGTTATGAAAAGAATTATTTATAGTAACCGAGGGGGAATGTGTTTTGAACTTTCCATTTTAATAAAATTCGTATTTAAGCATTTCGGTTATAATTACGGGATTAGATTAGGGAGAGTTTTAACGCCTAAAATAACACCCGCAACACACCAATTTTTTATTGTAAATATAGATGGAGATAAATGGATATTCGATGTTGGTTATGGAGCTAAAGGTCCTCGCTCTTTACTTAAATTATCTGATGGTTATTTACATGAGCATCCATTTTTATCCTCAAGAGTTGAAAGACACAATGAGCATGGTTGGATTGTTTCAATAAAAGAAAATAGCCAACCAAATGCAAATTGGGAAAACATATATTCTTTTCATGATATTGAAGTACTCAAGCAAGATGTGGAAATGGCTTATTTTTATATCCTACACTCTTCAAACAGCCTTCTCAATAAAAATGTAGTAGTGAGCTTACCGAAAGAAATGGGAAGAATTAGCATACGTAATAATGTATTTACAGAAGTAAAAGGACATTGCGCATCAAACATAAATATTACGAATAAACATATGATGTCAGATTTGCTGTTTGAACGTTTTGGGATTGATATCCCTTCCTCTCTCCTTACTAACTAGAGAAATAAAAATCCATGAATGCAACATATCTCATTGTACCTGGATATACAAATTCAGGTAAGGGTCATTGGCAATCCTACATGGAAAGAAAATATAGTAATGTCATTCGTGTGCAACAAGATGATTGGAATAATCCATCACGGTATGAATGGGTCGAAAAAATAGATAAAGCAGTTAATGATATTGAGGGAAACATTGTACTTCTGGGTCATAGTTGTGGAGCGGTAGCCATTACTCAATGGGCTGCCTTAAATGCTTGCGAGAAGATAAAGGCATTAATTCTTGTTGCTCCAGTAGATGTTGACTCTGAAATAGCGATTACTCCGATTAAAAATCAGAGGCCATTACCATTATGTTCACTAAATACCAAATCGTTGCTTATATTTAGCAATAATGATGAATACTTAAGTGAGTCTCGTGCAATTTATTTAGCAAAATTATGGGGTTGTACGACCCATTTTATTCATAACGCTGGTCATATTCACACCAATGCTGGATTCGGAGAATGGACAGAAGGTGAGACTTTATTTGAAGAATTCACAGGTTTTTTATTACTAGATTCGAGAGAAGGGGCTGAAGATGTTTGAGGATATCAAACAGTTTTCTCCTGCTGTGCGCCATTTCCTTATTGCAACGTTCTTAATGGGATTAAGTAATGGAATGTTTGATACGGTTTATAATTTTTACCTAGAAGCTCGCGGTGTGGATAAAACAGAAATTGGTTACATTTATGCGGTTGCAATGTGCATAATGGCTGGTGTTGTAATTCCATTGATATATCTAAGCAGACGTATGTCTCAAAAAAAACTACTTATTATTTTTTCATTCATTTACGCAGTGCCATTCATTCTATTGCCAATAGTTTCCTCTGTATGGGTAAGTGCAATTACACTTGGATTAATACTTTCAGGTATGATTGCATTATTATCTTTGGGTAATTCATTGACTGGCTCAAATACTAAATCTGAAAGTAGGACAACACTATTCAGTTGTTTTTTTGTTGCTTATTTAGGTGCAGCAATGATAGGCTCGCTAATAGTTAGTTTTATAACTTATTATCTAAAGTCAATGGCTCTAATAAATTTTCAGCTAATTCTTGTAACTTCTTTTATTTCTTCAATTTTGATGATCTATTTTCGTTTTAAATCTATTGGCGGGCTTTCTGAACCTGAGAATGATGAAAGCAAATTTACCTGGGGAAATAAAATGGAATGGGGGAATTTTTCTAAATTATTCTTAGCATCTTTATTTTTAGGTGCTTCTATTACATTAATATTTAGGTTTGTTAATGTTTTATTTAATTTAGCTTATTCCATGAATGTGAGTGAAATATCTCTAATAATGAGCATTGATAAAATAATTAGTATTGTAGGTGCGTTATTTGCACCACTTCTTATTAATAGGCTTACATTGAAGCCGACTATAGTGATAATTGGAATATTAACCGCTTTATGTCTTTATCTACAGTCACTCCATATATCGGTAGTCATTTTTATTTTACTATATTTTATCAGATTATTGCTAAATTATTGTTTGATGCCGCTTTTAGATACTCTAGCAATTACCGGTTTTTCTACTGAAAGAACGCTTTTATCTACAAGTGTGCGACAGCTTGCATTTTATTTAGGGAGTGCCCTATCGGCCATAACTTATGGGAAGTTATTAGATGCGGGATATTGGGAGAGAGCTTTAGTTATATCTTCTATTCTTGCATTTGTCGGAGCTATCTTCATGAGTCTTATTCATGTAAAAAACAAATAATATTTCTATATCTAATATGTAGGGGGTATAAATGAAAACTGCTTTTGAAATACCAGATAGTCATAGCGTTGAATTGATGTTATCCAAACTTTCGATGCTTTGGGCAAATAGAGCCGCAGTTAATAATAAACATTTAGACTACGCAGATCTTGTTTTCGATGCTACAAAGAGTGACTTCAGTGAATCATTATTACCATTTAGAAACCACGATGCGTGGAAGGAAGCTCCTGAAATCGTTAAAAGCCGATGCTTATCATACGCATGGGGAATTTATAATTTAAAGACAATCTATATAGAATGCGATGTAGTTACTCCGGCTTGTGAAGATATTATTAAATGTCCACCGACTAACTCTAAGAATAGAGCTAGATTACAGGATGTGATGTCCGAAGCTCTTCTTGATGAAGCTTTGCATACAAGAATGTCGATTATGGCATGTAATTATATTTATGACCGTAGAAAATTAGAGCATCTAAATTATACTGATTTTAATTTGATTAAAGCTCGTCAGGTAATGCTTTCGGATTGTACAGCTGAGTGGCAAAGACGACTAACTTGTTTTGCCGTGGCGTGCGCTAGTGAAACTTTGATAACCGACTATCTAAAGGTTATGGCAGAAGATTGCAGTATTCAAAATATTTGTCATGAGGTTACAAAGACTCACGCTCATGATGAGTGGAGCCATTCTAGTGTTTTCAGTTATGTTGCTTATGATATTGTCCGTGATTTAGGTTTTAGTGAGCGTAAATATATGAGAGATATAATGCTGAGAACTGTTAACCTTTTTGCTGATAATGAACTTGGATCTTGGAAGGAGGCTTTTAAGCTTTCAGGTATGCCTCACGCAAGAGATATTATTGAAGAAACTGATAACTTAAATGAAATTCAGATTTATTTAGAATCGGCAGAAGCTGTAATTACCAGAATAGGCTTATAGCTTAAATAGAGAGTATGCAATGAAACTCACTTTAGTAGAGTCACATATGTTAACCGACAAGATCAGGATGTTTCTTCTTAAACCGACATTAGATTCAGATATTCTAACTGACGCAGTTCCTGGAAAACATTTCAACTTCCAATTTATTGGAAGAGATAAACGATTAAAACAACGTAGTTATACACTGGTATCTCAGGATATAAATAACCACTATAAATTTATTATTGAGAACAGAGGATGCGATAGTGAATCTTCAACAATATGGAAATTGTTATTAGATAATGTAGGCATTAGCATTTTTGGGATCGGAGGTGAAATAACATTTGATACTATTAAAAATAGTAGAAATGTACTTTTACTTGCAGGAGGAATTGGTATAACGCTACCTATTTCTCTAATTTATGAATGCGCTAAATATTATAGCCACATAATGTCAGGTAAGAACATCCAATTAGTTATAAGTTATCCCAGTCTTAGAGATATTCCATATTTAAATGAGCTTCTTGACTTTCATATGAAATATCAATGGTTTACATTGTGCGTTAACATTACGCGCTCTAAATTAAGAAAGACCAGTGATATTATTAATATGGGCAGAATAGACTTAGCAACTGAAAAAACAAATGGAATTCCAGATACAGTGGTTATTTGTGGAAGCAGAATGTTTACGGAATCCATGATTAAAGGTGTTAGATGCAACTTTCCACAAGCATCTATTTTTACGGAATTTTTTGGCTCAACTCAGGTTCAACTTACTAACTCCGAAGAACTCAACAAAGATAAAAGTATTGTAAGAGTAAAGGACTTCGATACGCCATTGTTAATAGATAATAATAGAACTGTGTTAGATAACCTATTACAGAATAATATCCCTATTAGATATATTTGTTATTCGGGGATTTGTGGTAGCTGTAAATATAGATTAATTAGAGGTTCGGTGTTGAACCATCCTGATTTTTGTTTAACAGAAAAAGAAAAGGCTGAGAATATTCACCTTGCCTGTTGTTCTTTTCCTAAAACTGATATTGATATTGAACTCGTCTGAGATTACAAATACAAGGAAATTCAATGAGCAATAAATGTGTATTGATTGTAGATCCGTTTTCCAGTGGAGCAACTTTTGTTGGGCGAGTTAAAAAATACTTTGGTTATGATGTGA
Source organism: Providencia huaxiensis (assembly GCF_002843235.3). Lineage (NCBI taxonomy): Bacteria > Pseudomonadati > Pseudomonadota > Gammaproteobacteria > Enterobacterales > Morganellaceae > Providencia > Providencia huaxiensis. The sequence goes on from NZ_CP031123.2 coordinate 4,036,050, forward strand.
TTGCATTAATAACTAATAATGAGCTTCCTGCTGTAATCTTGAATTCATTCAAGGAAGAGGACTATTCATTCGTTTTTTATTCCACCTCTCATGATGATGCTGCACGCCAAATAGAATTATATTTAGGTCGAGCCCCTGATTTTATAGTATGCGGTTCTGAGCCTGGTGTACTTATTTTTGATCAATTAAGTAACAGGTGGAACTTATTACCTAATATATTTAAGCTTAGCCAAACTAGGCGAAATAAGTATTTGATGCAAAATCGACTAAAGCTTGATGGAATACGTTACATTCCACACTACAGAGCCAGAAAATTAATAAATATGCTGGCATGGTGCGATGAAAATAATTTTGCTGAATATGTTGTAAAACCAATTTACTCTTTTGGAACTGATGGTGTTTTTTTCTGTAAAGATAAAAAAGAAGTTGAGAAAGCATTTAATTTGTTAATTAATACGTATGACTATTCTGGTAATAAAAATAATGAATTATTAATTGAACAAAAAATAGAGGGTATTGAGTATGTAGTGGATGCTGTAACAAGTAATGGAGTTCACTTTATTGTGAACATATTCAGATATATAAAGCAAGAGGTGCAAGGTGTACCGATTTATCATCAGATGGTAACGGAACCAATAGAAGAACATCTTGAATTGGTAAATTATACAAAGTCTATACTCACGTCTCTTGGTATATGTAATGGTACATCACATAATGAAATAATACTGTCTTCTGAGGGGCCTGTATTAGTTGAATCAGGAGCAAGAATGCATGGAGGGTTAGGGCCAACCATTGTCGAACGATGTAACACTCACTCTTTGATTGATCTTAGCTTAATTGTACGGATTGACCCTGCTAAATTCATAGAGAAAACACGTATACCACCTACATTACATTGCTATGGAATAGAGTATTTTCTTAGTTCAACCAATGCAGGGTATGTAAAAGAAATAAACATAGAAAATCTTTGTGGACCCTTAGAAAGTTATGGTTTAACTGTTTGTAAATTAAAGACTAAGGACTATTTAGAGAAAACGGTTGATTTGATTACTTCCTACGGAAGAATAGTTTTTTTTAATAACGACCGTGAGATTTTATCATCTGATGTTAAAACTGTTGTTGATTTAGAGAAAACTGGGAAATTAATTACTTTTATGTAGTTAATGAAAACATGTAGTTAATTAAAACGTCTTGCAATGGGAACAGCGGAACTAATTCAATATGCTCTTCTTAAAGAGTAATATACAACTAAATGATCTAACGCTTCGATAAATTTTGCTATGTTTTCGTAACTAAAGTCACTGTCTGACTGTTTGTAGAGATGATTGAGTCATTTCCCTCATCATGCTCTTCCTAGTGTTTCTTGAAGTCCGGCAACAAGCGGCTTTTGTAAGCCCAGCTTGAACAACTGATGTTCACTAAGTCGTGAAAGATCTTTCATAGCTTTTCCTTATTCGGGTTTTTTCTTAGTCCATCGCGGAGTCTCTTTCTCACGAAAAAGACTCTCAGTAATTGGTTGTTAAGCTACTGGGGGACTTCACTTCCATTACCTGTTTTAAACACTTTCTCAGAGATTAAGGCATATCAGAGTAGTTCATTCCAATATGCCTTAATAATTTGAATTAAATCGCAATTCTAGTATCAATTACTCGTTCTGCTTTGCCTTGAGAACGGGGGATATCACCGCAATTTACAATACTAATACGGGTGCTAATACCCACCATCGATTTGATTCGGTGCTTTAAATGGTGGCAGATATTACAGCGTTCATCATAAGTGAGCTGTTCAGGGTGTTTGAGCTCAACACGGACAGATAAATTGTCCATATTGCCTTGGCGACCAATCTCTAATTGGTAATGAGGAGAAAGTTCCTTAAATTGCATGATTTGTTCTTCAATCTGAGAAGGGAACACATTCACGCCGCGAATAATCATCATGTCATCTGAACGACCGGTGATTTTACCAATTCGACGCATATTACGGTTGACCCCTTGCATGAGGTGGGTGAGGTCGCGGGTTCGGTAACGGATAACAGGCATAGCTTCTTTTGTAAGGGTAGTAAACACTAACTCACCATGCTCACCCGCCCCTAATGTTTTTAAGGTATTGGGGGAAATAATTTCTGGATAAAAATGGTCTTCCCAAATCGTTGGGCCGCTCTCGCCTGAATCCGCGCACTCCATAGCAACACCGGGCCCCATTACTTCAGATAAACCATAAATGTCTAATGCTTTGATACCAAGGCGGGTTTCAATTTCAGTTCTGAGGGATTCAGTCCAAGGTTCTGCACCAAATACGCCTAATCTAAGTGAGCACTTACTAGCATCTCCACCCATGATTTTCTCAAGTTCATCAATAATACTTAAGCAGTACGATGGGGTTACCATGATCACATCGGGTTTGAAATCCGCGATTAGTTGCGCTTGTTTTTCAGTTTGCCCACCAGACATAGGAATAACTGCGGCTCCTAGGCGCTCCGCACCATAGTGGGCACCTAGCCCTCCGGTGAATAAGCCATAGCCGTAAGCAACATGGACTTTATCGCCTCGGACAGTGCCTGCAGAGCGTAAACTACGGGCGATCAGGTCAGCCCAGTTATCGATGTCTCGTTGGGTGTAACCCACCACCGTTGGGCGGCCAGTAGTTCCCGAAGAGGCGTGAATACGGATGATTTGGTCCATTGGCACGGCAAAGGTGCTAAATGGGTAGTTTTCACGTAAATCCTGTTTGGTCGTGTAAGGGAATTTTTCGATATCACTCAGTTGTTTGAAATCGTCAGGGTGTACACCCGCATCATCGAATTTTTTACGATACATGGGTACATTTTCATAGGCGTGAGTGAGTGTCCACTTCATTCGAGAATACTGTAAAGACTCGATCTCATCCCGCGATGCAAATTCAATTGGGTCGATGCTATCTTGTATATTGCTCATAATTGCCTGTCCTCATAATTATTATGGTTACCAGTTCACGCTAATCAATGACGTTCCTGGTATAAGCCTGAGCAGGTGTAGGGTTTCAGGCTGTTTTTTATTTGTAATAAGACGTTGTTCAGACTCGTTCAATAATCATTGCTATCCCTTGGCCAACGCCGATGCACATGGTGCATAATGCATAACGACCTTGTTTGCGGTGCAGCTCATTGATAGCAGCAATAACAAGCCTTGCCCCACTCATTCCAAGTGGATGACCTAGCGAAATTGCCCCTCCGTTAGGGTTAACGTGTGAGGCGTCATCAGGTAAACCAAGCCCCCTTAAAACGGCAAGTGCTTGTGCGGCAAAGGCTTCGTTTAATTCGATAACATCCATTTGTTCGATGGTGAGCCCTGCCATTTTTAATACTTTTTGCGAAGCAGGCAGCGGGCCGATGCCCATCAACCTTGGCTCGACTCCACAAGTAGCTGTAGCGATGATACGAGCCCGTGGTGTTAACCCTTGCTGCTTGGCAATCGTGTCGGATGCGATAATCAGTGCGGCAGCCCCGTCATTAACACCGGAGGCATTACCCGCTGTTACCGTTCCGTTATCGCGAAATGGCGTTTTTAGTTTTTGTAGTTGTTCAAAAGTCGTTTCTGCTCTTGGGTGTTCGTCTTCGCTGACGACGTATTCACTTTTACGCTGTTTGACCGTAACAGGGATGATTTCTTGCGCAAAAATGCCGCTAACTTTTGCAGTTTCGGTGCGTTGTTGGCTGCGCAATGCAAAAGCATCTTGGTCTTCACGGCTAATTTTGTAGGTTTCAGCCACATTTTCCGCAGTTTCTGGCATCGAATCTGTGGAAAACTGTTGTTCCATTAGTGGGTTGATAAACCGCCAACCAATAGTGGTATCAAACACTTGTGCTTGGCGTGAGAATGCAGATTCTTGTTTGCCCATGACAAACGGTGCTCGGCTCATGGACTCAACACCTCCGGCAATCATCAGCCCAGACTCCCCAGCTTTGATGCTTCTTGCCGCTAATGCAATGGCATCTAGCCCAGAGCCACATAGGCGGTTAATGGTGGTTCCAGAAACGGAAACAGGGAGCCCGGATAACAGCCCAGCCATACGTGCCACATTACGGTTGTCTTCTCCTGCTTGGTTTGCGCAACCCAAAATAATGTCATCAGTCAATGACCAATCAAGTTGTGGGTGCCTCTCCATTAGGGCTTTTAATGGCACTGTGGCAAGGTCGTCAGGACGTAATGGTGACAAAGCGCCACCGTAGCGGCCAATTGGGGTGCGGACACCATCACAAATAAACGCATCTATCATGATTGTTCTCCTGTTAAACGATGGCCTAACCGATGAGAACGACCGTGGAATAGCGCGAGTGTTTTGCCATCTTGGTTCGTTATCTCTACTTCATATAAACCGTTGCGTTTGCCTTGGTGTTGCATTGTGGCGGTGGCGGTTAGTAAGTCACCTTCAAAACCGGGACGAATAAAATCAATGGAACACATTGAGGCAACAGCGGCATGCCCTTGGCTATTACAGGCGTAGGCAAATGCAGTGTCGGCAAGGCTAAATAACTGCCCACCGTGGCAGGTTTTATGACCGTTAAGCATTTTTGCTGTGATAGGCATTTTCAATTGCGCAAAGCCCTCTTCGACTTTTTCAATGGACATACCCATAGCTTTTGCGCATGCATCATCACGGTACATAATGTGAGCTGATTGCTGAGCTAGCGTATCGTTTGGCAGTGAAATCATGGTATCTCCTTGAAAGTTAAAGATTGATAACCCGCTGCTAATTGCCTTAAAAGCGGGTTCGGCCGATAACGGGTGTCCCCATAAAACTGAGCCAAATTTTCAAGAACTGACAGCACGCGTTGCCAGCCTAGTTGCATACCCCAAGCAAGTGGGCCTTTGGGGTAATTCACCCCAAAACACATGGCATTATCGGTATCTAAAGCAGTTGCTATCCCCTTATTGACGATATCTAACGCTTCATTGCATAACATCGCGACCGTTCTCATGGTTAACAGCGCTGGGTAGTCGGGTAATACAATCACGTGTTTCCCTAATGATTGAAAAAACGCGATAGCTTGCTGGTTTTGTTGCGCATTATTTTGTGCTGCACAGCTTAACGTGATGGTTGTTGCGGCAAGGTAATTTGCCGATAAGTCAAAATGCACGACGGCTTGTTTTTGTGTTTGCGCATGTGATGATGTCAATTCACCATTCGTTAACATAATAATAACGTCATTAACAATAAGTGTCGGGGATTGTTCGGAATGTTGTGTTAATCCTTCGAGAGAGATCCCATTTTCAGTTAAAAGCTGCGCAAACTCAGGAAATATCTGCCAATCGCCACGAGCTTTTATATTTTGAGGTTGGTCAAGGTGGATTTTTTCTGCAACGGAGGGTAAAGGTTGAGGTTTATTATCATCATAATGATAAAACCCTTGCTTCGATTTACGGCCTAAATGACCAGCTTGGACTAATTCCAATTGCATTAATGAGGTTTGAAAGCGTGGGTCATAGCCGAAGGCCTGAAATACCGACTCAGTCACTGCATAGTTCACATCATGGCCAATCAAATCAGTTAGTTGTAATGGCCCCATAGCGAAACCCCCTGCGTCACGTATTGCGCTGTCTAATGTGGCAGGAGACGCAATTTGTTCTTCAAGGGCACGTAATGTTTCAGCGTAGAATGGTCTGGCGACACGATTAACAATAAAACCAGGAGTTGAACGACAAACTACAGGCACTTTTCCAAATGATAGTGTCAATTCTTTCAGCTGTTTTATCACTGTATCTGATGTTTCTAGCCCACGGATCACTTCAACCAATTTCATCACGGGAGCAGGGTTAAAAAAGTGTAACCCTGCAAGGCGCTCAGGATGTGTGAGTTGTTTACCGATTGCGGTAATTGATAAAGATGAAGTATTACTAGCAAAAATGGTTTTTTCGTTACAAATGCCTTCAAGTTCACTGAAAATAGCTTGTTTGATTTCAAGTTTTTCAGCAACAGCTTCTATTACCAATTGTGCATCCGACAGTGCCGAGAGGCTTTTTGCCACTGCAATTTTTGCGATAATCGCCTCAGTGACCTCGGGTTTTGCTTTTCCTTGCTCAACACGTTTGCGTAAACGCAGGGTCATCGTTGACAGACTATGGTTTAAGACATCTTGGTTAACATCAAACAACAAGACACGTAAACCCGCGCTCGCGGCAACTTGCGCTATACCAATCCCCATGGTTCCAGCGCCAATTACCGCGACGGTGTTGATGGTTAAATTCAAAGGTAAGGTCATGATTATCTTCCTTTAAACTGTGGTTCACGTTTATTTAAAAAAGCATTAACCCCTTCGCGATAATCTTCACTTCTCCCGCCAAGGCGCTGTAAGTCACGCTCAAGGTTGAGTTGCTCATCAAGAGTATTAGTTGCTGCGGCATAAATGGCCTTTTTGATAAGCCCTAAGCCATAAGTAGGTTGGGTTGCAAGGTGTTGTGCAAGCTGTTGAGCGGTATTAATGAGTTCTTCATTTTCAGTCACCTGCCAAATCATTCCCCACTGTAATGCTTGTTCTGCACTTATTTTGTCGCCTAATAACGCCATCCCCATTGCTCGTGCATGGCCTGCTAACTGAGGTAAAAACCAGCTCCCCCCTGAGTCAGGAACCAAGCCAAGGCGGCAAAAAGATTGAATAAAATTGGCACTTTTTGCTGCGATAACAATATCGCCCACGAGTGCAATGGCAGCGCCTGCACCTGCGGCAACACCATTGACCGCGCAAATAATCGGTTTCGGTAGTGCGGTTAGGCGACGGATCAAGGGGTTATAGTAAGTTTCAACAGAAAAACCGAGATCAGGAACTTCACTCCCCACGCTCACATTGCGATCATTTAGATCTTGTCCGGCACAAAATCCACGGCCTGCGCCAGTGATCACTAAACAGCGTACGGTTTCATCGCGTTCTGCTATTTTGATCGCTTCACTGAGCTGGCGATGCATTTCATCATTAAAGCTATTCAATCTATCAGGGCGATTGAGAGTGACGGTGAGAACCCCATTTTCTAACGTAGTGAGGATCATTGCTTCATTGGTCATGATTATTGTCCTGTAAATTGAGGTTTTCGTTTTTCGAAGAATGCCTCGATCCCTTCACGTCGATCGTTCGTCCCCGCTAAAGTCACAAAGTATTGGCGCTCAAGTTGTAACCCTTCGGTAAGGTGGTTTTCTTGAGAATGCACCAGTGAGGCTTTTGCGGCTTGTACGGCTAAAGGCGCATGCATCGCGATGCGCTCTGCCAGTTTTTGGGCGCGTTCTAGCACTAATTTATCCACACAAATTTCGCTGATTAACCCTGCTTGCAACGCATGTTTTGCACTGATCGGTTCACCCGTTAGTACCATTTGCATGGCGAGGGATTTGCCCACCGCACGGATTAAACGCTGTGTTCCTCCCGCGCCTGGCATTAAACCCAGAGTAATTTCGGGTAACCCGAAGCGAGCTGATTCACCGGCAATAATGATGTCGCTGGCGAGTAATAATTCAAAACCTGCCCCTAGAGCATAACCATTCGCAGCACTAATAATGGGCTTTGATATCATCGATAACCTGCGCCAAACTTGGGGACGTTTATCGGTGATCGCGTTAGCAACGGTTTGTTGCTGTAGTTCTTTAAGGTCGGCACCGGCCGCGAAAAAACGCGGATTGCCGGTGATCACGATCGCCCCGATCTCATCATTTATTTGTGCTTGTTCGAGGTGCTGAACCAGCAACTCTAAACAGGCGGTGCTCAGGGCATTACGCACTTCTGGACGGTTTAACGTGAGAGTCAAAACTCGGTTATGTTGTTGTGATAAAATCCAATGGTTTTCCATTACAGCTCCTACACGTCAAAGTCTAGAACAACACCATCGCCTTTTGGCCACGCTTGGCAGCTAAGGATGTACCCCGCAGCGATTTGGTCAGGCTCAAGGCTGTAATTGACCCCCATTTCCACTTCACCAGAGCGCAATTTACATTTGCAGGTTGCGCAAACGCCCCCTTTACAGGCGTAGGGTAAATCCGCGCCTTGGCGCAGTGCGGCATCCAAAATACTGTCATCTTGACTATCCATGGCAATGTCCATGGTTCTGCCATCAAGGTGAATACTGACTTGGCGTGTTTCGCTAGTCATGGCGGTTGCGGGTTTGAATTTGGTGCCTGAAGTGTTGAAACGCTCGGTGTGAACATATTCCTTTGGCATGCCATAGCCGACTAAAGTGTCATGCACTTCATCCATCATGCTGTCAGGCCCACAAATGAACGCTCGGTTAAATTGTTTAAAATTCAATAAGGTTTTGCCTAATGCACTGAGCTGCTGTTGGCTAATTCTGCCACTGAGTAGTTCGCTATCCTGTTGTTCTTGGCTAAATAAATAGAGAACTTGAAAGCGTGTAGAAAAACGGTTTTTCAGGTCTGCGATGCTTTCTTTAAACATCACAGAGCGGCTATTGCGGTTACCATAAATCAACACAAAACTGCTTTTTGGCTCAGTTTGTAATGTGGCTTTAATGATGGAGAGCAATGGTGTGATCCCAGAGCCTGCAGCAACGGCAAGGTAGTGTGCGTGGGTATCTGCCTCTGGCTGGTAACCAAATTGCCCTTGGGGAACCATGACATCAAGGCTATCGCCAACTTGTAGCTCTTGGTTAACGAAATTAGAGAAGCGCCCTTCGTAAATGGCTTTCACCCCAATTTTTAGTGTGTTTTCATCCGGTGAACTGCAAATGGAATAACAGCGACGTAGGTTTTCGCCATTAATAGAGGCCTTCAGTGTGAGATGTTGCCCTGGGCGGTAATGATATTGCTCTCGTAATGCATCTGGTACGTTAAAAGTAATGGCGACAGCTTCAGGGGTGTCACGCTCAATGGCAGCAATACTTAAACGATGAAATACAGTCATATGGGTGCCCCTAAATACATTTAAAGTAATCAAACGGTTCTAAGCATTCAGTGCATCGATACAATGCCTTACATGCAGTGGAACCAAATTCACTAATTTTTTCGGTCTGCTCGCTGTCACAACGTGGGCAACGAACCGCACCTTTGTGTTCTGGGTGCTCGCAGGACGTACCTTGTGGTGGTGCGATACCGAATTCACGCAAGCGCCTTTTCGCATCTTGATTCATCCAATCTGTTGTCCAAGCTGGGGTTAACAGAATTTCGATGTCGATGTTTGGAAAACCGGCATTACCTAGAACAGTTTTGATTTCATTGATTAAAAATTCAGTTGCTGGGCAACCTGAGTAGGTAGGTGTAAAAATAACTTTCCAACCCTGAGCTGCAGGTAGCACATTGCGGATCATGCCGAGATCAGTAATAGAGAGTGCGGGTAGCTCAGGATCGGGTATTTGGTGAAGCTGTTGCCAGATCTGGTGAACCTGGGGCGATTGAAGCTCGCGATATTGCAGTCTCTGTTCCATAACATCACCACTGGCTGTTCGGGTAAGCGCGTTGCACAAACTGCAATTGCGTTAATAACAAGCCCAAGTGTTCTGTATGGCTGCCTTGCTTGCCGCCTAAGCGATACGCGTTTTTCTCCGGTATAGTGAGGGTCGCTTCAGTGAATGTTTCGTTAATGGTGTTAACCCATGCGGCTTGTAAAGTGCGCGGGTCAACGGCGATATCTGCTTCGCTGAGTGTGATTTCAACGTCATCAGCATGGAAAAGTTCGCCAGTGAAACGCCATAGCTCATTGACTGAACGTTGGATCCGTTGATGGCTTTCTTCACTGCCATCCCCTAAACGGATCATCCAACCACGGCTAAAACGCAAGTGATAAACGGCTTCTTTGAGGGATTTCTCTGCAATGGCTGACAGTTGTTCATCACGGCTATGAATTAGCGCTTCATATAATGGAACATGATAAGCATCCATAAAAAATTGGCGCACTAGAGTGTCATCAAAGCCATTGTTGGGTTGCTCAACCAGTAATAAATTGCTGAACTCTCGTTCATCGCGCAAAAAGGCAAGGGTGTCTTCATCACACCCAGCCCCTTTTAATTGCGCGGCATAGCTTAAAAAGTTACGCGCTTGCCCTAGCAAATCTAAGCCGATATTCGATAGCGCTAGGTCAATTTCGAGCTCAGGGGCATGGCCGCACCACTCGCACAGGCGCTGCGCTAAAACTAAGGGGGTATCGCCAAGGCGTAATGTGTAATGGTGGAGCTGTTCTTGTTGGTTCATGGCAAGCTCCTTACATATTTTTGATGCCATCAGGGATGGTATAGAAAGTTGGGTGACGATAGACCTTGGTGTCCGCAGGGTCGAAGAACGTACTTTTGTCTTCGGGCTGTGAGGCAATTAAATGTGCGGCCTTCACCACCCAAATTGAGCAGCCTTCACTACGTCTTGTATACGCATCGCGTGCATTTTCCAGTGCCATTTGGTCATCAGCAGCATGTAAACTGCCAACATGGCGATGCGCAAGCCCTTGCTTACTACGGACAAAAACTTCATATAAAGGCCAATCTTGATTGCTCATGGTGTTTTCCTTTTCGTAAAATGGTCAGTGATTAAGCCGCAGTTTTAACGGATTTTTGTTTACGGCTATGTGCCATTGCACCTTCACGTACCCATGCGCCGTCTTCCCATCCTTTGCGCTTAGCGCTAAGGCGTTCGTGATTACAAATGCCATTGCCTTTAATCACCTGATAAAACTCTTCCCAATCGATTTCACCAAAGCGGTAATGACCAAGTTCTTCATCCCAAACCAGATCCGGGTCAGGGATCGTCATACCTAACGCTTCCACTTGCGGAACAGTGTTATCAACAAACTTTTGTCGTAGCTCATCATTACTGAAACGCTTGATTTTCCAAGCCATGCTTTGAGCGCTGTGCGGGGAGTCAGAATCATTGGGGCCGAACATCGTGAGGACGGGCCACCAAAAGCGGTTTATCGCATCTTGCAGCATCGCTTTTTGTTCATCGGTGCCTTCTGCGAGTGCCATAACAGCTTCATAACCTTGGCGTTGGTGAAAACTTTCTTCTTTACAGATTTTCACCATCGCTCGTGCATAAGGGCCATAAGAGGCACGGCACAGTGCTACTTGGTTCACAATTGCCGCACCATCGACTAACCAGCCAATTACGCCAATATCTGCCCAACTTAACGTGGGGTAATTGAAGATGGAGGAGTATTTCATTTTTTCATCAAGTAACTTTTGGTAGATATCTTGACGAGAGCAACCAAGGGTTTCGGCAGCGCTATATAGATATAAACCGTGGCCTGCTTCATCTTGAATTTTGGCCAGTAAAATCGCTTTCCGACGGAGTGTCGGGGCGCGTGTCAGCCAATTTGCTTCTGGCAGCATGCCGACGACTTCTGAATGGGCATGTTGGCCAATTTGGCGGATAAGGTTCTGCCGATACGCATCGGGCATCCAATCCTTGGGCTCGATGGAAATATCGGCTTCGATTTTGGCTTCGAAGTTAGCCTGATTTTGCTCGCTCATTGATTTTTCCATTAAGTGATTCGGTTATGTTTTATTTTGTATGAATAATGAATCATATATATTTAACATCAATGCTAGAAACTGTTAACAAAAAGATCAATGTTTATTAACCCTGTTTTGCGAGTGGCTTCACAATCAATAAATTAAACTAAAATAAAAACAATTAGTTAATATTATTTATTTTTATGTGGTTTTGATGGAAATAAGCATTTAAGACAAAATTGTTCTTAATTTGTTAAATTTAAATTAGCTTCTATGCTTATTTTTATGATACATATTTGTCATCTAATTTGATTTTGTGTTTTTATTTCTGGAGAGGAATATGCAGCATTTAACAAGTTACATTATGGGTAAATGGGTACAAGGTGAGGGCGCAGGGCGAAAAATTCACCATGCACTAACGAATGAAACCTTATATACGGTGACGACTGAAGGGTTGCCGTTAGCAGAAAGCTTACAGTATGGCCGCCAAGTGGGAGGCGAAATATTGTCAGCGATGACATTCCAGCAACGCGGGCAGATGCTTAAGGCACTCGCAAAATATCTACTGGAACATAAAGCGCAGTTATATGCGATTTCGGCTCAAACTGGCGCAACCAAAGCGGATAGCTGGGTAGATATCGAAGGGGGAATTGCCACACTGTTTTCTTATTCGGGTCTCGCTAACCGTGAGCTACCAGATGACACGATTTGGCCAGAAGAAGAAATGATCCCGTTATCGAAACAAGGGCAATTTATTGGCCATCATATTTTAACGTCTCGCCGTGGCGTTGCCCTGCACATTAATGCATTTAACTTCCCTTGTTGGGGAATGTTAGAGAAACTGGCGCCAACATGGCTTGCTGGCATGCCAGCCATCATCAAACCTGCAACCGCCTCAGCACAGTTAACACAGGCGATGGTGAAGTTAATGGTTGATAGCGGCTTGGTACCTGATGGCGCAATTCAACTGGTTTGCGGTGGTGTTGGCGATATGTTTGAACACCTTGATTTTGAAGATGTGGTGACTTTTACAGGGTCCGCTAGTACAGGGCAAAAGCTGAAATCGCATCCACGTATTATTGCCAAATCAGTGCCTTTTACAATGGAAGCGGATTCACTGAACTGTGCAATTTTAGGCGATGACGTTCAGCCAGAGCAGCCTGAATTTGCTTTATTTATTAAAGAAGTCGCTCGTGAGATGACCGCGAAAGCAGGCCAGAAGTGTACCGCGATCCGCCGCGTTATCGTGCCCAAAAATCAGCTCGAAAATGTGAAGCAGGCATTATTGAAACGCTTATCCGCTACAACAGTGGGTGACCCTGCGGTTGAAGGGGTCAGAATGGGGGCATTGATTAACTTAGAACAGCGCCAAGACGTACAAGAGAAAGTAAATTATTTACGTGATCATGGCTGTGATGTCTTATGTGGTGGGCAATTCGAAAAGCTGGATGTGATTGGTGCAGATAGCCAACATGGGGCTTTTTATCCACCAACGTTGTTGTATTGTGCAGAGCCTTTTAAATCTACAGCAGTACATGAAATCGAGGCTTTTGGTCCAGTCGCCACGTTAATGAGCTATGAGAATATCGAACAGGCGGTGCAATTGGCGATTTTAGGTGGAGGGAGCCTTGCGGGGACGTTAGTCACTGCTGATGCACAAGTCGCGCAAACGGTCATTCGTGCGAGTGCGCGAGCTCATGGGCGGATGCTAATTTTAAATGAAGCATCAGCCGTGGAGTCCACTGGCCACGGTTCACCGCTTCCGCTACTGGTACACGGTGGCCCAGGGCGTGCGGGTGGTGGTGAAGAGCTAGGTGGCTTGCGAGCAGTCAAACACTATATGCAGCGTACTGCCATCCAAGGTAGCTCTTCGATGCTAACGGCAATTACCAAGCAATGGCTCCGCGGGGCAGATACCATCGCTGATGTGGTCCATCCATTCCGTAAACATTTTGAAGATTTAGTGATTGGCGACACGTTACTGACCGCAAGGCGTACCGTTACAGAGGCCGATATTGCTAATTTTGCCTGTCTCAGCGGTGATAATTTTTATGTTCATGTTGATAAAATTGGCGCAGCACAGTCGCTATTTGGTGAACGGATTGCGCACGGCTATTTTGTCGTTTCCGCCGCCGCAGGGTTATTTGTCGATGCTGGTGTTGGGCCCGTGATCGCCAATTATGGCATGGAAAGCTTGCGTTTCATTGAACCTGTAAAAATCGGAGACACCATACAAGTTCGCCTAACGTGCAAGAAAAAGATCAAGAAAACGCAGAAACTTGCTGAAGACAAACCTAATGGCGTTGTTGAATGGGATGTGCAAGTGTTTAATCAGGACGATACCGTTGTGGCGTTGTACAGTATTTTAACGCTGGTGGAGCGTCGTGTAGGGGATTTTCACTAGTCATTATACGGTATGAATTAATTGTCGAGCTAATAGGTGCTTTTTCAATCATTTTCTGTTGTGATGAGGAAATCACCAACTGAATGTAAGGAAACAAAGATGAAAACGCACCACCAAGCGGTTTATCAACAATTTGATGAGCAAGCCAACTCGTATTTAACCAGCCAAGTTCATGCACAAGGTGAAGACTTACTTGTTTTGCAACAATTGCTACAAGGTTGTCAGGACGAGGACGTGCTAGACCTTGGCTGTGGAGCAGGGCATGCCAGCTTCCATGCAGCGCCGTTGGTGAAGTCAGTGACGGCTTATGATTTGTCGGACTCAATGCTCAATGTTGTGGCTAAAAATGCACAAGAACGTAAGTTAAATAATATCACCACCTGCAAAGGGACTGCGGAGTCTCTACCGTTTGATGACAATGGTTTTGACCGAGTGATTAGCCGCTACTCTGCACACCATTGGCACGATGTGGAACAAGCACTGCGTGAGGTGCGCCGAGTGCTCAAACCGGGTGGAAAAGGTATCTTTATTGATGTGGTATCACCAGGGCATCCATTATTGGATATTTACTTACAAACTGTCGAAGTGCTTCGGGATACTTCACATATTCGTGATTATTCCGCTGGGGAATGGTCAGGCATGTTTAATAATGCAGGGTTATTTGTTCAGCGGGTACAAAGTTTCCGTTTAGCGCTGGAATTTACCAGTTGGGTCGAACGGATGCGTACACCACAGGCACTCGTTGAAGCTATCCGCCACTACCAAGGAACATTAAGTGATGAGGTAAAAAGCCACTTTGCCGTACAAGCAGATGGCTCATTTACCTCAGATGTGATGTTGTTTGAATTTCAGTGCCAATAGCTATTTATTGAACTGAAAATTATTGTACTAAAAATTATTGCACTAAAAACTGCGCTTGGTTCAATTGGCTAAGCGCCTTATTGACTGCAAAAATTTCACCACGTACCTCAGGGACACCGAAAGATTTCAGGCGTGCGCTGTGTTTTTGTAGATATGCTTTGGCATCGGCTTCAGAGGTAAACAGATAAACGCCCCCGGCTTTTTGAGTTTGTTGGTTTTCTGTCCAAATTTTCCACACAAAACCAGGTTCTTGGTTGATTGAATTGGCTAATTCATCCATTGCCGCGGTCATTTCTGCACCCCAAGGCCCTTGATACGGGAAATCAACTTGTAAAATAACGCTCATATCTGCTCCTTATGATTGAAGCGCTATAATAATTCTTAAAGCAAATAATAACTTTGCTATTTATCGTATTTTAAACGATTTATTGCTTCAAACTATTACGCTTACCTGCTTCAAATGCCGCCAAAGTGGCGAGACGGGCTTGTTTATGGTCAACAATTGGTTCTGGATAATTAATCGGTGTACTGCTGAGCACCGCCCATTCATGGGGTGTATGAATATACTTATCGGGAACTTGCTGTAATTCGGGCAACCAATGGCGAATAAAAGCCCCTTGTGCATCAAACTTTTGCCCTTGAGTGGTTGGGTTAAAGATACGAAACCAAGGAGAAGCGTCAACACCAGTCGAGGCAGACCACTGCCACCCACCGTTATTTGCGGCTAAACTGCCATCAAGCAGTTGGCTCATAAAGTATTTTTCACCTTTTCGCCAATCAATCAGTAAGTCTTTGACTAAAAAGCTGGCGACAATCATACGTAGGCGGTTATGCATCCAACCTGTTGTATTTAGTTGGCGCATAGCGGCATCCACTATTGGGTAACCCGTTTGTCCCGTTTTCCATGCTGCAAAATCGGTTGAAGAATCATTCCAGTGAATATGTTGTGTCCATTGAATAAATGGCTGATGGCGACATAGGCGTGGGAATGCCACTAAAAGATGCGAATAAAATTCACGCCAAATTAACTCATTTAACCACGTGAATGCCCCGCTATCTGGGTAATCCAACACTTGGGGATTTTCTGCTTGTAATCGGTTGAAGCATTGGCGAGGGGACAGCACCCCCACCGCGAGGTAAGGTGATAATTGGCTGGTACCATCAATAGAAGGAATATCTCTATCGTTTTTATAACCGACGACTTTCTGGGAACAAAACTGCCTGAGTCGCGTTAAAGCAGATTTTTCACCAGCAGGAAATTGTGACGAGTCTTCAATGGGCTGATGCGGAAATAACGGTGAAGCCTTATCAATGTTGATGGCGACCGCTCGTTTTTCTGGGGCACGCAGTGAACGACAATCTGTCACGGTAAGTTGGGTGATGAAAGCTCGGCGAAAAGGGGTATAGACTTGATACATCTCCCCTTTTTGGGTAGTTACGGAGCCGGGGGGCAGTAATAAATAGTCATCGAAAGCATGGATATGCAACTCATGAGGTTGATTGATTAACCACTCGTCCCGTTGTTTTTCGTTCCATTCATATTGTCGATTAAAAAACAGGGCATCAGCCTGTTGCGCCTTTGCGTAATCGAGTACCCATTGCGCTGCGTCGGCAAAATTAGCCACAGTTTGACAAACCAGTGGAATACCAAGCTCAGCAAGTGAATTCTGCAGTTCAACAAGGTTCTGGTGAATGAATGAAATTTGCCGTTCAGCCATATCATGTTGTTGCCACTGCTCTGGTGTTGCCGTATAGAGAGCAATAACCTTAGCTTGAGGATCCACACACGCAGAGGAAAGCGCTTTGTTATCAGTGACCCGTAAATCATTACGAAACCACATAAGATGACAAACTTGTTTGGCTGCCACCGCCTCCCTCCTTGGTTGAAGTTTTTGTTGGAATCAAAACAAAGGGCCGTTTACCGGCCCTTTCATGTTTAATCTAATTTAGGATGCTGATTGATTAAGGATTGGCGTTTTTTCTCAAGCTCAGCAATTTGTTGGTCAATATCTTCAACTTTCTGCTCAATATTGTCAAAGTGCTCGCTAAGAATTTCTTTTGCCTCGGCTTTATCTGATGCCGCAGGTGTTGCACCACGCAATGGTTTATTCGCTGTTTCTGGCATTCTAATACCCGTATATAAACCAATTAAAGCAATCACGATTAAGTAATAAGCTGGCATATATAAGTCAGTGGTTGATTCGACCAACCATGCCGCAACAGTCGGTGTCGCACCGGCAATTAATACTGAAATGTTAAAGGCAATCGCTAACGCACTGTAACGAATATGTGTCGGGAAAATCGCGGGTAAAATGGAAGCCATAACCCCTGTAAAACAGTTCAACAACACCGCTAAAATTAATAAACCTAGGAAAATTAAGCCAACAGAACCACTGTTGATTAACATAAATGCAGGGTATGCCAATAAAATCAGACCGACACTACCGGTAATAACAAATGGGCGGCGACCAATTTTATCACTGGTTAAACCGATAATTGGTTGAACAAATAACATACCAATCATAATTGCAATAATAATTAGCACACCATGGTCAGTAGAATAATTCAGGTTGTGTGATAAGTAACTTGGCATGTAGGTCAGCAACATATAGTAAGTCACGTTGGTTGCGATAACCAAGCCAACACAAATCATCAAGCTTTTCCAATACTTAGTCGCCACTTCACGTACTGAGATTTTTGGTGGATTTTGAATATTGGCTTTATCTTGTTTTTCTAACGATTCAACATGTTGTTGGAACGCAGGAGTTTCTTCCAGTGAATGACGTAGATATAACCCGATGATCCCTAACGGTAATGCTAAGAAGAACGGAATTCTCCAGCCCCAATCATGGAAGTTGGCTTCTCCAACAATGCTCGATATCAGGACAACGACACCCGCACCTAAAACGAAACCAGCGATAGAGCCAAAATCTAACCAACTGCCCATAAAACCACGTTTACGGTCTGGTGAGTATTCTGCAACGAAGATTGCAGCACCAGAATATTCGCCGCCTACCGAGAAACCTTGAGCTAACTTAGCAATTAATAACAGAATTGGCGCCCAGATACCGATGCTCTCATAGGATGGGATCAAACCAATACAGAAGGTACTGATTGCCATAATGATAATTGTCATCGAAAGGACTTTTTGACGGCCGTACTTATCACCTAAGATACCGAAAACGACCCCACCTAATGGCCTAACTAAGAAAGGCACGGAGAACGTGGCTAATGCGGCAATCATCTGGACGCTCGGTGATGCGTCTGGAAAGAAAACCTGACCTAGAACATAGGCTAAAAAACCGTATACCCCAAAATCAAACCATTCCATCGCATTACCCAGCGAAGCCGCGGTAATTGCTTTTTTGAGTTTACCGTCATCAATAATAGTAATATCACTAATATTTAACGGTTTTTCTTTTTTCTTCTTGAATCTCATGAAACCATCCTCTTATTTTAATTTCAATAATCGAAACAACAGCACTTAAGATATGGGTTTTCATACATCGGAAAATATAAAACCTTATTATTTAGAATAGACGTTGTTTTCGCAATAGATAAGTTTTTAGTGTTTTTATGTAGCGCTGAAATAACAGGCTAAAGCAGGTATGTAATGGGTAGAGAAATGAGAGTACTTGTGTTGTAAATACAGCAAGAAAACCACCTTGAATTAATAAATACACATTCAATACTACATTAATATCGGATAAATGTAAAATGAAGGTGTTTTATACCAATTCATTTTTCTTTGCAGGGTTTTGTGTTGGTGGCTAGACGATTGAGCCGAATATTCGAAAAAATAGAATTTGGATAATAAATGGGCTGAAAATAAATTGTTTTAAATCAATTCAATACCATTTCATTTGGCAAGTTTCAGTCTGTCATAAATATATAAGGCTAGCGATTTAATATTGTTGAAATAATGGCGCTGTTGCGATGAATAATATATGAAGATAATCTAATCCTTTTCTGATGCTCTCATTGTATTTAAGTTGTTAATAACTCGCCTGTTTATTTATCTTGTTGCTATCCTCTTCTTTTGATAATAACGGTGGATTATGCTGTTCTGTCTTATATTTAATTTGATGAGTAGGAATGAAGAATTTACTTAGTTACAATCAATTTATTGTCAATATTGAGTTTGATATAAGCGAGTATGGCAAGATTCTATTTTGAATGTTGCTATACATCTAAAAAGGTCCCTTTCATATTTTGAACTGCAAGATATCAAGGGTACCACATCCGACTTAAAAGAGTGCCATTATGAAAAAACAGAGTGTTGCATCCTATATTGCAAAAGTACTTGATAATGCAGGTGTTAAACGTATTTGGGGCGTTACAGGAGACTCGTTGAATGGCTTAACCGACAGCTTGCGTCGTCAAGGCGCTATTGAGTGGCTAGGTACTCGCCATGAGGAAGTTGCTGCTTTTGCTGCGGGTTCAGAAGCTCAGTTAACCGGCAATTTAGCCGTCTGTGCGGGCTCTTGTGGGCCAGGAAATATGCACCTTATAAATGGGTTGTATGATTGCCACCGTAATCGAGTGCCCGTATTAGCGATCGCAGCTCATATTCCATCCAGTGAAATTGGTAGTAACTATTTCCAAGAAACCCACCCAACTGAATTATTTCGCGAGTGCAGCCATTATTGTGAAATGGTCTCTAACCCAGAGCAAATTCCACAAGTTCTTGGCATCGCTATGCGTAAAGCGATCCTGAATAAAGGGGTATCCGTTGTTGTGATACCGGGTGATATTGCGCTAAAAGATGCGCCAGAGTCAGCGAAAGAAACGTGGTATCAGCCACAAGCTCCACTGATTATGCCTCAGCGAAGTGAAATCGAAAAACTTGCTGAACTGCTGAATCAGTCTAAGAATATCACGTTATTCTGTGGTAATGGCTGCGCAGGTGCCCATGATGAAGTGGTTAAGCTAGCAGAAACACTAAAAGCACCGGTAGTACACGCGTTACGTGGTAAAGAACATATTGAATGGGATAACCCATACAGCGTTGGAATGACAGGTTTAATAGGTTTTTCATCAGGTTACCACGCAATGATGAATGCAGATACGGTCGTTTTACTCGGGACACAATTTCCATACCGTCCTTTCTACCCAAGTGAAGCTAAAATCATTCAGGTTGATATTAATGCGGGCAGCTTGGGCTCCCATTGCCATATTGATATGGGGTTGATTGGAGATATCAAAGCGACATTGGATGCATTACAGCCACACCTAGAGACGAAACAAGAGACAAAACACCTCGACGGTGCTTTAAAACATTATTCAGAGGCTAGAAAAGGGTTAGATGATCTTGCTAAACCGGGTCATGAAGGGTTAATACATCCACAGTATCTTGCAACAAAAATTAGTGAATTAGCTGCTGATGACGCGATTTTCACTTGTGACGTGGGAACCCCGACAGTGTGGGCTGCGCGTTATTTGAAAATGAACGGTAAGCGCCGTTTAATTGGCTCTTTTAACCATGGGTCAATGGCAAACGCGATGCCACAAGCTATTGGTGCACAAGCCGTTGATAAAAAACGTCAAGTGGTTGCAATGTGTGGCGATGGTGGCTTCAGTATGTTAATGGGCGATTTTATCTCTCTTTCTCAAATGCAATTACCAGTAAAAATCATCATTCATAACAATGGTGTGCTTGGCTTTGTTGCCATGGAAATGAAAGTTGCCGGTTTCTTGACAGCAGGAACGGATTTACATAACCCTAACTTTGCAGCGATTGCGAATGCGGCGGGTATCAAAGGGATCCGTGTTGAAAAAAGTGAAGACCTAGACGGCGCATTAAAAGAAGCGTTTGCCCATGATGGGCCGGTGGTCGTTGATGTCTTGACCGCCAAACAAGAGCTGTCTATGCCGCCAGAAATTGCAGCGCAAGAAGCGAAAGGCTTTAGCCTGTATATGTTAAAAGCGATTATGAGTGGTCGTGGTGATGAAGTCGTTCAATTAGTGAAAACGAACTGGCTACGTTAAATCGATATTGCGTATAGCTGGAAAGCCCACTTCTCAATGTGAAGTGGGCTTTTTTTGATTAATCAATACCCTGCGGCTGATTGGCTACGCCATAAATGAGCGGCAACCAGCGCACGCCATGGGGAGAATTGCGCTAACCATTTTTCTGTTTCTTTGGCGTTGGGTTGTTCTGGTTTATCGAGCAATGTTTGCAAATTACGCCTTACCGCAACATCTCCATGTAAAGAGCCATCTAAGTAGTTGAATCCTCTGAGTAAAGCATAGCTCACAGTCCAAGGGCCAATTCCTTTGATTTTTAATAATTGTTCAGTTATTTGATTCGCATTGGAGTGAGTGACATGCTGTGATAAATCAATTTGTTGATTTTCGATGGCTTCACAAAGGGCTCTGAGGGCGGTAATTTTCCCCTTCGAAAAACCCGTTTGGCGTAGCGTTTCGTCATCAACTGATTTGACCTGTGGTGTATCGGGAAAACACCAAATACCCGAAGTGTGCTGGATCCCCACGGCTTGGATGAATCGTCGACGAATGGCAATAGCTGCGTGAACACTGATTTGTTGGCCAATAATAGCCCAAACTAATGCTTCAAATGCACTGGCAGATTGATAAATTCGTAATCCTCTTTGTTTTTCAATGAGCTGGCCCAGTGTTGGGTTTTCACAGTAGTATTTTTCGAACTCATCAATATTCTGTTTCAAGCCAAGTACATGCTGTGCCAACGTTAACAGGTCTTGTTCATTGACAATGACAGATGGGGGATCAATTTCTAATGAAATTATTGCTTGTTGTTTTTTTAGCTCTAATGTCATTTTTGTGGCATGTTGTTGCCATATTATGCCTTTGTGTAATGTATTTTCTTCCACTATTTCCGCAACATTGTGTTGATCTCTTAAATGAAAGGCAAAAAAATCACCATAGAGGTAATTGGTAGGGAGTGGTAACTGTGCGGTAAATATTTGCATAATGATGGCCTTGTCAGATTGTTCTTTATTAGCAATATAATTGTGAATTAGCGCATTTAGTTACTCATTTTTTGTTGAGTAGGTATGCTATCTTATATAGGGTTATTTATTTTGTATTGATATTATTTGTCTGTTTAATAAGGATAATAAGGAAGTGTAAATGAAAACTGAAGGTCACAGTTCATCTCATGGCACTTCGGTACCATCACCACAACCAAGGAAAGAATTAAAAGGTATTGGTGGATGGCTTATTTTACCCATGTTAGGGATAATATTGTCCTTGATTATTTTGCCTTTTTCGATTTATGGGCAAAATGCTCAAGTGATTGAATATTGGGTTGAATTAACAGATCCACAATCAAGTTCATTTATTCCATTATTTAAAGAGCTAATTTACTTTGAAGTTTTAGGTAACGTTATTTTATACGCTACCTTACTTTTCCTCAGTTATGTCTTTTTTACAACGAAAAAGCTCACAATTAAAATTTATATTTTTTTCCAGATCTTTTCTTTAGTTTTGACGGTTACGGATATTATACTCGCAAGTATTTTATTGGATTTAGAGGTCGAAGCCTCCGATATCAAAGATATTTTTCGGGCTCTAATTGCTTGTGCCATTTGGATACCATATTTTTTAGTTTCAAAGCGTGTTAAAAATACCTTTGTAAATTAATAAATAAAATTTTGCGGTTTACTTATTGGGTAGGTAAATGATGATTAAATGCAAACGAGTTTATGACCCTGTTGACGATAACGACGGTTATCGCGTGCTTATTGATAGACTGTGGCCAAGAGGAATAAAAAAAACAGATTTACAACACGACGCTTGGAATAAAGACGTTGCACCTTCCAATGAGCTACGAAAATGGTTTCATCAGAACACCGATCAGTTTGCACAATTTATCGAGCGATATCAGCAGGAACTTAATAACACAACAGCTTGGCAGGTATTGGTTCCACAAGCAAAGCAAGGTGACTTAACACTGTTATACAGTGCTAAAAATACAGAACATAATCAAGCAATTGTACTCAAGGCATTTCTTGAAGAAAAAATGCAAAGTAAATAGTAAATAGTGAATAGTAAATAAAGGTTATTTGAATGGATATTCAGCAATCAGCCACGCAAACAGAGCCCGCAATAATATCACCAGTGGCTCACCCGGTAGTTAAAAAGCTGTTACAGGGGATCAGTGGATGGTTAATTTTACCGGTTATTGGTCTGTTTTATATGCTGTACAAAACCGTCATGATGTTATTGCAAGAAATTTCACAAGTACAAACAGCATGGCCATTGGCAACTCATGCAGATTCTGATTTTTATATTCCAGGCTTTGCGACAGGTTTTTACCTCTTACAAATAGGTTATGGTGTTCTAATTGCCCTATTTCTTTGGACATTTATCGCTGCGGTTAAATGGAAAAAACAGGCGAAGTGGCTGTTTATCACCACCATGGTGTTATTTACGTTAATGGTATTGGTTGCTCGTTTTATATTCCCATATATATTTGGCTTGGAAATCAATCACTCAAATATTATTACCGCTATAAATGGCAGCTTTTATTGCGTGTTATGGATCCCCTACTTTTTAGCTTCTCATCGCGTCAAAAATACATTTATCCATTAAAGTATACGGCCACTCCTATTTTGGCAGTGGCCTAACGTATGGTTATTTATCAGAAAGATTTAGCGTATGGGTTATATTGCAGTTTGCAATAAAGGCTTCATCGTGAGAAACCAGCAAGAGTGTTCCTTGGTAATCCTGCAATAGCGCTTCAAGTAGTTGTTTTGAATCCAAGTCTAAATGGTTATCCGGTTCATCGAGTAATAAAATAGCGGGTGGGCTCGGGCTATGTGTGAGCGCCAATAGTGTTGCTTTTAGTTGCTCCCCACCACTGAGCTGCTGTAGTGGCAGTAATGATTTATCTCCTCGTATTCGTAACATACCTAATTGCGTGCGCCACTGTTCTACTGTAAACAAGGGTTGGTATTGATGAAGGGCTTCAGCAACAGGTAATGTTTTATCGAGTAAGTTGAGGTGTTGGTCTAAATAGCAAAAATCCCCACTGAGGCGGCACTCTCCTGAATCTGATGGCAACAGGCCAGCAAGAACCTTAAGTAGGGTTGATTTACCACAACCATTACGCCCTTGAATATGCCAATGCTCTCCACTGTATATGGTGAATGAAAGTGGTGACGAATAACCATAAGGCAAACGCAAATCAGAAGCAAAAATGGTGACTTTATTACCTTCATTTTGATAGTTAATTGTCATTTTTTGTGGCTTGATGTGGCGGACTTTCTCTTGGTTTTCCTGTTGTTGATTTTGTAGGTTATCCATAACCCGTTGGTGCCGCTCTGCGACGTTTGATTGCCTTTTCTCTGCCCGGTTTTTTTGCATATCAAGCAGTAATAAGGATTGCGACCCACCATCGCGAATTTTCTCTCCCTGTTTCTTGCGTTGGGCGGCTTTTTGTAATGTGGCTTGTTGCTGTTTTTTCTCTTGATGAATACGTTTTTCTAAGCGCTCACTTTGTGCATCGATTGCAGCGATTTCCGCGGTTTTTTGGGTATCGTATAACGCATAATTCCCCCCATACTCGTGTAACCCTTTTTCCGTTAATTCAAAAATAGCATCCATTTCGCCTAACAGGGTTCTGTTGTGAGAAATAACGAGACAACCAGCTCGGTGCTCTGTGAGTTTCTGGCTGAGCCATTGCCGACTTTGTGTATCTAAATGGTTATCCGGTTCATCAAGTAGCAAAAAGTGGTCTTGATGAAGAAATGCACGGCAAAGGGCTAGGCGAGTACGTTCACCACCACTTAAATGGGCAATGGGGGCTTCCATTGAGATAGAGAGTCCTGCAGAGTCCAATAAACTTTGCCATTGGGAAGGTAAATGCCATTTATCTTCTGTGAGCTCAAAATCTGCCAAAGAACCATTTCCTGCCTCAATGCGTAAGAATGCGTGATAAAGCTCAGATATACCTAAAGCATCGACAAGCGTTTCTCCCGCTAGTCGCGTTAATTGCTCGACATAGATAAAGGGGCGGTTCCAATGTACATTTCCTTGCGTAGGGGATAATTGGCTAGCAAGAATACGCATCAAGACGGATTTTCCTTTGCCATTATGGCCAATTAGGGCATTTTTTTGGCATGACAACGTCCCACTTAGCGGTGAAAAAAGAGCGGTTTGGTTAAATTCAATATTGAGCTGTGAAAAGTGACAAGCAATCGTCATATGCACCTCCAAAATAATGAGGACAGACAACGTCGTTGACTTATCAAGAAGCGTCGATGAAAGCGGTTGCCTGCCAGGAACAGAAAAATGAATACCAAAAGGGTATTGGAAAATATTTTCTGGCAGTGCTTAGTTCATCGTGAGGCGTACCTGCGAAGTTGGGTGAGAGATAAATTCGCATACATTATAAACAGGTCAAATTGATTTGTGCAACTTATCGTGATTGGGTTTTTTCTGAAAGTCGTACTAATGATTTAAAAATAGAAAAAACGATTTAAAAATAGAAAAAGCCAGTCAACAATTGCGACCGGCTTTTTCCATTAACAACGAGATTTTATAACAACGAGATTTTTACGATTATGCAGAGGTATTCTCTGACAACCCATTTTTTGCTAACCAATGAGCAATGCGCTGTTTTTCTTCTTCATTCAGCCACATACCCAATTTAGTGCGACGCCAAATAGCATCATCCAACTCTGTTACCCACTCATGTTTGACTAAGTAACGTAATTCCGCTTCATAGACATTCGCAGAGAATGCTTCACCAAGGTCACTGAGTGAATTCGCGCCTTCAAGGATCAATTTACTGTTGCTACCGTAAGTTCTAGCAAAACGTAGCGCTAAGCCTTCAGGAAGCCATTGATAATGTTGACGTAATACACGTGCATAACCATCACGGTCACAACCTTCGATATCACCACCCGGTAACTGGCCATTTTTAGTCCATGGACTACCTGCATTTGGATAGTAAGTGGCTAATTTATTTACGGCAGCTTCCGCTAACTTACGATAAGTTGTTAATTTACCACCAAATACCGACAACAATGGTGCTTGGCCTTGCTCATCGTGAATATCCAATGTGTAATCACGAGTAATAGCTTGTGGTGAGTCTGACTCATCGTCGCACAGTGGGCGAACACCTGAGTAGTCCCAAACAATATCACTCACGGTTAACTGTTTTTTGAAGTGGTCGTTATACACTTTCAGTAAATAGTTAACTTCGTTCTCATCAATTTTGACGTCTTTCGGGTCACCTTTATATTCTACGTCAGTGGTGCCGATGATAGAAAATTCATCCATCCACGGGATAACAAATACAATACGGTTATCTTCATTTTGTAAGATATACGCTTGTGGTTCATCATGTGCACGTGGAACGACAATGTGGCTACCTTTGATCAGGCGAATACCGTAAGGTGATTTTAATTTCAGGCCATCATCAAAGAACTCTTTTACCCAAGGCCCAGTGGCATTAACCAGCCCTTTCGCTTTCCATGTATGGGTTTCACCCGTACGTAAGTCTTGAGCTTCAACAACCCATAAGCCATTTTCACGGTAAGCGCGAGTCACTTTTGTGCGAGTGCGAACTTCACCATTTTTACGTACCACTTCTTGAGCGTTTAACACAACTAAACGCGCATCATCAACCCAACAGTCAGAATATTCAAAACCTTTCGTTAATTCAGGTTTGAGTACGGAATTTTGGTTGAATTTCAAACCTTTACTGCTTGGTAAGCTCACACGTTTGCCTAAATGGTCATATAAGAACAGGCCAATACGGATCATCCAAGCTGGACGTAAATGAGGCTGATGCGGTAAGCGGAAGCGCATTGGGAAGGCAATATGTGGCGCTAATCGTAATAGCACTTCACGTTCAGCCAATGCTTCGCTCACTAATCTAAATTCATAATGTTCTAAGTAACGTAAGCCACCATGAATGAGTTTAGAACTCGCAGATGAAGTGGCACTTGCTAAGTCTTGAGCTTCGAGCAGTAATACCGATAATCCACGACCTGCAGCATCTGCTGCAATTCCAGCGCCGTTGATCCCGCCGCCGATGACAATCAAGTCTTTAGTTTCCATGCATCCCCCTGAGATGTTCGAAACACTTTCAATAATGTTCGTTTTCGCTCATTTGATTGTAGTCAAAATAGATAGTGATGCCAACTATTATTAATGAAAAAAATAACAACTGCGTGATATTGGTAACAATTTTTTTTCAATACCCACACATAAAATATTGTTATTCACAATGGAAAAAAGAGAATTTCGCGCGAAAAAGAAAAAATGATGGTAAGGCTGAGGGTTAAAATAGGGGGGTAGCAAGAAGCATGATGGCAGTGAGGACTACCATCATGAGAATAACTATTTGATTAACAAAGCTCTAATTGAACATTATGTTGCTCAATGACTTTGAGAATACTATCTGGTGGCTGTTTGTCAGTAAATAAGTAGTCAATCAGGTTCATATTGCCCAAGTTAACCATCGCGTTACGACCAAATTTAGAATGGTCGGTGACAAGCATGACACAGCGTGAGTTTTCAATAATTGCGCGTTTGGTACGAACTTCGTGGTAATCGAACTCAAGTAATGAGCCATCCATATCAATACCACTGATACCTAAAATGCCGTAATCTAATCTAAATTGGGAAATAAAATCGAGGGTCGCTTCACCGACAATACCGCCATCCCGTGAGCGTACTTCACCACCGGCTAAAATGAGGCGAAAGTCTTCTTTTGGCATCAGCAACGTGGCGACGTTGAGGTTATTGGTCACCACACGTAGGTTTTTGTGATTAACCAATGCATGGGCAACGGCTTCGGGTGTGGTACCAATGTCTATAAACAGTGTTGCACCATCAGGGATCTGGCTTGCAACATGTTGTGCGATACGCGCTTTTTCATCTGACCACATGATTTTACGGTCATTATAGGCCGCATTTACAGAACTTGAAGGCAGTGCTGCGCCACCGTGGTGCCGCTGAATTTTATTTTGTTCAGCGAGATCATTGAGGTCTCGACGGATTGTTTGAGGGCTAACCTCAAAGTGTTCGACGAGTTCTTCAGTACTGACATATCCCTGAAGACGCACAAGCTCAACTATTGCATCATGTCTCTGGGTTTGTTTCACAGCGTTAGCCTCTAATTATTAAAATGTTTTATCTGGAGCTCTGGTGTTTAAAACTGTGTCTATTATCCCATACTCCCATTAATAAGCCGATAATTAACCCTGAAGTATGTGCGGCATTGGCGATATGCATGCCTAAAACATCGAAGTAACCGAAAAAAAGCCAGATAATGGAGAAAATCATTAACCCTCGAGGAACGCTAACGCCACTTTCTGGCCGACGTTCACCCGTTAACCACACATAGCTGACAAGGGCATAGACGACACCGGATAAGCCGCCAAAGTTGTTTTCACTAAATAGCGATTGCCCCCAGTTACTAAATAGCGCAGAGACCAGTAAGATAGTGAATAACTTGCCCGTCCCGAGTTTTCGCTCAACTTGCCCAGCGAGAAACCACCATAGTGCAAGATTGAAACCAATGTGTGATAGCGAAAAGTGCACCAATGCAGGACTAAACCAACGCCAAAGTTCCGTTTGTTGGTCGCCAATAGGCCATGCCAAATAACGTAGAACTTCTCGAGCATCGGTCATTTCTACCCAAAGATATACAACAATCGACAATAAAATAACAGCGATAGTTAAAGGGCCAGATTGCTCTTTAAGATAACCCCAAGTTAGATAATTGCGATATTGAAATTGAGTATCTGCGCTTCCTGTGTGCCAACTGGCTTCTAAGTAGCGAGGGTGATTTGGGTCTTGTAGAAAAATATCTAATTCTTTTTGGACTTGAGGTTGAAGCTGCTCATCTTCTAGCCAAAGCTCAAAGACGGCTTGTTCTTGTGATGGCTTTATTTTTAGGTGAATATTTTTGCTCGCCATATAGTCAACAAAAGCTTGCGCCATTCTGGGATTAGCAAAGGAGGTGATGTGGATCATGAATGCGTTTTCTCATCTAGAGAGCCGTAACGGCTTGTGGATATTCCCTTAACCAGGCTTCAAATCCACCATTGATGCTATATACAGATTCAAAGCCAATGTTGATCAGATACTGTGCAGCACCTTGGCTACTGTGCCCATGGTAACACATCACCATAACAGGTTGTTCGTAATCCGTTTGTTCTAGAAATTGGCTCAGTGACTCATTGGTGAGGTGATAGGCCCCACTCGCATGGCCTGCACGAAAACTTTGTGGGTCTCGCACATCTACCAGTATGGCGGTGCCGTCTAACCAATGTTGATAGGCTTGCTCTGGTGTTAATGTTTCAAAATGGTCCATAAAATACCGAATACAGTAGGTAACAACCCATAAAAGGTTAAATGATAGGCACCCGTAAAGAACCGAGTGCCAAATATTCGTGGTATTGATTAATAGAAAGAGTGCTCGCCACGTTGGTGCTCGGTCAGGTCTTTAACGCCTTTTAGCTCACCTTCAAACATTTTGAGAAGTTCTTTCTCGATACCTTCTTTAAGGGTGACATCGACCATTGAACAGCCGTTACAGCCGCCACCAAATTGCAAAATTGCAAAGCCTTCGTCGGTGATTTCCATCAGGGAAACACGGCCACCGTGGCTGGCAAGTTGTGGGTTAATTTGTGACTGTAAAACATACTCAACACGCTCAATTAATGGTGCGTCATCAGAGACTTTACGCATTTTGGCGTTTGGTGCTTTTAACGTCAGTTGTGAGCCGAGTTGGTCGGTGACGAAGTCAATTTCGGCATCATCCAAGAATGGGGCGCTAATTTCATCAACATAAGCAGATAATTTCTCGAACTTTAGTTCTTTATCTGTGGCTTCAACGGCACCCGGAGGGCAGTACGACACACCGCATTCGGCGGTTGGCGTGCCTGGGTTGATAACAAAAACACGGATTTGAGTTCCTGGCTCTTGATTTTCCAACAACTTGGCAAAATGAGCCTGTGCTGCTTCAGTAATATTAATCATAATCATTTGCTCAATAATAGTTGACTGCTTTAGTTGGTTATAATACGCCCATTTACCCCTTTCCTACAAGGTGCGACACAGTGACCATGCATCAACAGTATGCGCTCCCGTACAAATCAACAATTGTGCTGCGCTATTCATGGTAGAACCTGTTGTAATAACATCATCAATAACAGCAACATGTAGGTTTGAAACAGAGTCGTTTAAGGTAAATGCTCCCTTTAGGTTGTTTCGGCGATACTCACGTTTTAGTGTAGTCTGTGCCAGTGTAGCACGACTACGCGATAATGAATTTTGCGAATAGGGGATATTTAACCATCTGGACAAATTTTCGCCTATTAATGCCATGTGGTCAAATCCTCTCCACCATAGACGGCGACGATGCAGTGGAATGGTGATGATTAAGTCCGGTTTTTGCCATTGTTGTTGGCGATAACCTGTGAGCCAAAATAATGCAAAGATACGTGCTAAAGTAAAAGCAAGCTGAGGTTGTTTTTGAAATTTAAAACGATGAATTAACATGCGTAAAGCGGCTTGGTAGGGGGTTACAGTGATAATTCTCTGCCATGGGGGTGGGCTCTTTAGGCAGCGTCCGCATTCCATGGTCGGCTGTTCACAGGGTAAAGCACAACGTAAACAGCAAGTTGGCATTTTAGGCAGTCCTTTGAGGCAAAAACTACAAACGCCCTGATGAGGTAACTTTAGTGATTGATGGCATAGCCAGCAGCCCCCTTCCATTGTTAGCATAGTAGCGTCCCGTTAAAACGAATTGACAAATAAATGAATGAAGAGAGTGTAACGATGGCAAAGTTATATTGGCAGACCGTTGGTGAAGGTAAACAAGATCTTGTGTTGCTGCACGGATGGGGGCTGAATGCCCAAGTCTGGCAAACAATTATTCCGCGAATCGCTTCGCACTTTCGGGTTCATTTGGTTGACCTGCCGGGCTATGGGCGTAGCCAAGGTTTTTCCCCCATGAATATTCAATCGATGGCGAATATTTTGTGGGAACAAGCACCTAAAAACGCGATTTGGCTTGGTTGGTCACTTGGCGGGCTAGTTGCAAGCCGTATCGCGCTTGACCATCCCTATGAAGTTAAAGGGCTCATTACGGTTGCTTCCTCCCCGTGTTTTAAAGCCGAAGAAAACGGTTGGGCAGGGATCCGGCCAGAGGTTTTATTAGGTTTCGAGCAGCAACTTTCGGCTGATTTTCATCGCACAGTCGAGCGTTTTTTAGCATTGCAGACATTAGGGACAGAAAGCGCCAGAAACGACGCAAAAACCTTGAAATCTGTGGTACTCGAACAGCCTATTCCAACGGTTGAAACGTTAAATGCAGGGCTTGAATCATTGCGCACCGAAGATTTGCGCGAGGAATTAAAGCTGTTACCTATTCCTTTCTTGCGTATTTATGGTTATCTCGATGGCTTGGTACCGCGCAAAATAGTGCCAATTTTAGATGAACTTTACCCTAATTCGCCATCTGTCATTGTTCGAAATAGTGCTCACGCACCATTTATTTCTCATCCTGATGAGTTTTGCGAATACCTGTTGGATTTTCAAAGTCGTATCGAGGAATAAATAAAAAAATCAGCCTAATTCGAGGCTGATTTTTTTGTGGTGTGCCTATTATTTGATTTTATATACAAAATGAGTGCAATCAGTGCTTTCAGGGCAGCCTTTACAGCTACTGCCTGTTAAACAAGCACTGATATCGACTTGTTCAATTTTCTCTAAGCTAACGAGTTTCTCAACCATTGCTTGAATTAATGGAGCCGGTGTATTTAGCTGCTCACTGAGTAGCGCGATGTCAGCTTGCCCATATAAGGCGATTAAATCTCTTATTTGCAGCAAGCTAGTCATCGTTTTATTCCTTAGTGGCACGCATCACTTGAACAGCCAGAACATTGCTCTGCGGTTCTGTTCTTGATGTTCAGGGTTACGCGGCTACGCATGCGACGTAAGAATATGAACAAGGCAAGGTTGAACAGAACAACCGCGGCTATAGTAATCAAGCTGCTTTGTGGGTGTTCGCTAAATGTGGCAACTTGGTAAAACAGAGCCGCAAGGCTATAAGCCACATTTAAGCCCCACAGAATGGAGAAGCTCATCCAACTTTTATTGGTTTCACGTGCAATAGCACCCATTACTGAGACGCAAGGCACATACAGTAAGACGAAGATGAGGTAGCTATAGGCTGCAATTCCTGAACCAAATTTCGCTGCCATGGTACCCATTGAGCCGGATTCCATTTCTCCATCGCCTTTACTGGCTTCAATAGGGTTCGATAACGCGCTTAAGGTAAAGGTCTCTTTTAAGCTATCCCAAGTTTCAGAAACCGCATCTCCCAGTTCTTCCCATAAATTGAAAGATTCTGCATCGAACGGCTCAGAAGTAATGGCTTCAGCGGTATACAGGGTATTTAGTGTTCCCACTACCACTTCTTTGGCCATCGCTCCGGTAATCAACCCAACAGTTGCTTGCCAGTTATCTGCATGAACACCGATAGGCTGTAAAGCAGGGGTTATCACTTTACTGACAGAAGCCAGTGCGGAATCATTTATATTATCAACAGGTTTACCAGAGAAAGAGAAGCTATTTAATGCGCCAATAAAGATACTGGCAACGATGATGACTTTACCTGCACGTACCACGAAGCCTTTTAGGCGCTGCCATGTTTGAATCAGCAGTGTTTTGATATGTGGCACATGGTAAACCGGAAGTTCCATGATAAACGGAGAGGCTTCGCCACGCATTAGAGTATGTTTTAGTAGTAACCCAGTTAAGATAGCGACAACAATCCCTAAAATATAGAGTGAAAAGACCACGCTCGCCCCATTTTTGCCGAAGAAAGCGGCAGCAAAAACGGCGAAAATAGCCAATCTTGCACCACAAGACATAAATGGTGCCATTAAGACCGTAATTAGCCTTTCGCGCGGTGCGTCGAGCGTGCGTGCACCCATAATTGACGGTACGTTACAGCCAAAACCGACAATCAAAGGCACGAAAGATTTACCCGGTAAACCTAAGGCTTGCATGAGGCGGTCCATCACGAAAGCGGCTCGCGCCATATAGCCAGAATCTTCCAGTATTGAAAGAAACAGATACATCATCCCAATTTGTGGCACTAACGGTAAAACCGTGTTAATACCGCCACCAACACCTTGGGCAAGGAAAATAGTTAGCCAATCAGGGAAGCTAAAGTAGGCACCAACCCACTGAATACCATGAATAAATATCGCTTCTGACGCACCTTCAAAGAAGGGTTGTAAGGCGCCACCGATGTTGATGGCTAAAACGAACATCAAATACATCACAAACAAGAAAATAGGTACGCCGAGCCAACGGCTCAGAATAAATTTATCCAGTGATTGTGTTAGTCGATTTGGTTCAGCGGCACTATTGTTAATCGCAGCATTGCAAATGGTCGCAATAGATTGATAACGTGCGTCGGCAATGAGTAATTCAGGTTCTTCGTTTAAGCCTTCTTTCAGTGTTTGGCGTATCGCCAGCAATTGTCCTTCAGATATTTCTGCGCGTTGGCGGCTATATATGTCCCCTTCGAGGATCTGTAATGCTAACCAGCGGCGCTGCTGGTGGCTAAATTGTTGTGCTGAAATTTGTTCAGATAGTGAGTCTACAGCTTGCAATAACTGTGCTGGATATTCCACAAGGGCTTGCTGGCTATTTTGTGGATGTGTATCAATGGCTTTTTTCAGTTTATCGATACCAGTTGCTCGAGTTGAAACCATTGGGATCACAGGGCAGCCGAGCTGTTTTTCTAATTCAGCAATATTAATATCAATATGTTGGCTTTGAGCGATATCCAACATATTCAAGGCGACAATACATGGAACGCCTAACTCGACTAATTGCAATGTCAGGTAGAGGTTACGCTCTAAATTAGACGCATCGACAACATTAATGAGCATGTCTGCCTCACCACTTAAAATAAAGTAGCAGGCGATTTGTTCGTCAAGAGAGGTTTGCTCAGAAATAGTGGTCAGAGAATAGGTGCCGGGTAGGTCAACAAGTTCGATTTTGTGGTCATCTGTATGGAAGCGGCCCACTTTTCGTTCAACAGTGACCCCCGCCCAGTTACCGACCCGCTGCCTTGACCCTGTGAGCTGGTTGAATAAGGTCGTTTTGCCTGCATTGGGGTTACCAATTAAGCCGATCGTTAATCGTTTCATAGTGTTTGCCAATAATAAAAAAAGAAATACTTAAGCGGTGGTCGCTTCATCTAAGTTGAGTAGGGCAAGATCCTTTTTGCGTAGTACTAAGCTGACACGATGAGTTTCTATTTGAACAGGATCACCAAAAGGCGCTAAGCGCACCACTTTAAAGACAGAACCCGGAAGTAAACCAAGTGAGAGCAGTTTTTGTCGGTATGCAGGACTAATCTCTGGAGAGAAGCCAAGTATTTTGTAACTGCATTGAGGAAGTATTGCCATAGTGTCTTCCTAATCATTTAATTAATAATGATATCGATGACAATTGTTAAAGAGTGCAATTGCTCAGGTAATAAAGTCGCCAAACAAAAATAAATCTAATTAACAATGAGAATCATAATCATCCACCTTTTGTTATATTTAGCCTCTTTTTTCGTCAATTTGACTTGATATGGATCAACGAAGCATTGAGTTTACGGTGTTCCGCTAGCGAAATTAATGGTGGAGTCAGTGAAGGGGGGATGGCTGAATTATACCCAATATATTGTTTGAACTAATCAATCACAGCATTATTTATTGAAATGGGCATCACAATAGGTACATTGCGATGCCCATAAAGAAAGTTAACGTTTCTTACCGAATGCCGCGGCAAGGGCATCACTCATGGCGCTGTTACTTGAAGATGCGCTGTTTTGGCGTGAGTTACCTCTTGATTGAGGCGCCTTACGCGCATTTTTGTCCTGTTCAGGGGCTGCACGGCGAGGGGCACTGTTAGAATCACCCGCTTGTTCATCTAAACGCATCGTTAACGCAATACGTTTGCGTGCAATATCCACATCTAACACTTTGACTTTCACAATGTCGCCCGCTTTTACTACCTTGTGTGGGTCTTCGACATAACTATTTGAAAGTGAAGAAATATGAACTAAACCGTCTTGGTGAACACCAATATCCACAAAAGCGCCGAAGTTGGTTACATTGGTGACTGCGCCTTCTAAGATCATGCCAGAAGTCAAGTCTTTCATGGTTTCTACACCTTCGGCAAAGGTGGCAGTTTTAAACTCAGGGCGTGGGTCACGACCCGGTTTTTCCAGTTCTTTAATGATATCGGTGACAGTTGGAACCCCGAATTGCTCAGTGGTAAAGTCACGTGGGCTCAAGGTATTAAGCACCTGTGAGTTGCCCATAATTTCTTTGAGTGGCTGGCGGACAGACTCAAGAATTTTTTCAACAATCGGGTAAGCTTCAGGGTGAACAGTAGAAGCATCTAACGGGTTTTCACCATTGGTGATACGCAAGAAGCCCGCACACTGTTCAAAGGCTTTTGGCCCAAGGCGTGCAACTTTGAGCAACTGTTTTCTATCACTAAATTGGCCATTCTGGTCGCGCCAATCCACCACGTTTTGCGCAATCATTTTGCTTAAACCGGCAACGCGAGTCAGTAAGGCAACGGAAGCGGTATTTAAGTCAACACCAACGGAGTTTACACAGTCTTCGACAACTGCATCGAGTTTACGCGCTAATTGTGTTTGGCTGACATCATGCTGATATTGGCCAACCCCAATGGATTTAGGGTCAATTTTCACTAATTCAGCCAACGGGTCTTGTAGGCGACGAGCAATAGATACGGCACCACGTAAAGACACATCTAAGCTTGGGAATTCCAAAGCCGCAAGTTCAGAAGCGGAATAAACAGAAGCGCCAGCTTCGCTGACAATAACTTTCTGAGCAGTGACTTCAGGGTACTGTTTTTGGACTTCAGCAAAGAAACGTTCCGTTTCACGAGAAGCTGTACCGTTACCAATCGCCACTAATTCGACGTTATGTTTTTGGCAAAGTGCCGCAACGATGGTTGCCGCTTTTGCGGCTTGTCCGGTATGTGGATAAATCGTATCCGTTGCAATTAATTTACCTGTTGCATCCACGACAGCAACTTTCACGCCAGTACGCAAGCCAGGGTCTAAGCCCATGGTGGCACGCATTCCCGCTGGAGCCGCCATCAGTAAGTCACTGAGGTTACGAGCAAACACGTTAATAGCTTCCTCTTCAGCTTTTTCGCGCAGTGAGCTCATGACTTCTGTTTCTAAGTGCAGTAATACTTTGACACGCCATGTCCAGCTGATCACGGCTTTACGCCATTGGTCAGCAGGAGCATTATTTAAACGAATATCTAAATGGCGGGTGATAATTTCTTCGCAGTAACTTTCTTTTGGTGGTTCATCAAACTGAGGGTCGCAGTTTAATGAAAGCTGTAAAATCCCTTCGTTACGACCACGGAACATTGCAAGGGCTCGGTGAGAAGGAACCTGAGCAACGGGTTCGTGATGTTCAAAGTAGTCACTAAATTTTACCCCTTCTTCTTGCTTACCTTCAGCAACAACAGAAACAAGGTGGGCATTTTTCCAAATATAGTCGCGAACTTTCGCTAAAAGAGTTGCATCTTCGGCGAAACGCTCCATAAGGATATAGCGAGCACCATCTAAAGCGGCTTTAACATCCGCCACACCTTTATCTGCATCGATATAGGTTTTTGCGAGTTCATCAGGTGACTGGCTTGGGTCATTCCACAGGGTATCCGCTAAAGGCTCGAGCCCTGCTTCAATAGCGATTTGCCCGCGGGTGCGACGTTTTGGTTTATAAGGAAGATACAGGTCTTCAAGTTCGGTTTTATTGAGCGTTGTGTTGATAGCGGAGGCAAGCTCTGGTGTCAATTTACCTTGTTCTTCTATCGACTTGAGGATGGTTTGCTTACGGTCATTCAATTCGCGCAAGTACCCTAAACGGCTTTCTAGCTGGCGAAGCTGAGTATCGTCCAACCCACCGGTAACCTCTTTACGGTAACGCGCAATAAACGGGACAGTATTTCCTTCATCTAATAGCGTGATGGCAGAAAAAACTTGTTTCGGCTGGGCTTGCAGTTCCGCTGCAATAATTTGGCTTAGAGTTTCATTCATGTCGAGTTTCAATACCTACTGTTTAAATACCTACTGGAAGAACAGTTAAAAATTTATTGCACTGTTATACTTGGTGGTAACGAGAATTTCCAGACTGAATTTGAGCCTATTGGTAGGAAAGTCTCAGATTATGTTCTATAAAATATTATAATTATGGGCTCCATTGGCTAATATTTGAAGGTTATGACTAAAAGTCTTTTAATTACACGTGAAGGTTGGGATGCGTTAGATAAAGAATTGAAATACCTGTGGAAGGATGAACGCCCTCGGGTGACTCAATCTGTTTCAGAGGCCGCAGCTCAAGGGGATCGCTCAGAAAATGCAGAATATATTTACGGCAAAAAAAGGTTGCGTGAAATTGATAGACGCATCCGTTTTTTATCTAAAAGGTTAGATCAGTTAAGGATTATCGAGCCTGATCCTCGCCAAGAAGGCCGTGTGTTTTTTGGCGCATGGGTTAAACTAGAAGATGAAAATGAAAATATCAGAATATTCCGTATCGTCGGTGCTGATGAATTCAACCCTACGAAACAATGGATTTCAATTGATTCTCCCGTAGCGCGAGCCTTGATAGGTAAACAGGTTGATGATGAAATAACAGTAAATACGCCGGGAGGGCAGGTGACTTATTTTGTATTAGAAATAAGCTACAAGCCACTAACCGTCTGAAGTGTAAAATGATTCATTAAATCCCATGTTAGTGGTAAATTAGTGAGCATTAATATTGTTTTACTTACATTCATTAAAAAAATAATTTGAAAGATGCACATCTTGAGGGCTACAAAATGCAGGAAAGTTATAAGGTTCTTGTCGTCGATGATGATATGCGTTTACGTGCGCTGCTGGAACGCTACCTCACTGAGCAGGGTTTTCAGGTAAGAAGTGCTGCAAACGCTGAACAGATGGACAGAATCCTGACGAGGGAATCTATTCACCTGATCGTCTTAGATTTAATGCTGCCGGGCGAAGATGGCTTATCAATTTGTCGTCGCTTACGTAGTCAAAATAACCCAATTCCAATTATTATGGTGACAGCGAAAGGCGAAGAAGTGGATCGTATCGTCGGCTTAGAAATCGGTGCGGACGACTATATTCCAAAACCTTTTAATCCACGGGAATTGCTAGCTCGTATTCGTGCGGTATTACGTCGTCAAGCTAATGAATTACCGGGCGCGCCATCTCAAGATGATGCGATAATTACCTTTGGTAAATTCAAATTAAATCTTGGGACGCGAGAAATGTTTCAAGGTGATGAAAATATGCCGTTAACTAGCGGTGAATTCGCGGTGTTAAAAGTATTAGTTTCTTATCCAAGGGAACCGCTGTCGCGTGACAAGCTAATGAGCTTAGCGCGAGGCCGTGAATACAGTGCGATGGAACGTTCTATTGATGTTCAGATCTCACGTTTGCGTCGCATGGTTGAAGAAGACCCAGCACATCCTCGTTATATTCAGACGGTTTGGGGATTGGGTTATGTGTTTGTTCCGGATGGAAGTAAAGCATGAAGCGACTGAGGTTCTCAAGGCGTAGTACATTTTCTCGCTCGTTATTTTTATTTGTAGCCTTACTGTTTGCGAGCCTCGTAACCAGCTATATGGTTGTGTTGAATTTTGTTGTGATGCCTAGCTTACAGCAGTTCAATAAGGTGCTGGCATACGAAGTAAGAACATTAATGACAGAGAAAATGGTCCTACAAGATGGAACCTCAGTGCGGGTATCTCCCGCGTTGCGTAAGAAAATCTACAATGAATTAGGGATCACCTTTTATGCACACTCAGCAGCGATGGAAGAAGGGCTGAATTGGGCAAAAGAGTATGATTTCCTAAGCGAACATATGTCGGAATATATTGGTGGCAAGGCAAGTGTTCACCTCGAATTAGGCCGAGAGTACCCCATTCTATGGTTAACGTCTTATCTTGCACCTGATATTTGGGTGCGAGTTCCACTGACTGAAATTGGGCAAAACCAGTTCTCCCTTGTTTTTCGCTATACATTAACGATTTTTCTCACCATTTTTGCGGGGGTATGGTTGTATATACGTTACCAAAACAAGCCATTACTTGAATTAGAATACCACGCCGGAGAAGTTGGTAAGGGGTTTGTCTTACCCCCAATGCAGGAAAAAGGTGCCACCGAGGTCAGGGCCGCTATTCGGTCTTTTAACCACATGGCAGCAGGGATTAAAACCTTAGAAAATGACCGAACTGTCTTAATGGCAGGGGTAAGCCATGACCTAAGAACCCCCTTAACCCGTATTCGTTTAGCAACAGAAATGATGAGCCCAGAAGATAGCTACCTGGCAGAATCCATTAATAAAGATATTGAAGAGTGTGATGCGATCATCGGCCAATTCATGTCTTACCTGAAAACGGGTCAAGAAATGGATATGGAATTCTGTGACCTTAACGCTATCTTGATGGAAGCAGTGAATTCAGAAAGCAACGTCGTAGGCGAAATTGAAACCGCACTTGAGCCTGGCTCAATGATTGTTAATGGTAACCCATTAGCAATTAAACGCGCGATTACCAATATGATTGTGAATGCCTACCGCTATGGTAATGGCTGGATCAAGGTCAGTAGTGGTAAAACGGAAGACTCAGTTTGGTTCCAAGTCGAAGATGACGGAGCAGGTATCAAGGAAGAAGATATTCATCGTCTGTTCCAGCCATTTGTGCAAGGTGAAAAAGCCCGTAGCAACAAAGGAACAGGGCTAGGACTGGCGATTATTCGCCGAATTGTTGATGCCCACGAAGGGAGTATTGAGATCCATAAGAGTGAGCGTGGTGGGTTTGCGATTAGGGCTCTTCTCCCTCTTAAAGAAAAAGAAGACTGATATCTCGTCATATTTCAAGCTGTAGGGGTGTTGCCTACACTCAACTACCCTAGTCACATACTTGTGTATGCTCCTAGGGATATCTTCGTTTGGCGCCTACCTACAACTTGAACTATTTAGAGCTATCTTTCTACTCTTCACACTTTGCGCCGCAGCGTTGTTGGCGGCAACACAAATTGTTTTGAGTATTATTTTATGGTTGCAGGGTAAAAAAATTTTCGCTTTTATGACAGTCTGTCATTTTTCTTTTTGGTATCAGTGTTGAAACTGAAATTTTTTAACTATTTGAATTTTATAATATAAAGATTCACTTCCCTTCGTTTTTGTTTTCTCTCCAGTGAAAAAATCAGCAATTGTCATAAAACTGTCATAAAAACGACATGTTGTCGTAACTAAATTGTCCTATTTTTCCTACCGTGACATACACCCAACAATTTTATACTTGATTGTTTCTATACATCCCCGGAGGGATTATGAAAATGACGCGTACCACCTTAGCAAGCGTAATGGCAGCAACTTTATCTCTGACCGCAATGTCTTCTTTTGCTGCTACCAGCCTGACCGGAGCTGGCGCGACCTTCCCTGCTCCTGTTTATGCGAAGTGGGCAGACTCTTATCAGAAAGAAACAGCTAATAAAGTAAACTATCAGGGGATTGGTTCTTCTGGTGGTGTCAAACAAATTAATGCAAAAACAGTTGATTTCGGTGCATCCGATGCCCCATTGACTGATGAAAAATTAAAAGAGGATGGCTTGTTCCAATTCCCTACTGTTATCGGTGGTGTGGTACTGGCTGTCAATGTAAAAGGTATTGAGTCAGGGCAACTGACTTTAGATGGCAACACATTAGGTGACATCTATTTAGGCAAAATCACTAAATGGAATGACCCAGCAATCGCTAAATTGAACCCAAATGTTAGCTTGCCAGACCAAGCTATCGCAGTCGTTAGACGCTCTGACGGTTCGGGTACCACATTCGTATTCACAAGCTACCTCGCTAAAGTCAGCGCAAGCTGGAAATCAGACGTTGGTGCAGGTTCAACCGTTAACTGGCCGAAAAATAGCGTAGGCGGTAAAGGAAATGATGGCGTTGCCGCTTTCGTACAGCGTCTACCAGGTTCTATCGGTTATGTTGAATATGCTTACGCAAAACAGAACAACCTTGCGTATACTAAATTAATCTCTGCCGATGGCGAAGCGGTTTCACCAACGGGTGAAAGTTTCAGCGCAGCAGCGAAGAAAGTTGACTGGTCTAAATCTTTTGCTCAAGATTTAACAAACCGTGATGGCGCGAATGCATGGCCGATTACTTCAACCACATTCATCTTAGTTCACAAGCAGCAAGCGAATGCGGAAAAAGGCAAAGCAGTTCTTGACTTCTTCAACTGGGCTTATGATAAAGGTGGTAAACAAGCGGAAGCATTAGATTACGCAATTCTACCTCAAGAAGTCGTGACCGCAGTACGTGCAGCATGGAAAACAGAAGTTAAAGATAGCCAAGGTAAAGCATTATTCTAGGTGAGCTTAGGTTTTCTAAGTGCACTTAGGGTTGGAAATGGCGGGTAAGTGCTGAGGAACAGGGCTTACCCGCTCATCGTTGTAACGCAATCCTGTGAAAAAGAGCAGGAATGAAATGAGAACAAAGCGCATGGCCGAGAAAACAACGGCATTTAGAGCTCCCAGCAAATCAGGTGATGT
The DNA here is from genome assembly GCF_002843235.3 of Providencia huaxiensis. Lineage (NCBI taxonomy): Bacteria > Pseudomonadati > Pseudomonadota > Gammaproteobacteria > Enterobacterales > Morganellaceae > Providencia > Providencia huaxiensis. Next base: position 4,077,364 of record NZ_CP031123.2, read on the forward strand.
GATTTTTAGTGCACTGGTAAAGATTGCCGCGCTCATCACTTTGTTAATGCTCGGAGGCATTATTATTTCCCTTATTTTTGCATCTTGGCCAAGTATGCAAAAGTTTGGGTTTTCGTTTTTATGGACCAAAGAGTGGGATGCTCCAGCGGAAGAATTCGGTGCCCTTGTGCCTATTTACGGCACTATCGTTACATCGTTAATCGCTCTGATTATCGCCGTTCCCGTTAGTTTTGGTATAGCGTTATTCCTAACAGAGCTGGCGCCTAATTGGTTAAAACGTCCTCTTGGTATCGCGATTGAACTTCTTGCTGCTATCCCAAGTATTGTTTATGGGATGTGGGGGTTATTTGTCTTTGCACCCCTGTTTGCAGAATATTTCCAAGAACCAGTTGGTAATGTGATGTCGAGTGTGCCGATTGTCGGTGAATTATTTTCAGGGCCTGCATTCGGGATCGGTATTTTAGCAGCGGGGATTATCCTCGCGATTATGATTATTCCTTATATTGCGTCAGTGATGCGCGATGTATTTGAACAAACACCTGTGATGATGAAAGAGTCAGCCTACGGGATTGGCTGTACAACGTGGGAAGTGATTTGGAATATCGTGTTGCCGTATACCCGTAATGGGGTCATTGGTGGTGTGATGTTGGGCCTTGGTCGTGCGCTGGGTGAAACCATGGCGGTGACTTTCGTGATTGGTAATACTTACCAACTTGATAGCGCATCACTGTTTATGCCTGGTAACAGTATCACCTCGGCACTCGCAAATGAGTTTGCGGAAGCAGAGAGCGGTTTACATACCTCGGCCTTGATGGAGCTTGGACTTATCCTGTTTGTTATCACTTTCATTGTGTTAGCAATTTCCAAGTTGATGGTCATGCGTCTTGCGAAGAATGAGGGCCGTTAATATGTCGATATCTCAACCTATCGCAGTGAATGAAAAAGAACGAGCACGCCGTCAAGCGTGGCGCCGCCAAGTTAACAGAATGGCTCTATTTGTTTCAATGTTAACCATGGCTTTCGGCTTGTTCTGGTTAGTGTGGATTTTGTTTTCTACTGTCACTAAAGGGATTGATGGCATGTCCCTCAATCTGTTTACTGAAATGACTCCACCACCGAATACGGAAGGTGGCGGGTTGGCAAATGCCATCGTAGGAAGTGGTTTATTAATCTTATGGGCGACAGTTATTGGTACGCCTTTAGGGATTTTAGCGGGAATTTATTTAGCAGAGTATGGCCGTAAGTCATGGTTAGCTTCAGTTACCCGCTTTATTAATGACATTTTATTATCAGCTCCATCTATCGTTGTCGGGTTGTTTGTGTACACCATTGTGGTTGCTCAAATGCAGCACTTCTCGGGTTGGGCTGGGGTTGTGGCGCTTGCATTGCTGCAAATTCCAATTGTTATCCGAACTACTGAAAACATGTTGAAACTAGTTCCAGATAGCTTGCGTGAAGCCGCTTATGCACTTGGCACACCAAAATGGAAAATGATTTTATCTATTACGTTAAAAGCGTCGGTGTCAGGGATTATCACTGGGATCTTACTTGCAATTGCGCGTATAGCAGGGGAAACCGCACCGCTTCTGTTTACTTCACTGTCAAATCAGTTCTGGAGTACAGATATGAGCGAACCCATCGCTAACTTACCAGTGACAATCTTCAAATTTGCAATGAGCCCGTTCTCTGAATGGCAAGAGCTTGCATGGGCAGGGGTTCTGTTAATTACCCTATGTGTCCTGCTCATTAACATCATTGCACGTGTTGTGTTCGCACAGAAAAAACACTAAGCACCAGATAAATAAAGATTTAGAGAGAAAAGCAAACCATGATTAATGCAAACGATATTGCAAACAGTAAAATTAAAGTCCGTGACCTCAACTTCTATTATGGCAAGTTTCACGCACTGAAAAATATCTCTTTAGACATTGAAAAAAATAAAGTAACTGCGTTTATCGGCCCATCAGGCTGTGGTAAATCGACGCTATTGCGTACCTTCAATAAAATGTATGAACTGTATGGCGAGCAGCGCGCAGAAGGTGAAATTTTACTGGATGGCCAAAATATCCTGACTGATAAACAAGATATCGCGCTGTTACGTGCAAAAGTCGGTATGGTATTCCAAAAACCAACACCATTTCCGATGTCAATCTACGATAATATTGCATTTGGTGTGCGTTTATTTGAAAAGTTATCCCGTGTGGAAATGGACGAACGCGTGCAGTGGGCGTTAACAAAGGCTGCATTATGGAATGAAACCAAAGATAAGCTACACCAAAGTGGTTATAGCTTGTCGGGTGGGCAGCAACAGCGTCTCTGTATTGCTCGTGGTATTGCTATTCGCCCAGAGGTTTTATTGTTAGATGAGCCTTGTTCTGCCCTTGACCCAATTTCAACCGGTCGAATTGAAGAACTAATTAGTGAATTAAAGTCAGAATACACCGTGGTCATTGTTACCCATAATATGCAACAAGCAGCACGCTGTTCTGACTATACGGCTTTCATGTATCTAGGGGAGTTAGTCGAGTTTAACCATACTGACAAAATGTTTACTACCCCAGAAATGAAGCAAACTGAAGATTATATTACTGGCCGCTACGGTTGATATGGAGCCGACGATGGATACGCTGAATCACAACAAACATATATCGGGGCAGTTCAATGCTGAACTGGAACATATCCATACTGAATTGATGACGATGGGAGGACTGGTCGAAGAGCAGCTTACCAAAGCCATTACTGCCATGCATAATCAGGATGAAGCCCTAGCACGTGAAGTTATCGAAAATGACCATAAAGTCAATATGATGGAAGTGGCCATTGATGAAGAATGCGTTAAAATCATCGCGAAGCGCCAACCAACAGCGAGTGATTTGCGTCTGATTATGGCTATTTCAAAAACCATTGCTGAGCTGGAAAGAATCGGCGATGTTGCAGACAAAATTTGCCAAACCGCATTGGAAAAATTCTCTCATCAACATCAGCCTCTGTTAGTGAGTTTAGAATCATTAGGCCGTCACACAGTACAAATGCTACATGATGTATTAGATGCATTCGCACGAATGGATCTCGAAGAAGCTATTCGTATCTATCGTGAAGATGAGAAAGTTGACCAAGAGTATGAGGGCATCGTGCGCCAATTGATGACTTATATGATGGAAGACCCACGGACGATCCCGAGTGTACTAACAGCACTGTTCTGCGCTCGTTCAATTGAGCGTATCGGTGACCGTTGCCAAAATATCTGTGAGTTTATTTTCTACTATGTGAAGGGGCAGGATTTCCGTCATGTGGGGGGAGATAGTCTCGAAAAAATGTTGACTAAAGACGATTAAATGCTCGTCATATTTCGTGCTGTGGCGGTGTTGGCTTCGCTCGGCTAGCCACAACACGAACAATTTAGAGTATTGATGAATGAGGTTAATGTATTCGATAGCCTATTTATTACGATGAATACTCTAACACGTTCTTCTACCGACTTTCTTCTTGCTCAATAAGAGTCTATTGATGGTTTAACCATGTTTGGGGCACTTTGTTATCAAGGTGGCCCTTTTTTGTTTGGTCTTATATTCCATTTTGATATAAATATATTATTTAATATTATTTCAAGTGCTAAGCAATAGTTGATAGCTTGTGATGGTCGATTTACAAAAATTTACCGTCAGGGGTGTTCAATGAAAGCTCGTATTCTAACGACTGTTTTACTTACAGGTTTAGCGCTGACAGCGAATGTCGCTAGCGCAGATAAATTAGATGATATCAAACAAGCGGGTGTGATCCGTATTTCGGTATTTGATAGTAACCCACCATTTGGTTTTATTGACCCACAAACTAAAAAATTAGCGGGTTATGATATTGATATTGCACAAGAAATAGCAGATGGCCTAGGTGTGAAACTAGAGCTTCGCCCCACTAACCCAGCAAACCGTATTCCACTCCTGACTTCAGGTAAAGTTGACCTAATCGGTGCTAACTTCACCATTACAGATGAACGCGCAAAACAAGTTGATTTTTCTATTCCTGATTTTGCGACAGGCCAAAAATTTATTGCCCGTAAAGGCGTATTAAAAACACCTGATGACATCAAACCACTGCGTATTGGCGCAGATAAAGGCACTGTGCAGGAAGTCACTTTACGTGAACGTTTCCCTGACACAAAAGTGATTTCTTATGACGATACCCCGCAAGCGTTCGCGGCACTGCGTAATGGTAACGTTCAAGCTATCACTCAAGATGATGCCAAATTGGTTGGCTTACTAGGTAATTTACCTGAAAAAGTGAAGGCAGACTTTGAAATCTCTCCATTTAGCCTAACAAAAGAATACCAAGCATTGGCAGCAAGCAAAGGTGAAACTCGTTTGGTTGAAAACGTCAACGAAACACTGCTGAAACTGGAAAAAGACGGTAAAGCCGAGGTGATCTATAACCGTTGGTTTGGGCCAGATACTAAAGCAGCACAACCACGCGGAGACTTTAAATTCGCGCCACTGAGTGAGCAACAGCCACAGTCTTAATGGGTAACCGTAAGTACTCAGTGAGTTGAAGCCCCGCACTCTGTGTGGGGTTCTTGGTTATAAGGGATGAGTTTTTAATCACAAGCGGTGAAGGCAATAGGTCGTGAACAATGTTTGAAAAATTTTTAAATGGTGATTTTTGGTCTGCTCATTTACTAGCGCCGCAGTATCTAGAGTGGTTTGGCTACGGCTTTTTGATCACTGTTTGGATCTCGATTTGTACCATTGTTGCAGCCACTGTATTGGGTTTTATCGTTGCATCAGCAAAGGATAGCCAAATTGCTCCTGTGCGTTGGGCCGTGAGTATCTATATCTCTATTTTCAGAAATACACCTTTGTTGGTGCAGTTATTCTTTTGGTACTTCGCTTCCGGTGAAATTTTACCTACTGCTGCGATGGAGTGGCTCAATACCCCCCATGAAATCCATTTACTTGGAATAACAGTGGGTTGGCCGTCATTTGAATTTTTAGCGGGCTTTATTGGTTTGACCCTGTATACCGTGCCATTTATCGCTGAAGAAATTCGAGCAGGGATCCGCGGTGTTCGTCAGGGGCAAAAATATGCGGCATTTGCATTAGGGCTAACTTCATGGCAGGCCATGAAACTGGTGGTATTACCGCAAGCAGTAAAAATCGCTATGCCTCCGCTACTAGGCCAATATATGAATGTGGTGAAAAATTCATCATTAACAATGGCAATAGGTGTAGCGGAACTGTCTTATGTTTCTCGCCAAGTAGATAGCCAGACATTACAAACCTTCGCAGCCTTTGGCGTGGCAACCGTTTTGTATATTGCCATTATTGCAGTGATGGAAGGTTGGGGCCAGTGGCGCCAGCAGCGTAATTTGGCTCAGGGGGTATAAGATGGATTTTTCGATTATTGAGCAGAACTGGCAATATTTGTTATTTGGCACTTTCCCGGATGGCCCATTAGAAGGCGCAGCACTGACGTTAGTCATTAGCTTGCTTGCAGGTGCAGCTTCTATTGTATTAGGTACATTGGGGGGGATTGCATTAGCCATGCTGCGAGGTTTTTGGGTTAACCTATTCGCTGCAGTATTAGGTTTTTTCCGTGCATTTCCAGTAATTATGCTGATTTTTTGGACCTATTTCTTGTTGCCGATGTTATTGGGCACGGAAATTCCTGGGATAGCGACAGTTGTATGTGCATTGGCATTGATTACCTCTGCATATTTGGCTCATGCCGTGAAAGCGGGTATTTTAGCGATAGGTAAAGGGCAGTGGCAAGCCGGGATGTCCTTGGGGTTTAGCCGCTGGCAGGTATTGTGGAATATCGTATTACCACAGGCTTTACGTATGATGGTTCCGTCATTTATTAACCAGTGGGTGGCATTAATTAAAGATACCTCATTGGCTTATATTGTTGGGGTCGCTGAGCTGTCATTTTTGGCGACACAAGTGAATAACCGTGAAATGGTTTATCCTCTTGAAGTTTTCTTATTCGTCGCATTTATTTATTTTGTGATGTGCTTTGCGGTAGAAATTATTGCAAATAGGGTGGCGAAAAGGCTTAGTGCGCAACATCAGCCTCAGAAACTGGCAGCGAAACATCGTTTATTGTTTTGGCGTCGACAAAAACTATTAGCACTGTCTTAAATTAAACGTGGTGGTGAAATAACCACCACTTCTTCTATTAGTTACCATCAATTCTTTTATTATTTCACTCAAGTGTATCAGTTAGTTAGGACATTTTTGCCCATTACAGTTTACGCAATCGTTTTCTTTTGTGATTTTTAATTGTAGTATAGGGCGAAAAAAACTTTTTTTGGGCGCGATATCTAATGAGTAATCAATCTTCTAGCTCGGCACAACCGCAGGGCTTGTTTCAGCGTGTTTTTAAATTACAAGAACATGGCACCACAGCAAGAACTGAGGTTGTTGCTGGCTTCACTACCTTCTTAACGATGGTCTATATTGTCTTCGTTAACCCTCAAATTCTCTCAGTTGCAGGAATGGATATCAAAGCGGTATTTGTCACTACCTGTTTGATTGCGGCTATTGGCAGTATTTTGATGGGATTACTGGCGAATTTACCTATTGCTGTTGCGCCAGCCATGGGGCTGAATGCCTTCTTTGCTTTTGTTGTTGTTGGAGCGATGGGGTACTCATGGGAAATCGCGATGGGCGCGGTATTCTGGGGAGCTGTCGGGTTATTTATTCTGACGCTATTTCGCATTCGTTATTGGATTATCGCCAATATTCCTCTTAGCCTACGCGTTGGTATTACCAGCGGTATCGGTTTATTTATTGCCATGATGGGGCTGAAAAATTCCGGTATTATTGTTGCGAACCCGGACACGTTAGTTTCTATCGGTAACTTAACCCACCATAATGTTTGGCTGGGAGCACTCGGTTTCTTTATTATCGCTATTCTTGCCGCACGCAATATTCATGCCGCGGTATTAGTTTCTATTGCAGTGACAACATTGATTGGCCTAGCTCTAGGGGATGTGAAATATTCTGGGATATTCTCAATGCCGCCGAGTATCACGAGCGTTGTGGGGCAAGTTGATTTCTCTGGCTCTTTAGACTTAGCGCTATCCGGTGTGATTTTTGCCTTTATGTTAGTTAACTTGTTTGACTCATCAGGCACCATGATAGGTGTGACTGACAAAGCGGGTATTACGAATGAACGCGGGACTTTCCCACGAATGAAACAAGCGTTATATGTGGACAGCTTGAGTTCTGTCGCAGGTTCAGCGATGGGGACCTCTTCTGTCACTGCATATATCGAAAGTTCTTCTGGTGTTTCTGTCGGTGGGCGCACAGGTTTAACTGCGATTGTCGTTGGTGTTTTATTCCTATTGACCATGTTTATCTCACCTCTTGCAGGCATGGTTCCAGCTTATGCTACTGCGGGTGCCTTGATTTACGTGGGCGTGCTGATGACTTCAAGCTTAACTCGCGTGAAGTGGGATGACTTAACCGAGTCTGTACCCGCATTCATTACCGCTGTGATGATGCCATTTAGTTTCTCAATCACAGAAGGTATTGCGCTAGGCTTTATTGCGTACTGTGCAATGAAAATTGGTACCGGACGCTGGCGTGACCTGGGTCTGTGTGTGATTTTAGTGGCGGCGATGTTCCTACTAAAAATGGTGCTCGTCGACGCCTAATATTCGTCATACTTCAAGCTGTGGCGTTGTTGTCTTCACTCGGCTACTCGGGTCACATACTTATGTATGCTCCCCGAGATAACCTCGATTGACGCCTAGCCACAACTTGAATTATTTAGAATATTTCTCAAGATGGCTCTCTATAAAACCACTTGGAAGATTAATCCCCCTTCAGATGGCTTTCCCGTCTTGTTACTTGCATGCAACAAAAATTATTTAAGGTATAATCAATAAAGTACTGTTGCGAAGGCAGGGTGGGATAAAAAATCCGCTGAAATTGCAAACTAGTGCTTTCCCCCTTTATGGGATCCTGCTAGATTTCGCAGCAGAAACTGACTTTATCAAGGTATCAGACCATGAATGCACCAAAAAAACCGGCTGCTAAGCCAAAGAAAAAATACCGTAAAACCAAAGAAGAAATTAATGCGGAAGGCCGTGAGCGTAAACGCGAGAAAAAACATCGTGGTCATAAATCCGGTAGCCGTTATGTAGAACAAGCATCTAACAAGCAAAATGGTGGGCAAAATGGTTCAACCGACCCTCGTTTAGGTAGCAAAAAGCCTGTGCCTTTAATTGTGGATGAAAAACAGGCCACGAAACCTGTGGTTGAGAAAAAACAGCCGACTGTCAAAGAAAAATTGACGCCAGAAAAAGAGCTGGAAATGCTGGAAAGCGATGATCGTTTAGATAGCATTTTAGCGCGTCTGGAAGATGGCGAAACCATCACAGCACAAGAGCAGCAGTATGTTGATACCTGTTTAGATCGCATTGATGAATTGATGAATATTCTCGGTATTGAATATAGCGAAGAAGAAGAGGAAGAAGACGAAGAAAAACTTGATGACATTATGCGCATCTTAAAAAGTAAATAATTTCGTTTAAAAGATCCCTCGTGCTAGCGGGGGATTTAGCTATTTTTTCTGCTAACTCACTTTTCTTTGATGTTGTATCAAATCTCTTTTCGCTAACATACTTTATAATATTATTTAAGTTGTGAAACTTTCACACTCACCAAATAACAATTAAATAAGGTGCAACCCGTTATTATGGTTTGAGCTTTTGGTCAATTGAGGAATGTTATGTCAGAGCAAAATATTGTTTGGGATCTTTCTCTCATTCAAAAATACAATTATTCAGGGCCTCGTTATACCTCGTATCCTACAGCCTTGGAATTCAACCAAGACTACGATGAGAATGCGTTTGTTCAAGCAACAAAACGTTATCCCAATCGACCTTTATCGCTCTATGTCCACATCCCTTTTTGCCATAAGCTTTGTTATTTCTGTGGCTGTAATAAATTAGTGACACGCCAAAAACATAAAGCTGATGAATACCTTAAAGTAATTGAAAAAGAAATTATCCAACGAGCCGCTTTATTAAAAGACCGCATTGTGACTCAAATGCATTGGGGCGGTGGTACTCCAACTTATCTCGATAAAGTCCAAGTTAGTCATTTAGTTGGTTTATTGAAAAAACACTTTAATTTTGCGGATGATGTGGAAATGTCGATTGAAATCGACCCGCGTGAAATTGAACTGGATATGATAGACCATCTGCGCCATGAAGGGTTTAACCGCCTAAGCATGGGCGTTCAGGATTTTAATAAAGAGGTTCAGGTGCTGGTTAACCGTGAACAGGATGAAGAATTTATTTTTTCCCTAATTAAACGGGCTAAAGAGACGGGGTTTTCCTCAACGAGTATTGATTTAATTTATGGTTTACCTAAGCAAACCCCTGAAAGCTTTGCGTTTACCCTAAAAAAAGTGGCTGAATTATCACCAGATCGCTTAAGTGTGTTCAATTATGCACACTTACCTAATTTATTTGCAGCGCAGCGTAAAATTAAAGATGAAGACTTACCGAGCGCAGAGCAAAAACTCGATATTTTGCAAGACACAATCGCGACCCTCACCAGAGATGGCTATCAATTTATTGGTATGGACCACTTTGCTCGCCCTGAAGATGAGCTTGCCGTGGCACAACGGGAAGGGGTTCTACACCGTAATTTCCAAGGATATACAACTCAAGGCGACTGTGATTTGCTGGGGCTAGGCGTTTCTGCAATCAGTATGTTAGGTGATAACTACGCGCAAAATCAGAAAGATTTGAAAACCTATTATGCGCAAGTTGAAGAGAAAGGCCAAGCGCTGTGGCGTGGCCTCGTTTTAACCGATGACGATTGCCTACGCCGTGATGTCATCAAAATTTTAATCTGTAACTTCCAATTGGATTTTGCCCAAATTGAAGCAATCTATCCAATTGATTTTAAATCCTATTTTAAAGAGGATTTAGAGTTATTGAAGCCAATGGCAGAAGATGGGTTGGTCGAAATGACAGACAAAGGTATTAAAGTTACGCCTCAAGGGCGTTTACTTATTCGGAATGTTTGTATGTGTTTTGATGTTTATTTACGGAATCAGATGAGGCAGCGGCAGTTTTCCCGTGTCATCTAAATACTCTTCATATTTCGCCCTGTCGCGTTGTTGGCTGCGTTCGCTAACCCTAGTCACATACTTTATGTATGCTCCTAGGGCTTAGCTTCTCTTGCCGCCTAGCGGCAGAACGAACTATTTTGAGTATTAAATATTCGTTATAGCGTTATTCCACATTCAGCATCTTCTGCGGGGGCTAGTATTTCGCTTTTTCGATTAGCTGATAAGCCGCACTGATGCGATCAGGGATGGGATACCATTTGTTGGACAAAATCACAACCGCAATTCGGTCTTCAGGAATAAATGCCGCATAGGTTGCAAAGCCATTGGTTGAGCCGGTTTTGTTGTAGAAAGCTTGTGTTTCTGGCGGTAGCGCTGGTGTAATCGCTTCGACCTTTTGTGGCTGTAATGCCATTTCATCTCGGTTACCTTGCTGTAATTGAGAAATGGATACAGGCCATGAATAACTTTCCCACATCATATCTTGCACAAATGAATCGGTCATATAGAACCCAGCATGCGTGTTCTCTATGGCTTCCTGCCACGATTTAGCGACTTTCTTTGTTTGCATATTAATATCTAAGAAGCGAATTAGATCTTTAGCGTTAGATTTCAAACCATAAGATTCAGCATCTAAAATTTGTGGTGTTACACGAACGGGTTGATTGTTCTTATTATAGCCTTGAGCATAATTTTTCTGTTGATTTTTAGGGACATGAATATAGGTATGTTTCAGCCCAAGCGCAGGCAGCATCAGTTTTTCCATCGCTTGTTCAAATGGCATTTTGAGTTGTTTAGCCGTAACGATGCCGAGTAATCCCACGCCAAGATTTGAGTAAGAGCGATATTGTCCAATAGCTTTTTCAGGTTGCCATTGCTGGTAATAACGGAATAATTCCGCTGAATTCGTAATGCTATCAGGCACAAATAACGATAAACCCGAAGTGTGAGTTGCCAAGTTCATTACTGTGATTTGGTCAAAAGCAGACCCTTTTAATTCAGGAAGATAGTGGCTTACCTTTTGCGAGAAATCGAGTTTTCCTTGGTTTTGTGCATAGGCTGCGAGTGTGGCTGTGAATGTTTTAGATAAAGAGCCAATCTCAAATAAAGTCTTATCACTGACAGGCACTAAGCTTTGCTTAGATTGCACACCATAATGATAAATATAGTGTTTTCCATCAACGGAAATGGCGACAGACATTCCAGGGATCTGTTTTTGTTCCATCAGAGGTTTAATAATGTCATCCACATCCTTTTGAGTGAATGCATTAGCGGATAGCGTGGTTAACGCCAAACTCAGAGCGACAAAAATTCGCCCCTGACGAAAAAGGGTTTTCATAGAGTTATTCCAATAAGTACAAGTTTAAGTTATTGCTAACAGGAACTGAAAGCGCTTCATTGTAAATATAAAGTGCTTTAATATAGGCTATTAGGCGGTTAAACCGCGATTTCAAAGTAGTATGCATGCTTTCAATCATTATTTAAAACGATATAAAATTCGATGAGGTAAAAGAAAATCTTATGGCAGAAAATTATCGTCATCGGCTTCCTCTCAATGCGCTTAGGGCTTTTGAAGCTTCAGCACGGCATTTAAGCTTTACGCGAGCAGGAATAGAATTGAATGTTACTCAGGCCGCTGTCAGCCAACAAGTTAGGCTGTTAGAGGAGCAATTGGGACTAGAACTATTTATTCGTTTACCTCGAGGGCTTGCATTAACTGAAGAAGGTTTTGCATTATTGCCTGTTTTGAGCCGCTCTTTTGACCAAATTGAGTCACTATTGTTGCAGTTTGAAGATGATCATTATCGAGAAACCTTAAGTATTTCAGTTGTTGGCACATTTGCTGTGGGCTGGTTATTGCCAAGACTAACGCAATTTTCAGAACTATACCCTTATATTGATTTACGCATTATGACTCATAATAATGTGGTGAATTTAGCCGCTGAAGGCGTTGATTTTGCGATTCGCTTTGGTGAAGGGCTATGGCCCCTGGTAGAAAATATCCCCTTATTTTCAACAGCGCATACGGTGCTTTGTTCAGAGAAAGTCGCGAGCTTACTTAATCACCCATTAGATTTAAAATCCCACCAGTTAATGCGTTCATATCGTAAAGATGAATGGGAAAAATGGTTTTTAGCTGCGGAGATTGAACCTTGGCGTGTCAAAGGCCCAGTATTTGATTCATCACGTTTAATGGTTGAGGCTGCGTTATTAACTGACAGCGTGGCATTGGTGCCAAGTTGCATGTTTAGCCATGAATTAAGTGCAGGGGAGTTAGTTCAACCTTTTGATGTATCTGTAACACTGGGTGGATATTGGTTAAGCCGTTTAAAGTCGAGAGTCATGACACCAGTGATGGCGATATTTCGCAATTGGTTGGTGGAGGAGTCTAAAAAAGAATAATAATTCGGTGCTATGCTATAAATAGAAATAGCACCGATATTTAATCTATTGGCATATTATAATGCTCATATTTAGCTGTTAGAATACCAAAGCTTCAGCAGAGAAATAATTCTTTTTATTAATAGGGAGTTCAGTACTATTAATATTCGTAATGGTTTCAGTAAAGAAATAGATTGGCGAAACATTAAATATTTGTGCCAATTGGTAAATGGTATCGACATGAATATTAACTTCACCATTTTCATAGCGTGATTGGTGCTGTTGGCTAATACCTAACAACATGCTTAACTCTTTACCACTCATTCCGTGACTTTCTCTTAATGATCTTATTTTTAAACCGACGGATTTAGATATTTTTCGTTTCATGATTCTCTCTCTAATTTATTTTAAATATTGCAATGGAATATAATTAAATATTTTTAATGTAATTTTTTAGTGTTGGTATTACTACTTAATTTATTCATTAAATGTCATGAGACTGAAAGAATTTTTTAATATCAATCTCAAAATACGTTGCATATTGGAACAATCTATCTAAAGTAATTCTATTCACGCCTCTTTCATATCGTGACTGCTGTTGTGGGCTGATGCCAATAACCTCGGATAATTCATTAACTGAAAGTCCATTCGTTTTCCGATAAAAAAGTATTTTTTTGCCAATTAGGTAAGATACTGAATAAGGCATGTATACTCCTATAGTTATCTTTTTATTTCTAAATAAACACTATGAAAGATTACTTCTCTATCTTAACCATTTTAATAAAATAGTAAATTTGCTATTTATCAATTGTTCGATGATATTTTTCGATGTTAGCAATAAAAATCAAATTATAAATAAATTAATATCTTTTTATGATGAATGTTGAATGCTATTTATTCATATCTTATGTTAACCGACGCTGTTGAGTTTGCAGTTCCTGCAGTTATATTATTAGCAGTTTTAATATATCTAGCTTTCCAATTAAAAATATAATCGCCACCTGCAACATTGTTTTGCAAAGTGAACTTTGAATTGAGCTTTATCGGGTTACTGTTTCTATCCAATAATTGGATAGCGACTCCGGTCGCTTGCCCTTGCCCAGACAATTTAATCTTCCCTGTATTGGTATCAACATACCCAGCACTACTTGTGACTGTCACTTTTAGATTGGTGCCCGCAGCGCAGCTTAATGTAATGGGTATATTGACACTATTACTGGTAGAGCCCACAGATTTAAATTGAGTGTCATACCAAGTTCCTAAGTTAACATTGTAACTATTTGCTTTTGTTGAGCACTTTAATACATTAATTTTGATAGCACCTGCTGGAATATTCAACGATGTTAAATTCCACGTACTGTTATGTGGTGCGGGGTTACGTTGTGTTAGTCTTCCCACATGCCCTGCCTTTAAATTTCCACCTTGTGTGACTTGCCCAGTTTTTTTAATGGTGATGGTCCAATATGGATTAGGAATTCCCCAAGCGGCAGGGTTGGCACCTGTTGGTGGCCCATAACGTGTATTTAAGAAACCAATTTCGGTTGCTTTTACTTGGATGCTAATACCCGGTATATTACTGGTTGCAATTTTATTACCGTTTGGTACCCAACCATTCACATAGTCAGCATGTAAATAGGCATCACCACACCGGCCATTACTCATTGGGCCTGAATATGTATTGATATGTGAGCTCTTAAAATTGACTTGAATAGTGGCTAAATCACGAGCCCCTGTATCATCATATTGCAGTGAATAGGTTCTTGCCGGTACATTCACCACAACATTCCGTAAATTAGGATTTTGAATACAGGCTGCTTGTGTATATGCAGAATAAGCAAAAGCCGAGCCTATTATTACAAGTAAAGTTTTCTTTTTAGTCATAAAATATCCTTAACATTTACTTTTTTTATTAAATGTCTTTCTTCTGAATGCTCAATCTCATTGATCTCCTTAGAATTGAAAATAAAAAAAGCCATAATATCAATTTCAAATATCTTAGAGTAATGATAAAGCCTATCAATATTAATTCGATTAATACCACGTTCATAGCGTGACTGTTGTTGTTCACTTACACCCACGATATTAGATAAATTTTCTAATGTCATGCCTTTCATTTTTCGGTAATAGGTGATTTTATTGCCAATTATTTTTGATATAGGATAGTAATTAGGCATACCGCTTTCCCCTATTAAAACTGATATAATCAAAACAAACTTACTTACTGATATGTAAATGTAAATTCTAAATGGCTTTTAAATGAACCTGCAACCATACCACTTCCATAACCCGAGACTCGTGCTGATAGTGGGATTTCAACATTTCGCGTTTGAGTATTCACATTCGCGGTAATGGTATCGCCATTTTTTATTGTTGTTTTATTGGCGGTATTGGCTAAATTTAATGCCACATTTTTCGCCGTACCATTATTAATAAAATGTTCAGTTACTGTTGAGTCTGGTGTGCCGGATATTTTCATTACAGCTTTGGTGGTGCCGACAGGGCAATTTTTTAGCTTCACGGAAAAATCAACCCACGGAGACTTTTGCGTATCTTTGATATTCCAAATATTAATTTTTTTCAAATCGATTAAATAGTTATTTTTTTCAACCTCACAAGGCGCTGCGATAACGACGCCATGCACTTTAATATTTGCTGTTAGCCCAAATGCAGTTAAAGAACAGCTCATTAGTGATAGTAATAGGATAAAATGTCTCATATTATTCTCTCTTTTATAAATAGGTAATGGTTGCCGTAATATTGGCGGAAATAGTTCCCGGAGTGGCATTACCTAATGAGCTAAAGGCACGTGTGCGTAATGGAATATTAATATTCGCTTGCCCATTTGTCGGAACTTGTAATACTTTTTGGTTACCTAAAGCGGTTGTTCCATTACCATTTTGTAGTTGAACAGCTAGGTTTTTAGCCGTACCTTGGTTTTTGTATAAGCTGGCTGCATCCGCAGTATCCGCAGTATCCGCGGTTCCTGTAAATGTCAGTTTTACTTGGTTAATAAAAGATGAACAATTATTTAAGCTGATATTAAATGTGTTCCAGTTAGAACCTGAACTTGCATTACGAAATACATCAGCAGAAATATTTTTCAGGTCAATATCAATGTTATTCCCACCGGTAATATTGCAAGTTGCGGCTCTAATATTTCCGGTAAAATTCAATGTCACTGTGCTAGCAGCAAATAAATTTCCACTGAATATTAAGCTACTAAGTAAAAGTAAATTTTTAGATATTTTTTTCATTTTTTATTCCTACTCATAGCGGATATTTACAGTCGCAGAGGCGTTTGCTGTACCTGGCGTGATACTCGCGGCCGTTTTGATATAGCGAGCCTTCCAATTGAACATATAGTCACCAGCAGGCACATTATTTTGCAGGCTATTCATAGTGTTCAATTTGATCGGGTTATTATTTTTATCCAGCAATTGTATTGCGACACCAGTGGCACTACCAGGTCCCGTTAGAGCTAATTTTCCTGTAGCCGTATCTTCATATTTAGAGCTTGTTACCGTCGCTTTAATATTGGTGCCCGCCATGCAGTTTAATGTAATGGGAATATTGATATTTGTACTGGTACTGCCAACAGCGGGAAATTGGGTATCATACCAATCACCTAAGTTAATGGTAGGAACTGAATTTTTTAGTGAGCAACTGAGTACATTTATTCGATAGTTAGTGGAAAAAGAGACAGTTGAAATAATAAAATCAGTACCTGTTTTTCTATTTTGTTGATAAAATCTAGCGAGTTGCCGTGTTGAAATAATCCCACCAGAAGTAACATGACCTGTTTTTTCTATACGAATATCCCATGTCGGATTCGTAAATGTCCATGTAGTTGCCGTATATGGACCATTTACAGGAAAGAAAGTATCTGGCCCAAAGCTATTAATTCTCGCTTTGATACCAATACCATTAATTCCACTTACGGCCATACCATTACTGACTGGTGCTAGATAAATACCAACTTGATTTCCGCCACAATCTTGACCAACACCATTAGTCGGGTTATAAGTCCCCGTATAAATCGGTAAAGATATAGATTTTAATTGATAAGACCTAGTGTCATCATATTGTATGTTGATTGTTTCATTAGGTATTGTTTTTTGTATGTTCCTCCATGTGGGATTTTGAACACAAGCTGCATTAGCATATCCTGAGTATAAATATATAAAACTCACAGTTAATATTGATTTATAAATAAGATTATTCATAACTGGCCTCCTTATTATCGGCAAACAGCAGTTGTTTTATATAACCCCATATAATTCGATATGCCTGCTAAGTTATAATTTACTTGGCACTGTTGTTTATCGTTATATTGAATAATAAAACTGCCATTTTCAGCTAAACCAGATAAATAAATTTCACCATCATTACCAACCATGTTATTTAACTGTGGATTATCTTTAAATATCGCTTGGGCACCAAAAGGTACAGGTTTGCCATCAGCAAAAGTTAATATCATAATGGCTCGATATCCGACATTTGCGGCAAAGCTGGCTTTCACCAGTGCACCACGGCTTGGTGCAACACTTTGGCTAGTTAACTCCATTTCCGTATTTTCAGGTAGTTCAGAAGTATCGATATCAATCACATTTTTACGGTAGGCAGTAACATAGGGCACGAGTGCATAACCTTGGTTATTAGTGACAACCCCTGCTTGGTTTAAGACGGGTACATCACCTGCATCTGGTATTTCAACAATAGCCGCGGTTTCGCCTAATTGTTGACCGAGTACAAGGCCGCCAGAGTGAGCCACTAAGCTGCCATTAACCCCGTAATAAAGGTTATAGTTGTCTTTGCTATAGCCAGTTCCGCCTGAAACTTCACCATATTGGCCTTTATAAGAGGCGTTCATATTGCCGCTCGTACCTTGTTCTTGAGTGGTGAAACCCTGCTGCATGCTCCAATTCAAGCGATTATTGAGTTGTGAAGCAGAAAGCCCAATACTGCCTGTGCTTGGGCCGTTACTGCTGCTGTTACTGTTAAAGTTGTAATAGAAGGTGTTATCAAACACAGTAAACGGCACACTGACCGAGAACGCTAATTGATGGTCATCTTCACTTTTCGTGCGACTGCCGGAGCTATAGGAGTAGCTATTGGTATTTTTGTTATAGGTATAATTCAAGCTATAACTAATGCCTTGCCAACTGTTGTTGTAACCCACGGTGGCAGATTGTGTTTTACGGTCACTATTCCAGTAGTCTTCATTGATATAGCCCACGGAAATTGAACCAAAGTTATCCCCTAAGTTTTGGCTGAGCGTAATTTCACCACGATTACGGCGGCGTTCAATTTCTGGAGCATAGTTTGTATTTCTATAACCATCAAAGACTTCTGCTAAACTGTAAAAGCCTTTAGTAGAGTAACGGTAACCAGCTAATGCGATATTAGTACCAATATCGTTGATATTTTTGTTATAGCGGAAACGATATGACTGGCCTTTTTCCTTAACGTCATTACTCAGCGTTGAATTTGCATGAGTAACGTCAATGGATAATGCACCAAACCGTCCAAGGTTTTGGCCTGTACCGATGGAGTAAGATTGGTAATGCTCACTCACTTGGCTACCACCATAAGCGGTAATACCATACGGTAAACCATAGATTAAGGTGAACTGACCAAATTTTGTTTTATCAATGCTACTGTCATAAGCGCGGTATTCACCGCCCGTTACGCTATAAGAAAAATATCCTTCACGCTGCAATACGGGTAATGAGGCAAAAGGAACGATCTGATATTGCTCGCTACCATTGGATTCTTTTATTGTGACATGTAAATCACCACTTCCCCCTGTTGGGTATAAGTCATTGATTTCGAAAGGGCCTGCAGCAACCTCGGTTTGGTATATAATGTAACCATTTTGGCGGATCGTCACCTGTGCGTTACTGCGGGCAATCCCACGAACGACGGGGGCGTAGCCGCGTAAACTCTCAGGGGACATATCATCATCTGTCGCAAGCTGGGCACCACGGAATGGCACGCTGTCAAAAACCATCGAAGGTGAAACACTATCCCCCAAGGTTAACTGACTTTTGATGCTATTAATGCCACGTGATGCGTAGGTATAGATGGTATCCCATTTACCGGATTGGTCAGTGCTACTTGACCATGTTGTGTAATTGCGTAACCGCCACGCTCCAATATTTAAGCCGGGTCTTAAATTTACATAATGAGATGTATTATCCGAACCACTACTTTTGCGATCGTAATTTTTAGAGCCGTTATAGCTGTAATTTAATAGCAGTGCGTTGATCCCATTATCGATATTGGCTAAGTCAACGTAACCCCTTGGGTTTCTATCCAATGCGATTTGGGGGATGCTTAAATATAAACGTTGAGAATCGAATTCAAAATTACTTGTGGCATCAGGAATAGCTGCAAGGTTTACACAGTGACTGCCTGCGGTTTGCAATTCAGGGTATTCCGCTGTTTTGATACCAAATTCTTTAATATCAGCCAGTGATAAACACGGAACTAATTGGTTATGGTTATTTTTTTCAAATTTAAGATTTTTAGCACCAATTAAGTTAGTGTTGGCATAAATATCAACATAGTAGGCACCAGCTAGTTGTTCATTATTCTCAAACTGCGACAAATCAACCGAATCTTTATTTGGTAACTCTAAAAAGTCAGGGTCAAAGTAGACATTATTTTCTGTTTTTTCTTCAGCATATAGCGATGCGGTATAGCCTAAATATAATAGTAGGCCTAGAGATATTTTATTTATTTTCATGATAAAGCCCAACTTATTTTATAATTTTATATTTTCTTTTCGAGTGCTTCTGGTGCTGCACCATAATCATTAATAACTTCCCATTTAATTGTTCCATTAGTAGTTGAGTTATTAACGTCAAAAGTTGCACTTGAGAAAGGTGCCACATAAGAAACATCATTAGCTTTTGTTCCGTTAAAGCTGATGCTCTGGAAATTCATAAAATACGGCGTTGGGTTTTTAACCGTAATTTTATTTCCAGATTTAGACCACACTAATTTTTTTTGCTCTTCAATAAAATTAACCTCTTTTAATGCTTTAGGGCGATAAATTAATTTCATTTGCGTTTTAAAGGCAATTTGTAGTGAGTTTTCTGTTCTTTCTGTTGCTGGGATCGTTTTTATATTTAACCAGAACAATGATTCTCTATCATTAGGTAATTTATTTTCTGTTAAAAATATTCTAAGTGCATTAGTTCTATCTGCATTTAGTCTAAATAATGGTGGTGTAATAGAGAAATCAGACTGCTTTTTTTCATCTATATTATCTATCCAAGATTGAATCAAATAAGGGATTTTATCTGGATTTTCTACACTGATGCTGACATCTTTGTTTCCCTCGTTATAAATAACACGGGTTCCACCAATAATAACACCAGCATTCGCAGTGTTTATTAGTGCTAATAAGGAAATGAAAATATAGATAATAGATTTCATAATACCACCATTGATTATTATTAGATAAGGCTTAAGTCCTTTTAAACCTTATTTATTACTTAGTTATAATTGATTGTGAAAGTTGCTGTCGCATTTGCAGGACCAGGAGTCACTGTGTCAGACTTAGCAATATAACGCGCTCTGAAATCTAAATTATTTTCCACATTTTGTTGTAATGGATATGCTTTAGAGGCAGTAAATAATGGAACAATTTTATTCGTATCATCAGTAATTTGAATACCAACGCCAGTTGCAACACCCGTTTCTTCTTTTAATTTAATAACTTCATCATCACCAATATAAGAATCAGCATCAAATTTCACTGAAGCTGTTGTTACTGTAGCAGGGCAATTAATTAATTTAATTGTAAATTTAGTTGCTGCCGCTGTACTTCCTGCGTTTGGCAATGCTTTTTTAGATACTTGTCCTAAGTTTACTTTTAGTGCATCAGAGCCAGCTGCTAATTCGCATGCTTGGTCAATGATTTCACCTGTAAAGTCGATAGTACCATCTGCTGCTAATGCATTATTAACAGCAACGATTGAGGTTGCAGCAATTAATGATGCAAGTAAGTTCTTTTTCATTTGTTTTTCTCCAAAAGATAATTATTTATTTTTCATTGAGTATATAAAAGCAATGGTTACTCAATTGAAGAGTATTTTGGGACTATTTTTTAAAATAAACAAGTTTTGTTAAAATTGGAAATATATAATCAAATATTAATGAATTTAAGTTTTTTAATTGAGTTAACACGCTATAAGAGAGGGATCGATATACTATATTTAACTAAGTCAAATATAATTTTCAATGGTTTTTTGACTAAAGTTAAATAACGATATAAAACCAAGAATAATTATAAGGAGGGATATAAGTTTAATTTATCTCTCATATGGTGATTATTTGGGGTTATACGGTTTTGACATATTAGACCACATACAGTGGATGTTGTATTTTTACTATCGAAAAATGAAATAATAGTATAGTTATCGGATTTGGTAGGTCTAAATGTGCTATATTTTGTTTTTATTCGTTAGATAAGATTAGATATGTAGTCTTAATTTGATGTGATTGAATTAAGACTACATGAACGAAGATTATTTTTAATTGGAAAAAAAGAGCAATAGCCTAACGATATGCTATATTATTTTATTGTTAACACTATTTGTATAAATAGAAATTATGTTCTGGCGATAATAGGCTTTCAGCTTGCAATATTTTTCTTCTATTCTGTTTACTATCCATTGTGCTAACTGGTATTGGGATGGCAAAATCAATAATTAATTCTTGAATATCAAGTTCGAGTATTTCGGAAATAGAATATAACGTATCAACATGAATTCGGATTTCGCCTAATTCATGGCGAGATTGATGCTGCTGACTAATTCCAAGTAATGTGCTGAGTTGCTGAATACTCATGTTTTGGTCTTTTCTTAGTGTACGGATCCGTGCTCCGATAATTTTAGATGTGTTTTTTTTCATACTAATAACCAATAATGATTAAGTAAAAATACTATGGAGAGAATGATTTTTTAATTTCATTACCATTTTTAATTTTTATTTTTTCATCTTCACTAAACGAAAAAAAGTAACTAATGTTAATATCAAAATAGTTGGAATATTGTTTTAGTCTATCTACCGATATTCGGTTATTTCCTCGTTCATAACGTAATTGCTGTTGCTCACTAATTCCAACAGTCTTAGCGAGAGTAACAAGAGAGAGTCCTTTATTTTTACGCAATGACTTTATTTTATTACCAATAACCGCAGAGACAGGGTAATAATTGCTCATTATTCAACCTCATTGATTTTTTATTCTTAATAAGTAAAAGAATGCCTTGTACCTTCAAGATATATCTATCAGGTATTATGGTTTCTATCTTGATTTAAATCACACGCATTCGAACTATACAGTTTTTATTTGGGTATTAGTCAAGATAATAGCCAGACTTTGTTAATGATAAACAAATGTAAAATCAAGATGGCTATTAAATGAACCACTTGTCATGCCTGAGCCATAGCCTGCCATTCTCGCTGATAGCGGAATATCAACTTTGCGGGTTTGTTCATTAACGGGCACCATAATTTTTTCACCGTTTTTTATCGTGGCTTTATTTGCATGGTGGGCTAAGTTTAATGCGACGTTTTTAGCACTACCGGTATTAACAAAATAATCCGTTGTGGTTGAATCTGGTGTGCCTTTAATCTCCATAATGGCTTCCTTGGTACCCATAGGGCAATTTTTCAATTTAATTGAGAAATCAACCCACGGTGAAGTTTGTGTATCCCGAATATTCCAAGCATTGACTTTTTTCAGGTCAATGACATGATTGATGGTTTCTAATTCGCAGGGCATAACTGCGACATAACCATGTACATTGATATTAATTTGTTGGTCTGCTGCCAATGCGGGGCTGGAAGCAAGACAGAATAAAAGCACCATTTTTTTCATATTATAAGCTCCAGTTTATAAATAGGTGATGGTAGCGGTGACATTGGCTGAAATAGATCCAGCCACGACATTACCTGCCATGCTAAAAGCCCGCGCACGCAGTGGAATAGCGATATCAGATTGCCCATTTAAGGGCACTTGTAATGTTTTTAGGTTACCTAGCGGTGTGGCACCATCACCACTTTGTAGCTGTACAGCGATATTCTGTGCAGTACCTAGATTTTTATATAAGCTGTTCATGTCAGCGGCGTCTGAAGTGCCTGCAAATGTCAGTTTAATTTGATTGATAAATGACGAACAGTTATTTAAATGAATATCAAAATTTTTCCAGTCGGATCCTGTCTGCGCGCTATTAAATATATCAATCGGTAAACGCTTTAAGTCAATATCAATATTGTTGCCGCCAGAGATATTACAAGTAGCGGCTTTGATATTGCCTGTGAAATTTAATGTTACCGTATCCGCCGCATTAACTAATAATGGCTGACTTAAAATATTGATAGTCAATAGGGTTAATATTGTTTTTTTCATGAGAACCTCTATTCGTAGCGAATATTAACGGTGGCTGTTGCATTCGCACTTCCGGGAGTAATTTTGTCTGCTGTTTTAATATAGCGAGCTTTCCAGCCAAAAATATAGTCGCTTTCAGGCACATTATTTTGTTGTGTCCACTGAGTATTTAGAGGGATGGGGTTACTTGCGTTATCTAATAATTGTACTGCAACGCCTGTAGCTTTATTCGAACCACGTAAACTTAATTTACCTGTTGGTGCATTATCTATCGCGTCAGATGTGACATTGACTTTAATATTAGTGCCTGCAGCACAAGATAATTTAATTGGAATATCTATATTGCTGCTGGTATCACCGACTTTTTTAAACTGGGTATCATACCAATCACCTAGATTAATATTGTAGGTACCCTGTTTTAAAGAACAGTTAAGCACATTGATATAGATAGAGTTTGGTCTAATTGCCAAGGTTGCCGTTTTATAAAAAGTAGATCCCGCGGCTTCATTGCGATTGGATTTTGTCGCTATTATTCCACTATCTATATATCCAGATTTAGTTACCGGCCCTGTTTTGACTAGTGTGAGGGTAAAGTGACCAGCTAATCCAGCGTTAAACGCACCAAATTTAGCATTTTTGCTAATATAGATATAGGCTGTCCGTGGAAACTGTATACTGGCAGGACATGAAGGGCAACTATCAGCCACAAATCTTACATATTGAGATATTCCATGCACATTTGTAACGAGAGGGGTTTGAGATGTTTGCCTATTAGCATAAGCATATTGGTAGTAGACCGGACCAATATTTGAGTTGTAAGAATCTAAACCGTTACACTGAGGATTGAAGTCTTTGCCTATATTATTAACATACATATCTAATGGAGCACTAGAATTTGCAATAATTGTTTTTAAGTCCCCTGTAAATGTATTGTCAAATGGAATGTTAATAATATGCTTGCCATCTATAAACGCTTCTCTAACAGGTTGACCGATAAAACAGTTGTAAGCTGCATTAGCTTTACCTGCTATTAAAATAATAGTTGTGGTGAATAACACTATAAATTTCATTACGTATTTCCCTCTTATCGGCATACCGCAGTAGTTTTATATAACCCCATATAATCCGAAACACCGGCTAAGTTATAATTAACCTGACACTGTTGTTTCTCGTTATATTGAATAATAAAGTTCCCACTCTCAGTTAAACCGGATAAATAAACTTCGCCATTATTACCCACTAGATTATTTAATTGTGGGTTATCTTTAAATATGGCTTGTGCGCCGAATGGTACGGGCTTCCCATCTGCAAAATTCAATACCATAATGGCGCGATAACCGACATTGGCAGTGAAACTGGATTTCACTAGCGCTCCACGGCTTGGGGAGACAGACTGGCTAGTGAGTTCCATTTCTGTGTTGTCAGGTAACGCCGAGGTATCAATATCGATGGTATTTTTGCGGTAAGCGGTGACGTACGGCACTAACGCATAACCTTGGTTATTGGTTACTACACCCGCTTGGTTTAATATGGGAACATTCCCTGCATCAGGCACTTCTACCAGCGCAGCAGTCTCACCCAGTTGTTGCCCTAACACTAACCCGCCCGGGTGAGCGACAAGGCTGCCGTTAGTTCCGTAGTACAGGTTATAGTTATCTTTGCTATAGCTAGCACCACCAGAAATTTCACCATACCTGCCTTTATAGGTGGAGTTCGCATTACCAGAACTGCCTTGCCCCTGATCGGCTAAACTTTGTTGCATGCTCCAATTTAAACGGTTGTTCAGGTGAGATGCTGATACACCGATGCTACTCGAACTGGAGTCTCGGCTACTGTGGTTACTGGCAAAGTTAATGTAGGCGGTATCTTCAAACAAACTGAACGGAATATTGACCGAAAAAGTAAATAAATGGTCTTCATCACTGTATTTTTTTGCCCCAGCACTCTGCGAATAGCTGCTGGTATTCTTGTTATAGGTGTAATTCAGCCCGTAACTGATCCCTTGCCAGCTATTGTTATAGCCAAGGGTTGCTGACTGTGTTTTGCGGTCACTATTCCAATAATCTTCATTAATATAACCCATTGAAATAGAACCGTAAGTATCCCCTAGGTTTTGGCTGAGGGTGATTTCACCGCGATTACGGCGGCGTTCGATTTCAGGAGTGTAAGTGGTATCACGGAAGGTATCAAACACCTCGGATAAACTGTAATACCCTTGGGTCGAATAGCGGTAACCTGCCAAAGCAATATTGGTGCCGATATCATTGAGGTTTTTGTTATATCTAAAGCGGTAAGACTGACCACGTTCTTTGCTGTCATCACGCATTTTGGCGTGAGATTGGGTAATATCAATAGACAGCGCCCCGAAGCGCCCCAAGTTTTGCCCAGCACCTATCGAATAAGATTGGTATTTTTCACTGAACTGACTTCCTCCGAACATAGTGATGCCATAGGGTAAACCGTATACCAAAGTGAACTGACCAAATTTGGTTTTATCTACATGGCTATCATATGAACGGTATTCACCTGCGGTGGTGCTATAAGATAAATAACCCTCACGTTGCAGCACGGGGAGTGAGGCAAAGGGTACAATTTGCACCTGTTCGCTGCCGTTCGACTCTTTTATCGTCACATGTAAGTCACCGCTGCTGCCCGTTGGGTAGAGATCATTGATTTCAAAGGGGCCTGCTGCCACATCGGTTTGGTAGATGGTGTAACCGTTTTGGCGAATGGTGACCTGTGCGTTGCTGCGGGCTATCCCACGTACAACTGGCGCATAGCCGCGCAAACTTTCAGGGTACATATCGTCATCGGTAGCGAGCTGCGCCCCACGAAATGGCACACTGTCAAACACCTCTGACGGAGAAACGCTATCCCCCAAGGTTAGCTGGCTTTTTATGCGGTTGATCCCACGGGAGGCGTAAGTATAAATAGTATCCCACTTATTGGACTGCCCTGTGCTGTTGGACCACGTGGTATAGTTGCGCAGACGCCATGCCCCAATATTTAAGCCGGGGCGTAAATTGACGTAGTTTGAGGTGGTGTCTTCTCCACCTTTACGATCGGTATTTTTAGAACCGCTATAGCTGTAATTCAGTAATAGAGCGGTAATACCGTTATCGATATCTGCAAGGTCAACATAACCCCTCGGGTTTTTCGCCAGCGCGATTTGCGGAATACTGAGGTATAACCGCTGTGAATCAAATTCAAATTGGCTTGTTGCGTCAGGAATGATTGCTAAATTGACGCAGCCTGTTTGGCTATTTTGTAGCTCAGGATAATCTGCAATTTTAATGTCGAAGCTTTTTAAATCATCCAGTGTTAAACAGGGAACAAGTTTATTCTCGGTATTTTTATCAAACTTTAAACTTTTTGCTCCGATTAAGTTGGTATTGACATAAATATCAACGTAATAATTACCAGCCAATTGTTGGTTATTTTCAAATTGGCTTAAATCGACCGCATCTTTATTGGGTAACTCTAAGAAATCAGGATCAAAATAGATATTTCCCTCTGTTGTATTATTGCCGATGGCATTTTCAGCGTATAAAGGTACCGTATAGCCTAAATAAATAAGTAGGCTAAAGCATATTTTATTTATTCTCATTTTAACAACCTAAATCAATTTTGGGCTATATTTTCGCTTCAGCCAGTTCAGATGCAGAGCCGTAGTCATTAATGACTTCCCATTTCACCGTGCCATGAGTGGCAGCATCGTTAATCTCAAAAGAAGTGCTAGAAAACGGTGCAGCATAAGAGACGTCATTCGCCTTTTTACCGTTAAAGGTTATGCTTTGGAAATTCATAAAATACGGCGTCGGGTTTTTTACCGTAATCATATTGCCTGTTTTTGACCAAGTTAATTTTTTTTGTTCTTCAACAAAATCAACGTTTTTAATTGCAGAAGGACGATAAATTAATTTCATTTGTGTTTTAAAGGCAATTTGTAATGAATTTTCCGTGCGCTCTGTTGCTGGGATCGTTTTTATATTTAACCAAAATAATGATTCTTTATCTGTCGGTAAGGTATTCTCGGTTAAAAATATTCTTAACGCATTGGTTTTATCTGCATTTAATCTAAATAATGGTGGTGTAATGGTAAATGCGGATTGCTTATTTTCATCAATACCATCAATCCATGATTGAATTAAATAAGGAATTTTATCAGGGTTTTCGACACTAATACTGACATCTTTATTTCCCTCATTATAAATAACACGGGTGCCGCCAATAATAACGCCTGCATGGGCTAAATTAATCAATAAAAATGAAGAAATAAAAAAATAAACTAAGCGTTTCATATTAGTACCATTGAATAGAGGAATAAGGTTTAAATCCCTTTAAACCCTAAAAGCCAATTAGTTATAATTGATAGTGAAGGTTGCGGTTGAGTTTGCTTGACCAACGCCAACGCTATCAGACATTGCAATATAACGAGCAGTAAAATCTAAATTATTTACTGTCTTTTCTTTTAATGCATACGCACTAGATTCAGTAAATAACGGAACGGTTGTTCCGGTGACGTCCTGAATTTGAATACCAACGTTTTGTGCTGTTGTCGCAGCAGTAGGGTCGGTTAACTGGAGTACACTATTATCACCTGCGTAACTGGTGGCATCAAATTTAACCGTTGCGCTAGTCACGGTTTGCGGGCAGTTTTCTAATTTGATAGTAAATTTAGTTGCTGCTGCCGTGCTACCTGTACTCGGTAATGCCGTTTTAGCGATTTTTCCTAAGTTCACGGTAAATGCATCAGAACCAGTTGCAAACTGACAAGCCTGGTCGGTAATTTCACCCGTAAAATCGATAGTTCCATCAGCCGCTAATACATTATTAATGGCAAAAACAGACGATGCCGCAATTAAATAGGCAAAGACATTTTTTTTCATTTATTACTCTCCAAGAGGATATTTATATGATGAGATTGAGTCAGTGAATATATTCAATTACTCAACTGGTGAGTATTTTGGCTTTTATTTTAAAAATAAACAATATGAGAGTAATTTAGGTTTAATGCCCTTTTGAGGTGTCATTTTTATATCTTGTATTTGATATTCACATTATAGGTTGTGGGTTTTTTGTGGATATTTTAATAAATGTTGGTTTTTCAATATTGGGATTTTTTCTGAAGATAAAAATAAAAATTAAATAATTAAATTAGTTTTAAGTTGGTGTTTTTTTGTTATTACTTAACGCATGATGTGTTTTTGTGGTGTTTAATATCATTACATTATTTTAATTTTTTTATTTTAAAGTAAAAATAGTCTAAAATGTACTGTAATAAAAGTATAATCTTAAAACTATCATCATTAATAGTAATTTATTTAACGTTTAAATATCTTTTTCTGATGCGAGTTAGTTTGGAATTATTGAATATTAAGATAAGCATGAAATAATAAATTAAGTCACGCTTATCTTAATAGGATAGTCAATTGGGGGGTTATTCAATTCCTAGCTCTTTTAATTTACGAGTTAGTGTATTTCTTCCCCAGCCTAATAAACGGGCGGCTTCTTGTTTATGGCCATTGGTGTATTTTAACGCGCAATTTAGCATTGTACGCTCAAGTAAGGGGATGGTTTGTGCAAAGAGATCTTCTTTACCCTCCATTAATGCGTTATCAGTCCACTCTTCAAGTAGTTCAAACCACTGAGCAGCAGAACTAGGATTGTGTGATGATAACGATTGTGTTGGTATGGCGTCGGTTTGCGATGATTTTACCACTGTATTTTGTTGTGGATGCTCTTCAAGCAAATCATCGGGCAAATCTTGCGGTAAGATTTCTTGGCTTGCTGCCATCACGGTTAACCAACGGCAGACATTCTCCAATTGGCGAACGTTACCCGACCAGTAATAGCGTTGAAGAATTTTTTCGCTGTCAGGGTGGAGAACTTTAGCCTCGACACCGAGTTCTTTCGCCGTATTTTGTAGAAAATAATTGGCGAGACGTGGGATATCTTCAGTGCGTTCACGTAATGGCGGTAATTGCACTCGAATGACATTTAACCGGTGAAATAAGTCTTCACGAAATAAGCCTTCTTTAACACGTTTTTCAAGGTCTTGGTGGGTGGCGGCAATAATCCGCACATCCACATTAACTGGGGTATAACCGCCAATACGATAGAATTGGCCTTCCGCCAGAACGCGTAATAAGCGAGTTTGTACATCAAGTGGCATATCACCGATTTCATCTAGAAACAGAGATCCATGGTTAGCTTGCTCAAATCGCCCTTGACGTACTTGATTCGCACCCGTAAATGCGCCTTTTTCGTGGCCGAATAGCTCAGATTCAATTAAATCTTTGGGAATGGCGGCCATATTTAATGCAATAAAAGGGGCATCAGCACGGGGGCTGTGCTGATGTAGTGCGTGGGCAACTAACTCTTTCCCTGTTCCTGATTCACCATTAATAAGCACACTAATTGATGAGCGCGATAAACGACCAATAATGCGATAAACCTCTTGCATAGCCGGTGCTTCTCCGATCATGGTCGAAGAGACAACAGGAGCGGGCTGTTTAGCTTCACGGCCAGTATGGTTTTGTTCACGGCTATGATTCAGAGCGCGTTCGACTAATGCGACGGTTTCATCAATATCGAAAGGTTTTGGTAAGTAATCAAAGGCACCTGACTGGTAGGCATTTACGGCAGCATCAAGGTCAGAGTGTGCTGTCATGATAATAATCGGCAGGAGGGGATATGATTGTTTGATGGTATTCAGCAGTTCAATACCATTTGTGCCTGGCATACGGATATCAGATAACAACACATCAGGGAGTGAATTTTCTAATGCGGCAAGTACAGCGTCCGCACTGTCAAAGCAGGTGCAAGCGAACTTTGCATTATCTAATGCACGCTCAAGTACCCAACGGATGGAGCTATCGTCATCAACCACCCAAATTTTTCCCTGCGTCATGGTTATCTCCTATTTCTTAATTGGTAGATAAATGGAAAACTCAGTGTGACCTGGCCAACTGGTGAACTCGATTTTTCCTGCGTGTTGGTCGACTAAACTGCGGGCAATTGATAGGCCAAGTCCGGTCCCATCAGGCCGTCCACTCACCATGGGATAAAACAACGTATCCTGAATTGCCAATGGAATACCGGGACCGTTATCTTCAATATCAATACGTGCAGCTAATCGATAACGCTCGCCTTGCAGTGTGACTTGAAAAGCAGTTCGTGTACGCAAGGTGATATAACCCCCCGTTTCAGCGAGAGCTTGTAATGCGTTTCGGGTGATATTTAGAAGCACTTGCTCGATTTGGTCTGGGTAATACTCTAATTCGGGCAGGCTTGGGTCATAGTCACGAATTAATGTCACGTTATCGGGTTTTTCTAATGACACCAACCGCGTTACATTTTCCATAATATGATGGATACTTTGCTGTGTTTTCGGCCCTGGATATTGTGGGCCAAGCAGCCGATCAACCAGTGCTCGCAGGCGGTCAGCCTGTTCGATAATCACTTGAGTATATTCATTTAATTGTGGGTCAGGCAGCGCTTTAGATAGCAATTGCGCAGCGCCTCGCAAACCTCCGAGAGGGTTTTTGATTTCGTGAGCAAGCCCACGGATCAGTTCGCGGGCGGCCAATTGCTGGGCATTCTGTGCGAGTTCTTGGCTCAAGCGCCGTTGGCTATCTAATTGCGAAAGCTCAACTAAAATAAATTGCTCTGAAAAAGGCTGTGCGCTGAATGACATCACATGGGAATGGTTGTTAAACACTAAGGTGACTTCATTTTCGGTAAAACTATGGCCTTCTTTTAAGCTATTGAGCATGAGTTCATCATTGAGTGAACAATAACTGAATAACAGTGGTAGAGGCGTACCGTATAGCTTGCGCTGGCTTTGGGTTAAGATCTGGAGTGCAGCATGGTTGGCGTAATGGATAACCAAATCGTAATCCAAAATTAGCACGCTATTAATGAGGGAGTCGAGAATGTGTTCCGGTGCTGGCAAATGTTCGGTTTTCATGTAATGTTGCTCCTGCACTATTTTGGTGCATTATACCTGATAGACCAAACAACCGATATTTGATTTTTGCTGCGTAAATACGTTAGAGATAAAAGGCCCCATCAAAAGATGGGGCAAGTGCTTCACGGCAACAAAGACTAACAGTGGAACGGCGTGTTACACACTGTAGTACATTTCAAATTCGAGAGGGTGTGGTGCCATACGAACACGCTGGATGTCGGCACGGGTTAATTCAATATACGCATCGATAGCGTCATTAGTGAATACACCACCACGGGTTAAGAATTCACGGTCTTTATCTAATTCCGCTAACGCTTCGTCTAAAGAGCCTGAAACGGTTGGAATTTCTTTGGCTTCTTCTGGTGGTAAGTCATATAAATTTTTGTCCATCGCATCACCAGGGTGGATCTTGTTAATGATGCCATCAAGGCCTGCCATTAACTGAGCAGCAAACGCTAAATATGGGTTAGCAGCTGGGTCTGGGAAGCGAACTTCAATACGACGTGCTTTCGTGCTCGCAACGACTGGAATACGAATCGAAGCAGAGCGGTTACGTGCAGAATATGCCAACATTACAGGTGCTTCAAAGCCCGGAACTAAGCGTTTGTATGAGTTAGTTGTTGGGTTTGTAAATGCGTTCAGCGCACGTGCATGCTTAATAATACCGCCAATGTAATACAGCGCCATTTCGGATAAACCACCGTATTTGTCACCTGCGAACAGGTTAACACCGCCTTTAGATAAAGACATATGGCAGTGCATACCAGAGCCGTTATCACCCACTAAAGGTTTTGGCATAAAGGTCGCTGTTTTGCCGTAGGCATGGGCAACATTGTGAACAACATATTTATAAATCTGGGTTTCATCCGCTTTTTTAGTCATGGTATTAAAGCGGGTTGCGACTTCGTTTTGCCCAGCGGTTGCCACTTCATGGTGGTGAGCTTCAACAACCAAGCCCATCTCTTCCATAGTGGTACACATAGCTGAACGCAAGTCTTGTGATGAATCAACCGGTGGAACTGGGAAATAACCGCCTTTTACTGCAGGGCGATGGCCTTTATTACCACCTTCGTATTTGGTTCCCGTATTCCATGCCGCTTCGATATCATCGATATGGTAGTAGCTACCGTGCATGTTGTTGCCAAAACGAATGTCATCAAAAACGAAAAATTCAGGTTCTGGCCCAAAGAGAACGATATCGGCGATCCCACTTGAGCGCAGGAAATCTTCTGCACGTTTTGAAATTGAACGCGGGTCTCTGTCATAACCTTGCATAGTGCCCGGTTCTAAAATATCACAGCGTATAATTAACGTAATATCTGCAAAGAACGGGTCTAACATTGCAGTTGATGGGTCTGGCATTAATACCATGTCTGACTCATTGATGCCTTTCCAGCCACCAATAGATGAACCATCAAACATCTGGCCTTCTTCAAAGAAGTCTTCGTCAACTTGATGAGCAGGGATAGTGATGTGTTGCTCTTTACCTTTAGTGTCGGTAAAACGCAGATCAATAAATCTAACATTGTGCTCTTTAATTAACGATAAAACATGTTCAGCGGACATCTCGGCTCTCCTGGTCGGGTCTAATCAACAAATCACAAGCTATCATTTGACAGTATGTCTGTTGTTTGTCTGGCGTGTTAGTTATATAAAATGAGTTATATAAAAATAGTTAGCACGCGCTCTATAAATAGATAAGCGAAAAGCGTGCCAACTTTTTAATTATAGTAAATACTGATTGTTACGTGTGGACGAAGGGAGCCATCTAGCTTTCTTTATATGTAATGCACTGGTTTGGTGCTAATGGTTTTGTTTTTGCACTAAATTGGTGCAAATGGCGTGTATAGATGAGAATTCAAATAAAAAATTAGCATTGTGCTCTGCTAGAGCACAATGCTGACGAGATAAAAAAGAAATAAGGTTGCTCAACGTGAAACAGCAACATTAATCTTCATCGCTATTTGTTAATAACGTATTCACTTCTTCAATTTGTTTTACTGCATCATTGATAATTGAGGCAATTTGGCGAGTTTGTTCTTCATTTAGCTGTTTTAAAACCATTTTGTGACGTAATAATGCTTTAAAGCGACTAACGGCCATTTCAATGTCTTCCGCCAAATTACTGCCTTGTTGCATATCACGCGCTTTTGCTAGTTTGCGAGCAATAACAGCTTCAATTTCTTTATTTTGAGCTAGATGGGCTGCTCCCTCAGGAGTAATGGTAAAACTTTTGCGATTACGCTCAACAATCTGAGACTCTAGGAAGCCTTGTTCTTCTAACAGTGTTAGAGTTGGATAAATAACACCGGGACTAGGCACATATAAGCCATTTGAGGCTTCTTGAATATCTTTGATAATTTCGTAGCCATAGCTTGGTTTTTTAGCGACTAACGAAAGTACCATAATATGAAGATCACCATGGTCGAATAAACGACGCAGCCCTTTGCCTCTTCCTCGGCCTCTTTGGCGGTCATCGCCGTGGCAGCGCTCACCGTGCCCGTGGCCATGACGGCCTTCACCGTGGCAGCGCTCACCGTGCCCGTGGCCATGACGGCCTTCACCGTGGCAGCGCTCACCGTGCCCGTGGCCATGACGGCCTTCACCGTGGCAGCGCTCACCGTGCCCGTGGCCATGACGGCCTTCGCCGTGGCAGCGTTCACCATGTCCGTGGCCATGACGGCCTTCACCGTGGCAGCGCTCACTGTGTCCATGACCATGACGGTCATCATTGTGGCAACATCCACCGTGGTGGCCACGTTGATTTTCATCGTGGTGTGCATAATATACATGACGACAAGATTTAATTAGCATATAGTTACTCCTTAGCTTGTAACTTTAGATATATCGAATTTATTTTATGGGTTTACTATATTTAGATATATCTAATTAGTCAATTTAGATATATCTAAATAACACAAAAAGATATTTAAACTGGCAGTTAAGAAAGAAAGTCTATTTTTTGTTCTTTTTTTGGGCTGCTAATATTAAGTTTTTAGCGTATTATTCTGTCACTTTGTGATTTCACAGTGCTGATAGGCCTATTTTTATTAGGTATTTTGGCTCAGTCTCGCAACTGAATGTTTTTTCGTTAAAAACTTTTTATACAGTGATGGGTTTCACATTTATTCCACTTGTGCGGAAAAACGTGTAAAATAACAGCAAATTAACGTAGAAAGTATGTTTGGGTAATTAGAATGCCGCAAAAAACATATTCCTTTCCTGTCAATTAAACGGTAAAAATCCTTGTCAATTCAAAACTTAAGAAACATCGCCATCATCGCTCACGTTGACCATGGCAAGACCACACTGGTTGGTAAATTATTGCAACAGTCAGGTACGTTCGGCGAACGTGAAACTGTCGATGAGCGTGTTATGGACTCCAACGACTTGGAGAAAGAGCGTGGTATTACCATTCTTGCTAAAAATACTGCAATCCAATGGAATGGTTATCACATCAATATCGTAGACACCCCAGGCCACGCCGATTTCGGTGGTGAGGTTGAGCGCGTAATGTCTATGGTTGACTGCGTTCTGCTGGTTGTTGATGCGATGGACGGCCCAATGCCACAAACTCGTTTCGTAACGCAAAAAGCGTTCGATCACGGCTTACGTCCAATTGTTGTTATCAATAAAGTTGACCGCCCTGGCGCACGTCCTGATTGGGTCGTTGACCAAGTATTCGACTTATTCGTGAACTTAGGTGCAACGGATGAGCAACTCGATTTCCCTATCGTTTATGCCTCTGCATTAAACGGTATCGCAGGTCTTGAGCACGAAAACATGGCTGAAGACATGACCCCACTGTACGAAGCTATCGTGGAACACGTTGCACCTCCAGCAGTTGACGTTGACGGTCCATTCCAAATGCAAGTTTCGCAATTGGATTACAACAGCTATTTAGGTGTTATCGGTATCGGTCGTATTAAGCGCGGCGTTGTTAAGCCTAACCAACAAATAACTGTTATCGATAGCGAAGGTAAAACTCGCAACGGTAAAATCGGTAAAGTGTTAACTCACTTAGGTTTAGAGCGTATCGATTCACAGCAAGCGGAAGCGGGTGATATCGTTGCGCTGACTGGTTTAGGCGAACTAAACATTTCTGACACTATTTGCCAAGTGGGTAGCGTTGAAGCACTGCCTGCGTTAGCGGTTGATGAGCCAACAGTTAGCATGTTCTACTGTGTTAACACCTCACCATTCTGCGGTAAAGAAGGTAAATTCGTGACTTCACGTCAGATCCTTGACCGCCTGAATAAAGAACTGGTTCACAACGTTGCACTGCGTGTTGAAGAAACTCAAGACCCAGACGCATTCCGTGTATCTGGTCGTGGTGAGCTGCACTTATCTGTTCTTATCGAAAACATGCGTCGTGAAGGCTTCGAATTAGCCGTATCTCGTCCAAAAGTTATCATTCGTGAAATCGATGGTCGTAAACAAGAGCCGTTCGAACAAGTGACTTTAGACGTTGAAGAACAGCACCAAGGCGACATCATGAAAGCTTTAGGTGAGCGTAAAGGTGACCTGCGTGACATGATGCCAGACGGTAAAGGCCGTGTGCGTCTTGACTACATTATCCCAAGCCGTGGCTTGATTGGCTTCCGTACTGAATTCATGACAATGACATCAGGTACGGGTTTACTGTACTCAACATTCAGCCATTACGATGATGTTCGCCCAGGTGAAATCGGTGGCCGCCAAAACGGTGTTCTGATCTCCAACGGTCAAGGTAAAGCGGTTGCTTATGCTCTGTACAGCCTGCAAGATCGCGGTAAATTGTTCTTAGGTCACGGTGCTGAAGTGTATGAAGGCCAAATCATTGGTATTCACTCACGTTCTAACGACTTAACCGTTAACTGCTTAACCGGTAAAAAACTGACTAACATGCGTGCATCAGGTACTGACGAAGCAACAACGCTGTCACCACCAATCAAAATGACTCTGGAACAAGCTCTTGAGTTCATTGATGATGACGAGTTAGTTGAAGTGACTCCGCAGTCTATTCGTCTGCGTAAACGTCACTTGACTGAGAACGACCGCCGTCGTGCAAGCCGTTCTAAAGAAGACTAATTACCATTACGTGATGTTGTTTATTACGTTATTGTAGTGATGTGTGTAGTAAGGCGCCGAAAGGCGCCTTACTTATTTATGAGATTTATAATGACTTGTCTTTCTTCATAAAATACAGTGATGAAATAAACAGTCCGATAATTAAAGGGATTTCGTACAATTCTTCAATAAGGCTTTGTAGCTCAGAATGATGTAGAAAAATGGAACTCAGAAATCGATGGTGTTCAACACTATCTGAAATCAAGAAAGCACAAAGAGTCAGTAGTAAACTCCAAATTGGAATCGCTGTATTTTTTAGGTGAAAAACAATACTTTTTCTTAATGAAGAAGCACATAGCATCAAAACTAAGCCGCCAATCAAGACGATAGAAATTATCCTAAAATAGGTGTGATCCAGATTAGGAAAAAATTCGCGCCCCCAATTTGTTCCTCTGCCAAATAATGTTACCCACCAGATAGTTGCCCATAACCAAAATAGTTTCATTCCTTGGTTTTTTTGTTGTAATGGTTTCATATAAAACCAAGTAAAAAAGGCACAGAAAATTAGAGTAATTGATTGAAAATGTTCAATAATTTTTGTTGTGAGGTCGATATTGAAATTCAGGGGGAGATTGTTAAATAATGGAATTAAAAATAAGCTTCCCCAGAGAATAACAATCGGCCAAGAGATTGTTTTATCTATTTTCATAGTATGACTTTTATATTTTAAGATTTATTTATTACTGATATCGCATAGATATCAGCTCACATTGCTTGTGGTATGACTTGCTACGTAAAAACTATTATGCAAAAAGCTTGTGGAGGGACTTAACATTTAGTATCAAAAACCGATAGTGCTAAGTGAAATAGCACCTTTGGGATAAAAAGCGTTTTCTCATTAACGGAGCAAATCGTTCAGTTTGTTGCTCATTAATTGCGCTAAGTGTGGATTGCTTAATCGATAAATTGACAAAATAACGTGAATTATCACTAATTAGGGCTGTTCAGTTGCCCGAATAATGATTAAAGTAAATTTAGTGAATAACAATGAGGAAAATTTATGCTGTATATCTTCGATATGGGTAATGTGATTATTGATATCGACTTTAATCGTGTATTTGATAAATGGTCTGAACTGAGTGGTACACCAAGTGAAGAAATCAAATCACGTTTTACTTTTGGTAATATCTTTCAATTACATGAGTGTGGAAAAATTTCAGACATCGAGTTTGCTGAGCTGCTTTGTGAAGAAATGGACATTACACTAAGCTTTGAAGACTTTGCTGAAGGCTGGCACGCTATTTTTATTTCGTTACGACCTGAAGTCATTGATATTATGGAGCGCCTTCGTGAACAAGGGCACCGAGTGGTCGTTTTATCGAATACCAACCGTCTACATCTAGACTACTGGCCAGCACACTACCCAGAAATTGCAGCTTCCTCTGATTTCCTATATCTCTCCCAGGATTTAGGCATGCGTAAGCCTGATCCAGAAATTTACAAATATGTGCTGCAATCAGAAGAGTTTGATGCTGCGGATGCTATTTTCTTTGATGACGTCGAAGAAAATATAAAAGCCGCAGAAGCTCTTGGTATTCGCAGTATTCATGTCGTGAATAAAGACACCATTCCTGAATATTTCCGCACTTACGATTTCAGTGCTGAAGTTGAATAACATCCTGATTTTATCGTGGAGCAACGTTTAACGTTGCTCTATCGTTTTGTAAAGAGCCATCATGATTGCATTAATCCAGAGAGTCACTCAAGCGAGTGTGGTTGTTGATCAGAAAATAGTAGGGCAAATAAATACCGGGTTGTTGGTTTTGCTTGGCGTTGAAAAAGATGATGATGAGCAGAAAGCCAAGCGTTTGTGTGAAAAAGTATTAGGCTACCGTATTTTTAGCGATGAACAAGGGAAAATGAATCTCAATGTTCAACAAGCGGGAGGCAGACTATTGGTGGTTTCTCAATTTACTTTAGCGGCTGACACCAAAAAAGGTATGCGGCCGAGTTTTTCAGGGGGAGCAGAACCTGAGAAAGTAGATACCTTGTATCAATACTTCGTTGAACAAAGCCGGCTAAAAGGGATTGAAACACAAACTGGTGAATTTGCTGCTGATATGCAAGTGAATCTAACCAATGATGGCCCTGTTACTTTCTGGCTACAAGTGTGAGTCCATTTTTAAAGGGGGAAGCGATGTACCATTTACGTACACCGAAAGATGATATTGAATTCGCAACTTATTACCATTTTCGCTGGGAAATGTTACGAAAACCGTTTAATCAGCCCCTTGGTTCAGAAAAAGATGGTTATGATTTAACCGCACACCATCAAATGGTCGTGGATGATAAAAACCGTATTCTTGCTATTGGCCGCTTATATATCAATGCCGATAACGAAGGCGCTATCCGTTTTTTAGCCGTTAACCCTGTCATGCAAGGTAAAGGACTTGGCAAATTAATTATCATGGCCCTGGAGTCTGTTGCGCGGCAAGAAGGCGTAAAACGCATTGTGTCGAGCGTTCGTGAAGAAGCCGTACCATTTTTCGACAAAATGGGTTTTGAGAACCGTGGCCAAGTTGCTGGGCAGTTAAAAACGCCAGTACGCCACTATTTGATGATTAAACCCATAGAGATGCTAGACCAAATATTACATCGTCCAGATTGGTGTGGTGAGCTACAGCAAGCCTGGTATAAGTACATTCCATTGAGTGAGAAAATGGGGGTCCGAGTCGACCAATACACGGGGACTCGTTTTATTACCACCATGCCGGAAGCGGGCAACCAAAACCCTCATGAAACAATATTTGCAGGAAGCCAATTTTCATTAGCTACCTTGACAGGATGGGGGCTGATTTGGCTGTTAATGCAAGAACACCAGCTTGGTGGTGATATTGTGTTGGTCGATGCCAGTATTCGTTATGGTAAGCCTGTAAGCGGTAGGCCGACAGCGACAGCGGACTTAGCAAATATGAGCGGTGACCTTGACCGTTTAGCGCGAGGTAGCAAGGCGCGAGTAAAGCTGAAAGTCGAGGTTAGTAACCCTGATGGCAAAGTGGGCGCAGTATTCAGTGGTGTCTATATGGTGTTACCTGTAGAAGCAAAAAAATAAAGTTATCCATTGAATATTAATTATCCATTGAATATTAAAAAGAAAGGCAGGCTTGATTGACCTGCCTTTTGTGTTTTTATTGATTGTTAGCTTTTATTGAACGCTGGTTTTTATTGATTACTAAGTGCGGGAAGCGGTTCTACTAACGAAGGCTCAATTGGTTGCAAGTCAGCATCGGACTCCACCGATGAGGTGACAACCCCGTTTACAACGGTACGGAATAGGCGTTTGCCTTGCAATGGGACTGCCATCAATTCCCCATTCAGACTTTTTGCCACAGATGGGGCGAGTAAATCCCCTTGTAATGTCGCATCAAAATCACCGATGACTTGAGCTGGAAAGCCTGCCCAACCCCATTGGTTTAAATCAACGAGATCAATATTCGAACCCGATGCTCTCAGTAAGAAGGGGACTTTTTTCGGTTCTTGTTTTACCAGCAGGCCAATCTTACTGATGCCTTTATCGGTACTGACTGTTAAGCTCGCTGCAGCTGAAGATTTACCACTTTGACGCACTTCAATAAACGGGCGGCGTACTAGAACTTGGTTGATTGTGCCGCTATCTGCAGTGAATGTCGCTTTACCGCTCCAAATTCCCCACTGCTTTTGTTTAATCAAGTCGATATTTTCAATATTGCCACTGAGCGCGGTCAGTTCGAAAGGAAACTGCGGTTGGATATTCATCAAAAGTGATTGGGAAAGGGTGAATTTTTTGATACTTAAACCGGATAACCAAGCTGGTGTAGGCTCTGCAAAGAATGATAGCCAAGTTTCAGGCAGTGTGTATAAGATACCCGCTAGTTTGCCTTCGTCGATAGTCAGTACTCGATCATTGCGCTGCCAAGACCCACTGAGGTTAAAGACGCCTTTATTATAGTAACCCGATAACTTGTTGATACTCAGGTTGTCACCGTTAATTTTCAGGTCACCAATTAAGGTACTCAGTTGCTGGTCTTTCACGACAAATTGGTCAACATTAAAGCTAATGTTGCTTTCGGAACTCGTCCAGCTCCCTCTCGTGAAGCTGAGTTGGTCAATTTCGGTGCTCAGGCCAGAAAGTGCCCAATCTTTACCTTGAATATCAACATTGGTTAGTTCTACCTTTTTGACCTGCAATGATTTTTCACTCGCTATTGCATCAAATAGTGAATCGAAATCAACTTTATTTTCCCAGCCGACTTTATTCATGGTGAGGGAGTCAACCATGATAGAGCCATCGTCAAGTACCTTTCCAGCACCCGCAATATAGCCGTTATTTAAGTAGGCACTTGCTTGGCTTATTTCTGTTCCTTGCTGCTGTAATTTACCCGTAATGGCAACATTCTTGAATGAAAGGTCATTGAATTTTAATTGGTTAGAGGTAAATCGAAAATCACCGTAACCAAAAGGCGTGTTCTCGGTGGGTTTCCAAGGGGTAATTCCCCCCGTGAAGCCAGTGACTTGCACGGTATCATCACCTTTTTTAAGCGTGATTTGGCTATTTTCAAATTGCAAAATATTAGCGGAAATAGGTAGCAGTATCGTATCGGGTGTGACTGTTGTAGATAATGTTCCTTGAGTGATAACCAAACGTTTGATAGCGGTGCCGCTAAATATATTTTTCCAGTTAACATCAAGCACGACTTGCCGTGAGTCTAAAGATAGATCACTGTTTTTAGCAGCTAATTTGACATCTTGGAAGATGAATTCACCGGGGTTAGAAAATTCATGCCCCATAATTCCCACATCAATATCATAATTGGTGAATTTACTTAAAAATTGACTGGAGTAGGATGCACCCCAACGGGTTTGCAGCCCGATATAAGTAAAAATAAACAATAGCAGCAGTAACAAAAGTGCATAGGTAGTAAATTTGATTAACCATTTCACAGTTTACTGCTCCTTTGGTTTGTTGACGAATAGACACTGGAAGAGACTGCCTAATATAGCGACAATTTAAGGATAGCATACAGAAAAACCGCCAGAGTGTTCAACACTGGCGGCTAGAATGAAGGTTATTTTTCGAGAGGGAAGACTAAATTCAGAACAATTGCAGTTAAACCACCTGCAGCAATACCGGAAGAAAACAAGGTTTTTAGCCAATCAGGGGCAAATTGCAAAATCAAGGGTTGCTGTGAAACGCCCATACCCACTGCGAGGGAAAGCGCAATAATCATGATGGCGCGGCGATTGAGTGGTTCACGAGATACAATGCGCACACCTGAAGCGGCAATGGTACCAAACATTACAATTGTTGCTCCGCCTAATACGGGCTCTGGAATTTGTTGCACAAAGCCTGCAACCGCAGGGAACAACCCTAATAACACTAACATTAAAGCGACAATGTAGCCGACATAGCGACTTGCCACCCCTGTTAATTGGATAACACCGTTGTTTTGCCCAAAGCAAGAGTTAGGGAAAGTATTAAATACCGCAGAAACCATTGAGTTCAACCCATTAGCAAGTACGCCACCTTTTATACGTTTCATGTATAAAGGGCCACGAACAGGTTGCTCAGATACATCAGAAGTGGCGGTAATATCACCTATCGTTTCTAAGGAAGTCACCATAAAAATGAGAATTAATGGTATCAACAGGTTCCAGTCGAAGGATAAGCCATAATAGAAAGGCTCAGGGACAGTAATAATTGGCTGGTTGGCTTCCATTGGTTGCGCATTTGGCAACATGTCCATCCACCAAGCAGCAATATAGCCAACAGCCATAGCAATGACTAAAGATGCGACACGTAAGTAAGGGTTTTTCTGCCGATTAAGTAAAATAATAACCGCTAAAACAACCCCAGCTAAAATCAAATAATCAGGGGAACCAAAAGTGTTGTCACTAATTGCACCATAGCCACCGCCAATGGATGTTAACCCGACTTGAATCAAGGATAGGCCGATAATCATGACAACAACACCTGAAACTAGTGGTGTAATGACTCGACGGGCTAGATGTAAGAATCGAGAAAGAATCACTTCGGTGAGTGCCGCAACTAGCAATGTGCCGAATAAGGCTGCCATCATCGACGGAATATCAGCGCCACCTTGCTTAAGTGCAACACCACCCATGATTAAAGGTGCAACAAAGTTAAAACTGGTTCCTTGAATCGAAAGCAAGCCTGACCCAATAGGGCCCCACGCACGAATTTGAATTAAAGAAGCAATACCGGAGGCAAATAAAGACATACTAATGATGCGCTGGGTGTCGTGAGCTGGTAGTCCTAATGCCTGGCAAATCAGCATCGCAGGGGTAATCACCGCAACAAACATCGCCAGAAGATGTTGCCCAGCGGCAAACAAGGCTTGCGGCAGCGGTGGGCGGTCTTCTAATTTATAGATGAGTTCGCTTTGCGTTTGTATGGTCGCTTCAGTAGTTTGTTTTTCAGACGTCGCAGTATTCATTGCCTTCATTTCTCGCCAACAAAAAACGCATTGTAATGTGTCGAAATTAAAAAGCAATCGTTTGCGCGTAAAAAACATTGATCAATGTTAAATAAGGCTGTCACATTTTTATATCTTTTAACTTGTATTTATAACAGTTTTTTTTTCTAATCCTATAACCTGCTTTTGGCGTTTTAAGGAAGAAATTAACGTCTTACTAGTTTTTGATAATTTTAACAACAGACGAGGTACGTGAATGTATCATCTCGATGTCTACGGTACACTGGTAGCTGCTACTTTAGTACTATTGCTTGGGCGTAAACTGGTCAAATCAGTCCCTTTCCTTGAAAAATATACAATCCCTGAACCTGTTGCAGGTGGGTTGTTAGTTGCTTTTAGTCTTTTATTGCTTAAACAATTATTTGACTGGAGCCTTTCTTTTGACTTATCACTGCAAGAACCTATGATGCTGGCATTCTTTGCCACAATTGGTCTTAATGCCAACCTTGCTAGTTTGAAGGCTGGTGGTAAAGCATTGTTTATCTTCATTTTTGTGGTTGTTGGTTTATTGCTTGTCCAAAATACAGTAGGGATTGCTCTTGCTGAATTATTGGGATTAGACCCTCTCATGGGGCTATTAGCTGGTTCAATTACCTTATCTGGTGGTCATGGAACTGGCGCGGCATGGGGGAAAATTTTCACTGAAAACTATGGTTTCCAAAGTGCAACAGAAGTTGCAATGGCTTGTGCTACATTTGGACTTGTTCTCGGTGGTTTAATCGGTGGACCTGTTGCACGTTTTCTAACGCGTAATATTCCAACGCCAGGAACGGCTGAAGATGATAAAGACGTTCCAACAGCATTTGAGAAACCACAATCTGGACGCATGATCACTTCAATGGTTTTAATTGAAACTATTGCACTGATCGCTATTTGTCTATTGGTGGGAAGTTTTATTGCAGGCCAATTAGCCGATACTCCTTTCGCATTGCCTAAGTTTGTCTGCGTACTTTTTGTTGGTGTAATTTTAAGTAACAGCTTATCACTGCTTGGTTTTTACCGAGTATTCGACCGCGCTGTTTCTGTCATGGGTAACGTGAGCCTCTCATTATTCTTAGCAATGGCACTCATGAGCTTGAAACTGTGGGAATTAGCATCACTTGCAATCCCAA
Organism: Providencia huaxiensis; assembly: GCF_002843235.3. Classification (NCBI taxonomy): domain Bacteria; kingdom Pseudomonadati; phylum Pseudomonadota; class Gammaproteobacteria; order Enterobacterales; family Morganellaceae; genus Providencia; species Providencia huaxiensis. The sequence goes on from NZ_CP031123.2 coordinate 4,120,897, forward strand.
TGATTATCATTCTTGCTGTACAGGCTTGTGTGATGGCAGGATATGCTATTTTTGTGACTTTCCGCGTGATGGGCAAAAACTATGACGCTGCAATCTTAGCTGCAGGTCACTGTGGGTTCGGTCTTGGTGCGACACCAACAGCTATTGCGAATATGCAAGCTGTTACGGATAGATTAGGTCCATCTCACTTAGCATTCTTGGTTGTACCAATGGTTGGGGCATTCTTCATTGATATTGTTAATGCGATAGTTATTAAACTGTATCTGATGCTGCCATTATTCCCAACGATTGCTGGTTAACCTTCATTTAATAATAAATCAAGTAAAGCAGGTATTGCCGTGAAAATATTCACGGCAATTTTCATTTTAGGGAACGAATAAAAAGAAGATATAAGACTTAAGCGTGGCTGTACTGCTCTCGCTCAGGTAACCAACGCTCAATAAGTTGTTGTGCATTTTCAGGGTAATTTTGTTGAATATGGCGAGCAAGGCGTTGCACTTCTGGCAACATATATTGGTCACGCAACAAGTCTGCGACTTTAAATTCTGCATTTCCTGTTTGTCTAGTGCCTAATAATTCCCCTGGCCCGCGAATTTCGAGATCTTTTTGTGCGATAACGAAGCCATCATTACTATCCCGTAATACTTGTAGTCTTTGTTTAGCGGTATGGGTTAACGGTGTCTTGTACAATAATACACAGTGAGATGCGATAGCCCCGCGGCCGACTCGCCCTCTTAGTTGGTGCAACTGAGCTAGACCAAGGCGCTCAGGGTTATCAATAATCATTAAACTTGCATTAGGCACATCCACACCGACTTCAATGACCGTTGTAGCAACAAGCAGTTGAATTTCATTTCGTTTAAAAGCCGCCATAATGCTTTGTTTTTCAACAGGTTTCATTCGGCCATGGACTAAGCCTACTTTTAATTCAGGTAGTGCCAGTGCAAGCTCTTCGCTGGTCACTTGAGCCGCTTGCGCTTCTAATAATTCAGAGTCTTCAATGAGTGTACAGACCCAATAGGCTTGGCGGCCTTCTTCAATACAGGCTTGGCGAACGCGTTCAATAATATCGTTACGGCGAGTGTCCGGTATGGCGACAGTGGTGACGGGTGTTCGTCCTGGAGGTAGTTCATCGATGACAGAGGTATCTAAGTCTGCATACGCTGTCATCGCCAGCGTCCGTGGGATTGGCGTAGCGGTCATGATTAATTGATGAGGGTGGTAACCTTGCTGCTCACCTTTTTCACGCAGAGCGAGCCGCTGATGAACGCCAAAGCGATGTTGTTCATCAATGATAACAAGCCCTAGTGCTTTAAAGCTCACTTGCTCTTGGAAAATAGCGTGTGTTCCAACAACCATCGCGACTTCTCCACTTGCGATGGCATCTTGCTGAGCCTGACGTGCCTTACCCTTTTGTTTACCCGCGAGCCAACCTACTTTGACGCCTAAAGGTTCTAACCACTGTTTGAAAGTATTGGCATGTTGCTCTGCAAGAATTTCAGTGGGAGCCATCAGTGCCACTTGTTTGCCATTCTCGATGGCACAAACGGCCGCTAAGGCTGCAACGAGAGTTTTCCCTGACCCGACATCCCCTTGAATCAAACGCATCATAGGGGCGTTTTTAGCGAGGTCTGCTTCAACTTCGCTAACAACACGGTTTTGTGCGTTTGTTGGTGAAAATGGTAATTGTGCAAGTAACTGAGATTTTAATTGACCACTTGCGACTAACGGCTGGGCATATAGGCGTTCATTACCTGCGCGGATAGCTAACATGCTTAGATGGTGAGCGAGTAATTCTTCGAGGACTAGCCGCTTTTGTGCGGGATGATGGCCTTTTTCTAGCTCACTCAGTGCTACATTCGGTGGTGGGTTGTGTAATAAGCGAATGGCATCTGGCAAACTTATCATTCCACGGCTAAGTTCTTCAGGAAGTAATTCTTTTATTTCCCCGCTATCAAGTAACCCGAGTGCTTGCTCCATGACTTTGCGTAAAGTCGCTTGGCGAACACCTTCAGTGGTTGGGTATACTGGTGTTAAATTCTCTTGCAAGCTGATATTGCTGGTTTCTTTAGATACTTTATATTCAGGGTGAATGATTTCCGGCCCTGTATTTCCTCTGCGAACTTCCCCATAGGCGGTAACCTGTCTTCCTTCCGCTAAATTATTTTTCATTGCCGCTGAAAAATTGAAAAAACGTAAGGTGAGGTTGCCTGTTCCATCGGAAATTAAGCAGGTCATCATTCTTTTTCGGCCGAAGACGACTTTAGTTTGCAGGACTTCGCCTGTGATTGTTGCTGTCGTACCGGGAAGGAGATCTTTTATTTGATATAAACGAGTATGGTCTTCATAGCGCAAAGGGAAATGAAGAAGAAGGTCTTGAACGGTGTTCAAACCGATTTTACGCATTTTTTCTGACTGACTTGCACCAACACCATGCAATGAGGTCAGTGAAATGGTATCAAGTAGCCCATTATTCATGTTATTTCCTTCTATTTAACCCAACTGCCGTCTTTTCATTTTTTCGGTTAATTGCATTTGTGCCCACCACGAGTCATCAGCTTCAATTTGCCCTTGGCTATTGATAAATGGGCGAGGAAGCCCCTTACGTTTAGCAACTTCAGCGAGTACAGGGTAACCACCTTCGAATAACCAAGCTTGTTGTTCATCTGGTGAAAGTAAGCAGTGTTCACGGTCGTACATCCCCGCTTGTTGCCGCTGCCTTTGGGCTTCATATAAAATTAGTGCAGAAGCGACGGAAACGTTCAAAGATTGCACCATACCAGCCATTGGAATAATAATGTGTTTATCAGCCAGTGCGAGGGCTTGTTGTGAAATCCCTGTTTTCTCTTGCCCCATCATAATACAAGTTGGCAAAGTATAATCAATTTCACGAAAATCAACGGCATGTTCTGACAAGTTAGTTGCCAAAACCTGCATGTTTTGTGATTTTATTTGGGAAATTGCTTCTTTGGTCGATGTATGTGAAATAATTTTAACCCAGCTATTACTCCCCGCTGCAGAAGATACGGACAGTTTGACTTGTTGGTCAGGCCAAATAGCATGAATTTGGTGGATCCCTACGGCATCCGCACTGCGTACAATGGCAGAAACATTGTGCGGTTTATGAATTTCTTCGAGGCAGAGAGTTAGGTCAGGCTGCCGCATCGCCATCATTTGGCAAATGCGGCGGTAGCGGCGTTCATTCATAGTGATTAATTAAATATGGTCGTTAATTACGGTTTCGGCTAACACGTAGAACGTCAGGCATAATACGGATTTTCCGCATCACATTTGCCAATTGAACACGGTTTTTAGTTGTAAGGCGAATAAAGGCACAATATACACGGCCATCTTTTTCTTCTGTATTCATACTTTGAATACTTGAGTTAGCGTCATTAATAGCAGCGGTTAAATTCGCTAAAGCGCCTTGATGGTTAATCATATCCACTTTAATTTCAGCGATAAAGTCGGTGTCGGTGTCATTGTCCCATTCAACCGCCATAAATTTATCGGGTTCTTTTTGATAACCACGGATATTTCGGCAGGATTCATGGTGGATAACCAGACCTTTTCCAGGACTAATATGTGCAACAATTGGGTCACCGGGAATAGGGCGACAACATTTTGCAAAGGTGATTAAAACGCCATCTGCACCTTTGATAGACAGTTTATTTCGGCTTTCAACTAACACTTGTTCTTCAGGTGCATTTTGTGGATTGTTTTGTAGGTTTCGTGCGACAACCACACTCATTGCGTTACCCAACCCAATTTCAGCAAGCAAGTCGTCTATAGAGTGCAGCTTCATGCGTGCTAATTCTGCATCAATATTGGCTTGAGGGATATCAGTGAGTTTATTTCCTGTCCCTAGTGCATGGTTGAGCAAACGGCGACCTAAGTTAATAGAATCTTCGCGTTTCAAGTTTTTCAATAATTGGCGGATCTTGGCTCGCGCTTTCGAGCTGACAACAAAATTGAGCCATGCTGCATTTGGACGAGCACCTGGCGCAGTAATAATTTCAACAGTTTGGCCACTCGTCAGGGATTGCGAAAGTGGATAAGGCTGACGGTCAACACGAGCCCCCACGCAAGCATGGCCAATATCTGTGTGTACCGCATATGCAAAATCAACAGGTGTTGCACCCGTAGGTAATTCAACAATACGGCCTTCTGGGGTGAAAACGTAGATTTCATCTGGAAATAGATCCGACTTAACGCTTTCAATAAATTCAAACGAGCTACCTGCACTTTGTTGTAACTCAAGTAGGCTTTGCATCCAACGTTGAGCTCTAACCTGTGCCGTTGTACCTTGTTCACCTTGCTCTTTATAGGCCCAATGTGCAGCAACCCCCATTTCAGCCATTTGGTCCATGTCTTCTGTGCGAATTTGCACTTCTACAGGAACGCCATGTGGCCCAATAAGTGAGGTATGTAGCGATTGATAGCCGTTGGCTTTAGGGATAGCAATATAGTCTTTAATACGCCCCGGACGCGGTTTGTATAAACTGTGCATCTGGCCTAAAACGCGGTAGCAAGTATCCACATCTTTCACAATTACCCTAAAAGCATAGATATCCATGATGGAGTGGAAACGTTGCTCTTTTTGGTGCATTTTGCGATAGATGGAATAAAGATGTTTTTCTCTGCCGCTGACGCGACAAGGAACACCCGCCTCGGTAAGCCTACCGTCAATTTCCGAGAGAATTTTTTGGATCATCTCTTTTCGGTTACCGCGAGCCGCTTTGACGACTTCTTTAATAACACGATAACGGTTGGGATATAACGCTTCAAAACCAAGCTCTTCAAGCTCTGTTTTGATGTGGTGTATACCTAGCCTGTGGGCTAACGGGCTATATATTTCAAGGGTTTCACGTGCAATACGCCGACGTTTATCGGGCCTAAGTGACCCTAGCGTGCGCATATTGTGAGTGCGGTCTGCCAGTTTTATCAAAATGACACGGATGTCTTTTACCATCGCCATGATCATTTTGCGGAAGTTTTCTGCTTGAGCTTCTTTTTTGTCGCGAAAATTGAGCTTGTCTAGTTTGGATACACCTTCAACGAGACCGGCGACGGTGGTGCCAAACAATTCTTCTATGTCTTGAAATGTCGCTGGAGTATCTTCAATCACATCATGAAGTAGCGCTGCCATTAGTGTTTCATGGTCCAAACGCATTTCAGCAAGAATACAAGCAACAGCAACTGGATGAGTAATATAAGGCTCACCACTCGAACGGGTCTGTCCTTCGTGGGCATCCCGTGCAACAACATAGGCTTTTCTTAGTAATTCAATTTGTTCTTTAGGAAGATACTTTTGAATGACTAAATTAAGGCTTTCAAACAGATACAAGGCAGACCCACCTTAGTGATTAGCGACGACCTTCAGCGATTGCAGAAACCGCTTGCATTTCAGCCGCATCTTGCTCTTGCTGTTCTTGGCGCTCACGCACATCTAAAATGTGACCGTTGATTAAACCTTCTTCTACTTCACGCAATGCGATAACAGTATATTTATCATTTTCTTCAGGAACTAAAGGGTCTTTTCCACCCGTTTGTAACTGACGAGCTCTACGTGCCGCAACCAATACGAGGTCAAAACGGTTACCAATTTTTTCTACTGCGTCTTGAACAGTTACGCGTGCCATAAGTGTGCTACTCCAAAGAAATAAAAAAATGACCTGATATGATACTGAAACTATTCTCAGTCTGCTAGTAATTTGCTGATTAAAGCATCATGTCGCTGAATCTGACGCGCTAACTTTAAACGCTCAGTACGGATAATAGATTGTAAATCGCTTAGCGCGGTATTGAAATCATCATTAACAATAAGGTAATCATACTCGTTGAAATGTTCAATTTCACCTACTGCTTGTGACATACGCTTTTCTATAACTTCATCGCTGTCTTGCCCACGTCCACGTAGCCTACGATAAAGTTCATCTTTTGATGGTGGGAGAATAAAAATACTGCGTGCTTCAGGCATTTTATCCCTAATTTGCTGGGCTCCCTGCCAATCGATATCAAGAAAAACATCTACACCACTATTTAATACATCTTCAATGATGGGTTTGGACGTCCCATAATAATTCCCAAAAACACAGGCATGTTCTAAGAACTCGCCTTTGTCGACCATTTGTAAAAAATCAGTTTCAGATACAAAGAAATAGTGCTCGCCATGGGTTTCTCCTGGACGTGCAGCTCGAGTTGTATGAGAAACGGAAACCTGTGTGTCATACAATGGTTGTGTTTTTAATAAAGCCTGAATCAGACTTGATTTCCCTGCACCACTAGGGGCAGAAACAATATATAACGTGCCTTGTATCATGATGATTTCTTGAATAGTCGAGGATTAAACATAAAAGATGGTGATAAACCCGACATAGTATACACGTACTTGCATCAACGTGCAGCGATATCAATAAATCATGAATTTTAATTAAATGAATTTGATTCATAACTAAATTGTGAACGGGCTCGAGAAATTAACTTATTACTCATGAAAGCAACATTCGTTTTGCGAAGCTTTTTGCAAATAATTTCTTTTGGGGATGAAGGCGGAGAAAAGGTGTTTCATGCTTAGCGAATGAGAAAAATGCTTTAAAGAATAGCATTACAATGGATTAATAATAACAAGGAATAGTTATGATTCATATTTTGTATGGTTATTGGTTAGCGTTCGCTTATAGGTTGAGCGGGTTAATTTTGGGAGTAATGGTATGTACTAATATTGCCCAAGCCGCGCAGCAAAGCGCTATTAATGAACAGTGTGAAGAACAAAATAGTAAAATAATTAGGCAGGAGAGTTACCGGTTAGGGAAACAATTACAACAGTGGAACCAAGCTTACCGTTTGGCGGGTAGCAGTTCGATTAGTGATGAAGCTTATGACCAGCTATTTAATTTATGGCGTTTTTTGCAACGATGCCAGCAACTCCCCGAAGAATTGCCGGAAGTGCTATTACCTGAAAAATCACAGCTAACTACGCATCCAATTCCTCACACAGGGTTGAAGAAACTTAATGAATTAGAAGTTCATAGTTGGATAGAAACACGTAAAAATATTTGGTTGCAACCTAAAGTCGACGGTGTTGCGGTAACGCTGGTTTACAAGAATGGCAAGCTTGTTTCCATGATCAGCCGAGGAAATAGTGTTGAAGGAATAGAGTGGCGAGCAAAAGCAGATTTCATTCCTGCAATACCCAAACGAATCAAATATTCAGGTACGTTAGTGCTTCAAGGGGAATTATTTTGGCGTATGAATGGGCACATTCAAGCTAAAAGGGGGGGAGTAAATGCGCGTAATAAGATTGCTGGGTGGTTAATGCGAAAAAGTGCACCAACGGCCCCTGAAGAAAATATTGGTGTTTTTATCTGGGCGTGGCCTGCGGGAGATGCTAATCCAAAAACACAATTAACATTACTTTCTGAGATAGGTTTTCCGCTTGCTGAGCAATATAGCCATAAAATTGAAAATAAAACCCAGGCTAAGGAATTAAGGGAATACTATTACCAAGGTCAATTACCGTTTGCTACCGATGGCATAGTACTTAAAAATTTTCCAGCACCAGCGGCATCAGCTTGGCAATCAAAACAAAATAGCTGGGCGATTGCATGGAAATACCCATTGCGCAGTGTGTTATCAGAGGTAACTAAATTCAAATTCAATATAGGCAGAACAGGAAGAGTCAGTGTCGTTGCCGAAATCACTCCCGTCAATATTGACTCGAAAACTATTTCAAAGGTAAATGCTGGCTCACTATCATCATGGGAAAAGCGAGATTTACTTGTTGGAGATAAAATACTTGTCTCTCTTTCAGGTCTCGGAAGTCCAAAAATTGAAGACATTGTTTGGCGGCGAGAGAAACGTGAATATCCAGATACATCAAGATTAAAGCAGTTTCACGCGCTCAGCTGCCTGACTTATACGAAGTCTTGCTCACAGCAATTTGTAGCGAGGCTAACATGGTTAGGCAAACAACTCGGTATTCGAGGGATAAATGAAGCCACATGGCACCAATGGGTAGAGAACAATAACCTTACTCAACTAACAACTTGGTTGTCAGAGCAATGGCAAAACGATTTACCTAAGGGGAAAAAGCACCAACTGTTAGTAAAGCAACTGAAAATGGCAAAGGCTCAACCTATTTGGTTTTGGTTAAAAGGTTTGGCAATTCCACTGCCTAAGGTACAGGTAGGAAAAGTGACTGACATAGGTATGCTATATGACCCCTCATGGGTTAACAGTATAAATTTGACAGAATTACAAAGGAAAAAATTGGCTAATTGGTTGGCGGAACCGGAAATCCAATCTATTTTAGATATTTTGTCTGGTATGAAAGCTATTCAGCCATCAATAGTAAATCATTAATGGCTGAATAGCTGTTGCTGAATTAGGTTAATCTTGGTTTTCGTAATTGAAAATAGGTAGACCAAGACGATAACGAATGGCTATTAGCCTTGCGCTTAAACCAACAACGAGTGTGATAATTACCACGATATCTTTAGGCAGAGGAGTTTGTAATAGGCCAATATAGATCCAAGCGGCAGCGAAAGAGACGCCAGCATAGACCTCTTTTTGGAAAACTAAAGGGATTGTATTACATAGCATGTCTCTTAACACACCGCCAAAAACGCCAGTAATTACTGCTGCAATGGCAGCGATGATTGGGCTGTAGTGCATATCGAGGGCAATTTGGGCACCAAGTATAGAAAACACAATTAGCCCGATAGCATCTAATATGAGGAACAATCGACGTAAATGTTTCATCATCGGAGCTATCCAAATTGTCACAATAGCAGCGCCCGCAACTGTCAGGATATACTCAGGGTGTTCCACCCAGCCTAAGGGGTAATGGCCAAGTAACATATCACGTACGGAACCACCGCCAATCGCTGTCGCAGACGCAATAATGATGACACCAAAGACATCCATTTTTCGCCTGCCAGCGGCAAGCGCACCCGTCATGGCTTCTGCGGTGATACCAATAATATAAAGTACACTTAATAACATGGTAGTTTTGTTCAGGACTAAGGTTGTTGCTAAAGGGTAATATTACTTGTGAAACTTCTCGACTGAGATTTTCTAGTGTTGATTAAACTAGATTAGTTAAAGTAATCCGATAGCGATATTAAATGATGTCAAAGGATAACAGATTGAATAATAAATTGCCCTATAAAGAAACACGTTTAACGTACGATGAGCGAAGCCATCAACTAACGAACATTAATGTCTGGACACCAGATAGCCAGTGGCTAGCGTACGATATAAGGCCAAATGGTAGTTCTTTTACAGGTTTATCTATAGAAAAAATTCATGTAAAAACACAACAGGTCGTTGAGGTTTACCGTGCAAGTCATGGGGCTCACGTTGGGGTGGTAACTGTAAGTCCTCAACCGCCAATTCAATATGCGTTTATACATGGCCCTGAGTACCCAGATGATCAGTGGCAATATGATTTTCACCACCGAAGAGGGGTGTATGTTAAAGACGAACAATTAAACGTCGTTCACCCCATTGATGCTATGTGTATTACTCCGCCTTATTTAGTGGGGGCGTTACGTGGGGGCACTCATGTTCATGTTTTTAGTCCAGACGGAAAGTGGCTGAGTTTTACATATAACGACCATGTAATGCATGAATTAGATGTGCAATTAGACCAACGGAATGTTGCGATTGCTGTACCTATCGGGCCTGTCAATGTAAATCCCAAAAAACATAACCGAGAATACAATGGCGACTATTTTTGTTGTGTTGTGACCCAGACTACACCGCAGCCTAAACCTTGCAGCGATGAAATTAGCCGTGCATATGAAGAGGGCTGGGTAGGTCAAAAAGGCTATCAAAAACAGAGTGGGGAGTGGCAGGAAAGAGCACTGGTATTTATTGGCGATACTCATTCTACAAATGGAGAAATTATCCCTGAGATCTACATTGTTGATTTGCCTTCACAGCTTGAGGATTACATGATTGCAGGGGAATTTCCCATCCAAGGAACAGAATCGAGCATGCCTTCTCCTCCAATGGGGATACAGCAAAGGCGTTTAACTTACACACAGGATAAAAAATTTCCTGGTTTAGCAAAACAACCACGACATTGGCTTAGAACTTCGCCAGATGGTAAATCGATCGCTTGTTTGATGAATGATGATGACGGCAACGCTCAGTTATGGTTAGTTGATACGCTAACTGGAATGCAAAGGCAAATAACTCATGGCTCTTCACCGCTTCAGTCTGCCTTTAACTGGGATAGTAAAGGTGAGCACATCTGCTTTATTCGTGACAATAGCGTTATGTATTGTCATGTTGTGACTGGGGTTATGCAAAAATTAACAGAATGGACTGAGCCTGCTCCTGTTGCTGATGCCATTGTATTTTCACCTAATGATGAATTGATCGCATTCATGCGTGATATTGATGGATTTAGGCAGATTTATACAGTAGAAACGGGTTTAAAGCGGTAAATAAAATAATTAGGTTTCTATAATTATGGATAAAAAAGTTCGGATTAACTTTTTTATTCGTAATTATTTTTATTACACTCTAATTAAAATTCTAATCATTTAATTGTTAATTATTCGCATGTCGAGTATGGAGATGTTTACAAATAGAATATTTAAGTTAAGAAAGGCTATTGTCATAAAAAATTAATAATTAAAGTAATATTACATAAATGATTTGCCAGATCTTAGTTAGGTTAAAAATAATGTATTAATAAATACATTTAGTACACAATGACATTTTAATTATAAACGTTTGATTGATCCTAAATTACTTTTTCGTTTTATCTTTCTTTTCAAGTTCTTCTATACGTTTTTTGGGTGAATCAGCTTTATCATCATTACCCGATTTAGCGTAATCTAAAGGAATTAAAAGAGTATCCATAACAACAGAAAAAGGTAAATCAATAGCAAGTAAAGGTTTAACGACCCAACCAGTTTCATCATCTTTTATCATTTTAATACTATTTTTAGAACCAGGGTAATAACCTTCTGATGGGCCCGCATGGGTCATAATACTCGAGCAACCACTCAAAATAAGAGGTGCGATAAGGAAACAGAATCGTATTGAAATTAAACTCGGCATAGACGTTGTTAACCTGTATTTAGTTTGTTATTCCTAATATTGACTTATAATAACGAAAAACAAGAAATTCACAATAATGGCGTCATATTATTATTTTATTTAACCGTATGTATTTTTTTAGTTAATAGTTTCCTTGTAGCTATTAACTAAAAATGTTTACCTTCAGTATCTATTCGATGAATGGTAAATAACGTTAAGAAATAAAGACATACTATTTTATATTTGTTATCAGTTTGAAAATTCTAAAAAAATAGGTTACTTATTCATTCTGAACTGTGCTCTATGGCACATATTACCCTCAGGCTATTTGGCATAATCGATTCAGTAGTCTGTTTTATCGCCTATTTGGGTGTGTTTAATGGGTAACTTGTCGTCAAAAGGATGCGGTCTATGAGTGAATTAGCTCTTACTGTAAGTTTGTTGGCGTTAGCTGCTGCTTTAGGATTATGGATTGGTAATTGGAAGATCCGTAGTGTTGGGCTGGGTATTGGTGGTGTCCTATTTGGGGGGATCATCGTTGGGCATTTTGCCCAAAGTTACGGCTTACAACTGAATAAAGACATGCTGCATTTTATTCAAGAGTTTGGCTTGATACTGTTTGTATACACGATTGGTATTCAGGTCGGGCCTGGTTTTTTCTCTTCTTTACGTGTTTCTGGCCTGAAACTAAATGGTTTTGCGCTGATGGTGGTTGTCTTAGGTGCGGTGGTAACGGCAATTATATATAAAGTTGCGAATATCCCATTACCTATTATTTTAGGTATTTTTTCAGGTGCAGTCACGAATACCCCATCTTTAGGTGCTGGTCAGCAAATTTTATCTGATTTAGGCTCTGATCCTAACCTTGTTGACCAGATGGGAATGGGTTATGCCATGGCATATCCTATGGGGATTTGTGGCATATTATTAGTAATGTGGTTAGTACGCATTATTTTTAGGATCTCAGTAGATAAAGAAGCTTCCGCATTTAATAGTTCTAATTTTCAACAGCGCGATTCTCTGCAGACCATGAATATTGCCATTCGTAACGCTAATCTTGATGGCTTAATGATGCAAGACATTCCACTACTTGGTAGTGAAGCGATTGTTTGTTCAAGATTAAAACGTGGAGATATGCTTGTTGTCCCTCAGCCCACAACAGAGATCCATTTAGGGGATCTATTGCACGTTGTTGGTTTGAAAGACGATTTAAATAAAGTTCGCTTAATATTAGGTGAGGAAGTTGATGCATCCCTTTCGACATCAAGCTCTATTTTGCATTCCGTTCGTGTAGTAGTAACGAATGATGCCGTATTAAGTAAAAGGCTTAAAGACTTAAATTTAAAACAAAAATATGACGTTGTTGTTACACGATTAAACCGTACGGGTATTGATTTAGTGGCTAATAACAATTCAGTTTTACAATTTGGCGATATTTTAAATATTGTTGGGCGTCCTGAGTCAATTGAAGCTGTCACCGCTTTGTTAGGCAATGCGAAACAAAAACTACAGCAAGTTCAAATGTTACCTGTGTTCCTTGGAATAGGGCTTGGGGTTGTACTGGGGTCAATACCTGTTTTTGTTCCAGGTTTTCCTGCAGCGCTAAAACTTGGATTAGCGGGAGGCCCACTAGTTGTTGCATTAATTCTAGGTCGTATAGGGACTATCGGGCGTTTATATTGGTTCATGCCTCCGAGTGCAAATTTGGCGTTGAGAGAGTTGGGGATTGTCATGTTCCTCGCTGTGGTTGGGCTCAATTCAGGTGGTGGCTTCATTGATACTTTAATTAAAGGCGATGGGCTGACGTGGATTGGCTATGGGTTATTGATCACGTTTGTGCCGCTATTTATTACAGGTGTTGTAGCTCGAATTTTTGGCAAAATGAACTATCTGAGCCTTTGCGGGGTGCTAGCAGGTTCCATGACGGACCCTCCTGCATTAGCATTTGCAAATAATATTCATGCGACCAGCGGTGCTCCCGCATTATCTTATGCAACAGTTTATCCATTAGCGATGTTTTTAAGGATTATTTCTCCTCAATTGCTGGCCATTTTATTTTGGGCCGTTTAGTTAAATGTGATAATCCATTTGATGAAGAACTAACACTGTTTAAGGCTTGTTTTTCAATTGGATAGGTGAGTATTCATGATGGATATAGAAGACGGCCATTAAAAAGTATCACGATATATAGGGGCAAAAAGTGCTTTTGTTCAAGCAATAACCAAATAGAAAAGATGTTCTAATGGTTCTGAATGATATTCGTATTGAAAAATTAATTTGATTTCAATTACGGAGTTCTCGCTAATTTTTAGCCCTTTCTGCATGAAAGGGCTTTTTTTTACCTAAAAATTGCAATTAAAGGGCTTAAAAGCCCTTTGTTATTTTGCAATCTAACAGGTTACTTCTTGATAAGCTTTTTCTAGTTCTTCAGCTAATATCTTGATCCCCTGTTCAATTTTTTCTGGTTCAGGGACATAGTTCATGCGCATACATTGATGTGCATGTGGCCAATCTTGTTCGATACCGGGAAAGAAGTAGTGGCCAGGAACCATCAATACACCGCGTTTCTTTAAGCGTTGGTATAATTCTAAGCAATTAATTGGTAAGTCTTTAAACCATAACCAAAGGAAAATGGCACCTTCAGGCTTATGAATCAAACATTTATCTTCTGGAATATAGCGGCGAATAATTTCGATGGCTTCTTCCACACGTTGCTTATAAAAAGGGCCAATTATATTCTTAGATAATGAGATAAGATCATCTTTTTTGAGCATTTCTAAAGCAAGGGCGGGGCCTATGCCACCAGGCGCAAGGCTAATGATACCATTCATATTACTAACGGCTTCAATGATTTCTTCATTAGCGATGATAATGCCGCATCGAGTTCCAGGTAAACCAAGTTTAGATAAACTCATACAAAGAATGACATTTTCGTTCCAAAATGGCGTAGCTTCGCTGAAGATAATGCCAGGAAAAGGAACACCATAAGCATTATCTATTAATAATGGGATATTATGTTGTTTAGCTAATTGATCTAAATGCTCAACTTCTTCATCTGTAATGACATTACCGGTTGGGTTTGTTGGACGAGACACACAAATAACACCAATGTCATCAGTAACTTCTAATGTGTTGAAGTCCACCCGGTACTTAAATTGGCCATTAGGTAAAAATTCAATTTGTGGTTTGTTCGCGACGAATAAGTCATCGTCAAGCCCTGAGTCCGCGTAACCGACATATTCAGGGGCAAGAGGGAAGAGGACTTTACGGGTGATACCATCTTCAAAGCGACCGGCTAACAAGTTAAATAGATAGAAAAAAGCGCTCTGGCTGCCGTTAGATAGGGCAATATTTTTCGCGCTAATGTTCCAACCTAGTTTTGCTTTTAGCGTTGCTGCAAGCGCTTTCAACATGGCATCTTTACCTTGAGGACCATCATAATTACATAAAGTGTCCGTCAATTGGCCATTAGCACACATTTCAGCTAATAGATCTTGGAAATATTTATCCATTTCAGGGATATGAGCTGGATTTCCACCCCCTAACATAATGGAGCCAGGGGTTCTTATGCCTTCATTCAAGTCTTTCATTAATAATGAAATACCTGAATTTTGAGCAAATTTATTACCAAATTTAGAAAATATCATCGCATTTATTCACATATATTTATTAGATTGTTAATGGAATTTAAAACATACTCTGCTACTTCTCAGAGTTCAACCACCCATTCACATCTTTTTTTAATGTAAAATATCGAAAGTTTCTAATTTATCGAGTTAAAATATTGCAATGTTAATGCCTTGGTGGTTTATTTTTCTTTTTCCTTGGTAAGTTACACCGATAAAAACTAATTTATTTAAATTGGCAACAATTCACTAAATGGTCATTAATCATGCCAGTTGCCTGCATAAAGGCATAACAAGTGATCGAACCGACAAATTTAAACCCACGTTTTTTGAGCGCCTTGGAAAGAAGCTTAGAAATTTCAGTTTCCGCAGGGACTTGTGATGGTTTTTCCCAACCATTGACAATGGGTTGACCATTTACAAATTGCCAAATAAAAGTGGAAAAATCTTCACCATTGTCTTTCATCGCTAAATAGGCTTTTGCATTCGCGATAATCGCATTAATTTTTAGTCGGTTACGGATAATTCGAGTATCTTGCATAAGTCGTTCAACATCATTCTCACTCATTAATGCGATTTTTGTAGGATCGAAATGATGAAATAAGTCACGATATCCTTGGCGTTTTTTTAAAATAGTGTACCAAGAGAGCCCGGCTTGTTGGCCTTCAAGGCAAAGCATTTCAAATAATGCTAAGTTGCCATAAGTGGGTTTACCCCATTCATGGTCGTGATAAGCGATATATTCAGGATCTTGATTAACCCAATGGCAGCGTGTCAGGGAAGTATCCATTTTTCATCCTTTTTACAGTTTCAATAACCTTGTCTCAAAAAACAAATTATTTATACTGTATAAATAACCAGTTTAAAAGGGGTGAAAGTATTTTTTTTTATTTTTAGAATAAATACAGACATATTCAATGCTGTATATCTTGCGGTCAAAGGGTATACTGGCGTACTTTCATTAAATTTTACGTATCGCGTGCGGATCTAACATGCAAAAGTTTGATACCAAAACCTTCCAAGGTCTAATCCTGACATTACAGGACTACTGGGCGCGTCAAGGCTGTACCATTGTTCAACCATTGGACATGGAAGTCGGCGCAGGAACTTCTCACCCAATGACGTGTTTGCGTGCATTAGGCCCTGAGCCTATTGCTGCGGCTTATGTCCAACCATCCCGTCGACCTACTGATGGTCGCTATGGTGAAAACCCAAACCGTCTACAACACTATTATCAGTTTCAGGTGATCATCAAACCATCACCCGATAACATCCAAGAATTATACCTTGGTTCTTTAAAAGAATTAGGTGTTGACCCAACCGTTCACGACATTCGTTTTGTTGAAGATAACTGGGAAAACCCAACACTTGGTGCTTGGGGATTAGGTTGGGAAGTATGGCTTAACGGGATGGAAGTGACTCAGTTTACTTACTTCCAGCAGGTCGGTGGTCTTGAGTGTAAACCGGTAACGGGTGAAATTACATACGGCCTAGAACGCTTAGCCATGTATATTCAAGGCGTGGACAGCGTGTATGACCTTGTCTGGTGTGATGGCCCACTGGGTAAAACCACCTATGGTGATATTTATCATCAAAACGAAGTTGAGCAATCAACCTATAACTTCGAATACGCAAATGTTGATTTTCTGTTCAAATGTTTTGACGAGTATGAAAAAGAAGCTCAACACTTGCTGGCTTTGGAAACGCCACTTCCACTACCTGCATACGAACGTATCTTGAAAGCGGCTCACACTTTCAACCTACTAGATGCACGTAAAGCCATTTCTGTTACTGAACGCCAACGCTATATTTTACGTATTCGTACCCTAACTAAAGGGGTTGCAGAAGCGTACTATGCTTCTCGTGAAGCGCTTGGATTCCCTATGTGTCATAAGAACTAAGAGGCTGTCATGACTCAACAGACTTTCCTTGTGGAAATCGGCACCGAAGAGTTACCGCCGAAGGCTCTTCGTTCATTAGCTGAATCATTTGCTGCAAATTTTACGGCTGAACTTGATGGTGCTGATATCGCTCATGGTGCAGTAACGTGGTTTGCTGCTCCCCGTCGGTTAGCATTTAAAGTCGCTGATTTAGCGGCTTCACAGCCAGACCGTGAAGTTGAAAAACGAGGCCCTGCTATCTCTCAGGCATTCGGTCCAGATGGCCAACCGACTAAAGCCGCTGAAGGCTGGGCTCGTGGTTGTGGTATTACTGTTGATCAAGCTGAGCGTTTGACCACAGATAAAGGCGAATGGCTACTATATCGTGCTCAAGTGAAAGGGCAGGCCGTTAGTGAATTATTGGTTGATATGACTAGCCGTGCGCTAGCAAAACTACCAATTCCTAAATTAATGCGCTGGGCTGATAAAGATACCCAATTCGTTCGCCCTGTTCATACAGTCACATTACTGCTAGGTAGTGATGTGATTGATGGTGAGATCTTAGGTATCAAGAGCGGGCGCACAATTCGTGGCCACCGCTTTATGGGTGAAGCTGAATTTACTATTGATAACGCTGAACAATATCCAGCCATTTTACGTGAACGCGGTAAAGTCATGGCGGATTACGAAGAACGTAAAGCGGTGATTAAAGCGGATGCAGAAAAAGCAGCTCAGGCTCTTGGTGGCCAAGCTGACTTAACGGATAGCTTGCTTGAAGAAGTGACGTCATTGGTTGAATGGCCAGTCGTTTTAACAGCTAAATTTGAAGAGAAATTCTTAGAGGTTCCTTCAGAAGCGCTCGTTTACACCATGAAAGGGGATCAAAAATATTTCCCAGTTTATGATAAGGCTGGCAAGCTAATGCCTAACTTTATCTTTGTGGCCAATATTGAGTCTTCTGATCCTCAGCAAATCATTTCAGGTAACGAAAAAGTCGTACGTCCACGTTTAGCGGATGCCGAATTTTTCTTTAAGACTGACCGTAAACAACGTTTGGAAGATAACTTACCACGCTTAGAAACCGTATTGTTCCAGAAACAATTAGGTACATTGCGTGATAAAACAGACCGTTTAGAAGCATTAGCTGGCTGGGTTGCGAGCAAAATTGGTGCGGATGTAAATCATGCAACACGAGCTGGTCTATTAGCAAAATGTGACTTAATGACTAACATGGTGTTTGAGTTCACAGACACTCAAGGTGTTATGGGAATGCACTACGCACGCCATGATGGTGAGTCAGAAGATGTTGCATTAGCTTTAAAAGAGCAGTACCAACCGCGTTTTTCAGGGGATGCACTTCCATCGACTGACGTTTCAGCTGCATTAGCACTGGCTGAAAAAATGGATACGCTTGCGGGGATTTTTGGTATCGGCCAACATCCTAAAGGCGATAAAGACCCATTTGCTCTGCGCCGTGCTGCGTTAGGTGTCTTACGCATTATTGTTGAGAAAGGCTATCAGCTTGATCTCGTTGAGATGACAGAAGAAGCGGCTCGCTTATACGGTGATAAATTAACCAATGAAAATGTGGTTAGTGACGTTGTTGAGTTCATGCTTGGTCGTTTCCGTTCTTGGTATCAAGAATTAGGCTATAGTATCGATACCATTCAAGCGGTATTAGCTCGTCACCCAACACAACCTGCTGACTTTGATGCGCGAGTGAAAGCAGTTACTCACTTCCGTTCATTAGACGAAGCACAGGCACTTGCAGCGGCAAATAAACGTGTTTCCAATATTCTGAGCAAATCAGAAGAAAAACTTGCGGACAACGTTTTAGCCTCTGTTCTAAAAATGCCTGAAGAAGTCAAACTGGCGACTCACGTTGTGGTATTACAAGATAAGCTTGCGCCAATGTTTGCAGAAAGGAATTATCAAGAGGCTTTAGTTGAATTAGCTTCTTTACGCGATATCGTGGATGAATTCTTTGCAAATGTGATGGTAATGGATGAAGACCAAGCGGTTCGTATTAATCGTTTGACACTATTAAGCCAGTTACGTGAGTTATTCTTAAGAGTAGCGGATATTTCTTTACTGCAATAGGTTTAAAATTGAGTTATTAGCGTGTTGTTAATGCTATTTTTATAAACTCTAACCTGTTTGATAAATAAGCACTAAAATATTTTAGTGCTTATTTTTTGCTTTAAATAAGGCGACTTGCATATAAACCTTACCATTTTGGTGGTTTTATCGGCAAACGAACAGAATTGGCGAAAAATGGGTTGACGACCTCCGTTCTTGGCAGTATTATTCACACCGTTTTCGGCGAGTAGCGCAGCTTGGTAGCGCAACTGGTTTGGGACCAGTGGGTCGGAGGTTCGAATCCTCTCTCGCCGACCAAATTCTAAAACCCACCTCATTGAGGTGGGTTTTTTCGTTTTTACTCCTTCCTATTTTTCACCCCAACTATTTCAGACTAACTTGGCTTGCACTCAATAACCTATCTCTGTTGATATATAAGCTGACTCACTCATGTTGTTTTAGGTAAAAACGCTTTTTCATTACAAGGACTCGTTAATGAAAGTTGATAACGTTTTATCGATACATCTTTGCTGCTTCTTATTCAGTTTTTGTACCATTATTGGCTTTAAAGCTTATAGCACGCCTATAGCGCCTCCAAATGGTATTATCCAAGTCCCCTCTACTTGTATCATGATGAATCAAGTACATTTCATTGGGCTTGAGCAAGTAAAGGAAATCGCTCGTAGCCAAGTGAATAGATGGCGGCAAAAGATAGAAGGCCAGTGCATTGATGAACAAGGCTTGCTTAAATATGCGGATGACATTACGGCAGAGCTAGTTCATGCAGGCTATTTAACCTCTTACTTGTATTACCCAGAGCAAACTTTTCTATTTGGTATCTTGCAAGCAAAAATAATAGTAGGAACAGTTTCTTCAGTGGTTTATCAACATGAGCAGGCAGAAGATAAATCACTTCAACATATATTTCCTTTTCAGCTAGGGGATACGCTTAATCTGCGACAAGTTGAGCAAGGTTTGTACAACTTACAAAATGCATCTTTAATCCCTTTTCAAGTCAAATTAATTGCAGATGATAAGCATGAAAACGCCACTCAAATTATAGTGCTAGGCCAGCATCGGCGCGAATTTCAAGGTACTCTCTCCTTTGAGTCACACTCAATGGCCCATCAGGTAGGCAATACAAATACAGTTGGCCATACTTTTATGGTTGCTAATCCTTTGTTATTAAATGATTTTTTATATTCAAATATTAGCCGTCAATTTAGTAACACCGAAGAAACCGAAGTCAAATCAGCCATGCTGTTTTATTCTCTTCCTTATCAATACTGGTTGTTTTCAATATTGAGTGGATACCAGAAAAATAAAACGGTCATTGCCAGCAATGATGTTGTTCTACCACTGAAGCAGCATAACAGTTTCTTATTATTACAAGCCGAGTATTTATTAAAGCGAACAGAAAACGCGATGACTTCATTAAGCCTAGGGTCTGAAAGCCAAAGGAGCGACACGTTTTTGTCCAACCTACACTTACAAACACAACAACGTTTGGCTCATTACATTATTGGTGAGCTGACTCATCAGGTTAACTTCTTACAGGGTAGCGCTTTAATTGCATTAAAGTATAAACAAGGAACTAGCTGGTTTGGTGCAAATGCACAGCAAGTTACAGGTTTAAATAAGCCACAGGTTTTACAAGTTTCGGCTTCTGCAATGAGGGTGGCCTCTCCTTTTCAATATGAAAGCCAACTTGATGTGCAACTAAGTCGTGATAAGTTAGATGTTTTATTAGAGCAAGAGTCATTTATTGGTTTTGGAGGCGTTAGCGGTTTTATTGGAGGAGCCGAGTCCTTTGATATGGGAGATAATAGTTTAAAGCTACAAAGTGAGGTCCTCTGGCAGAGCCCATGGCCATATATGGCTTTATATACCTCGTTAGGTTTAGGAACAACATCAAATGATAGGGGGACCTTTTGGAAAGAAAATCTATTGCTGGGTGGTAGAGTCGGAGCTAAAGGCCAAATAGGGCGTTTGTCATATCATTTATTTACGGAGACTCCAATTTGGCAAACTGATCAGCTGTTGGTTAATTCAATGAGTACGGGTCTTCAGGTAAGGTTTCATTATTAGTTAAATCATAGGGTTAAGATAGACAATTGCATCATTGAGGAATGACCGAATTAATACTAGGTAATTGTAGCTTTTATCGTTGGTATTAAAGCATATTCTGTATTTGGGCAAATAGAATACAAACCCTTATCAGTGTTATTTTATTCTTTAAGTTATCAGTTGGTTAAAATTTTGTTTAGCATAGTCAGCTGAATGTTTTTTATTTGCTTATAAAACAAACTAAATTATTACATACTAAAATAATTTCCATATCAATTCTCTTTAGTGTTTTATTTCGCACTACACCAATAAAAGCACTATATTCGTTCAGTAATTCAGCACTTAATCACAAATATAAAAATAAATAACCTCAACATAAAACCCTATTCACTATTGATTATATGGTTATAACGCCTGCATCTTGTCCTCTACTGTGAAATTTTAAGCTAAATTGCAGTGCTAATTGTTTCTAATATGTTACATAGATTGTGGGTGAGTCATAAATGTGGCTATTGACGAAGTGAGTAACAGTTGATTAATTGCACAATGAATAACAAAAAATACAGATACTACATCTGTCGCTTTTATGACGGATTTAGGCATCAAGCAAAACAACATGAACACCATAGGAGCATACAGATGCGCTCTATTAAAAAGACAGGTCTACTGACTGTAGGGCTTACATTGGCAGCATTAGCAGTATCAGCATCAGTACAGGCAAAAACGTTAGTTTATTGTTCAGAAGGCTCCCCTGAGGGCTTTAACCCACAGTTGTTCACGTCAGGAACAACCTATGATGCAAGTTCAATTCCACTGTATAACCGCTTAGTGGAATTCAAATTAGGAACGACGGAAATCGAACCGGGCCTAGCGGAAAGCTGGGAAGTGAGTGATGATGGTAAAGAATATACTTTCCATCTACGTAAAGGTGTCAAATGGCACTCGAATAAAGAATTTAAGCCAAGCCGTGATTTGAATGCGGACGATGTAATCTATACATTTATGCGTCAAAAAGATGCAAATCACCCATACCATAAAGTTTCAGGTGGCAGCTATGAATACTTTATGGGAATGGATATGGATAAAATTATCGATAAAGTTGAAAAAGTCGATGATAACACAGTAAAAATTACGTTAACTCGTCCTGAATCTCCATTCTTAGCGGATATGGCAATGGATTTCGCATCCATTCTTTCTGCTGAATATGCAGACCAGATGTTGAAAGCGGGTACGCCAGAAAAAGTAGACTTAAACCCAATCGGAACAGGCCCATTTGTTCTGCAACAGTACCAGAAAGACTCCCGTATTCTTTATAAAGCCAACGACCAATATTGGGGCACAAAACCTAAACTTGACCGTTTAGTCTTCTCTATCACGCCAGATGCTTCTGTTCGTTATGCAAAACTGCAAAAAAATGAATGCCAAGTCATGCCATATCCAAATCCGGCTGATTTAGAGCGTATGAAGCAAGATAAAGACATTACGTTAATGGAGCAACCAGGCCTAAACGTCGGTTACCTCTCTTATAATGTCGAGAAAAAACCGTTAGATAATCAAAAAGTTCGCCAAGCGCTGTCTATGGCGGTGAACAAAGATGCAATTATTGAAGCGGTTTATCAAGGTGCAGGCCAAAAAGCGAAAAACCTGATCCCACCGACAATGTGGGGCTATAACGACGCTGTAAACGACTACGAATATAACCCTGAAAAAGCAAAAGCCTTATTAGCAGAAGCAGGCTTCCCGAATGGCTTTGAAATTGACTTGTGGGCGATGCCTGTTCAACGACCATATAACCCAAATGCACGCCGTATGGCTGAAATGATCCAAGCAGACTGGGCTAAAGTTGGCGTTAAATCAAAGGTTGTCAGCTATGAGTGGGGCGAATACCTCAAACGTGCGAAAGATGGCGAGCCACAAACGGTAATGATGGGTTGGACGGGTGACAATGGGGACCCTGATAACTTCTTTGCAACCTTATTTAGCTGTGCAGCAAAAGAGCAAGGTTCTAACTACTCAAAATGGTGTAATGAAAGCTTTGAGAACTTGATCCAACCAGCACGCCAAACAGCAGATCACGACAAACGAGTTGAACTGTACAAGCAAGCGCAAGTTGTGATGAATGAACAGGCACCAGCCCTCATCATTGCACACTCCACGGTGTTTGAGCCGGTACGTAAAGAAGTCAAAGGCTATGTGGTTGACCCACTAGGCAAACACCACTTCGAAAACGTCGATATTGAGAAGTAATCGTATCTAATCTGTCTATGCCCTTCGTTGCTGGTTTAGAGCGGAGGGCGTTTTCTTCTCTAGAAGAAGCGGAAAAGTTAAGTTGTTTGTGAGCACCCGGAAAAGCGATTTTCTGAGTAGCCAAACGGACTAAGAGCCGTCAACGGCATTATTAAAGAGATTCAGGATATGTTGCAATTTATCCTCCGACGATTGGGGCTTGTGATCCCCACGTTTATCGGTATTACATTATTAACCTTTGCTTTTGTCCACATGATCCCGGGTGACCCGGTGATGATCATGGCAGGTGAAAGGGGATTATCCCCTGAAAGGCATGCTTATTTAATGGCTGAACTAGGGCTTGATCAGCCACTTTGGAAGCAATATCTCCATTACATCAATGGGATATTTCATGGTGATTTAGGGATTTCCCTAAAAAGCCGTATTGGTGTGTGGGAAGAGTTTTTACCTCGTTTTTTAGCGACCGTCGAACTGGCCACTTGCGCCATGATTTTTGCGGTTTCTGTTGGGATCCCTGTTGGGGTTTTAGCGGCAGTAAAACGTGGGTCAATTTTTGACCATACTGCAATCGGCCTTTCTTTAACGGGTTACTCAATGCCTATCTTCTGGTGGGGGATCATGCTCATCATGCTAGTGTCGGTGCAGTTAGACCTCACTCCAGTAGCCGGCCGAGTCAGTGACACCGTTTTTCTTGATGACTCCCAGCCTCTGACCGGTTTTATGCTAATTGATACCCTAATTTGGGGGGAGGATGGTGACTTTATTGATGCAGTAGAGCACTTAATATTGCCTTCTATTGTTTTAGGTACGATCCCATTAGCCGTTATTGTGCGCATGACTCGCTCGTCAATGTTGGAAGTGTTGGGAGAAGACTATATTCGGACTGCTCGTGCCAAAGGTCTTGGCCGCGCGCGCGTCATTTTAATTCACGCATTACGCAACGCATTATTACCAGTGGTCACGGTAATTGGCTTACAGGTTGGGGTGATGCTAGCAGGGGCTATTTTAACAGAAACTATTTTCTCATGGCCTGGGTTAGGACGCTGGTTAATCGAAGGACTACAGCGCCGTGACTACCCTGTAGTACAAGGGGGCGTCCTGCTGGTTGCTACACTGATCATCCTCGTAAACTTAGTGGTCGACGTGCTGTATGGCATTGTAAACCCACGTATTCGTCATAAGAAATAAGGAGCGCTAAATGTCTCAATCTACTGAGCCAACTGTTGTCAGCGCCCCGCAGCCGATGACACCATTACAAGAGTTTTGGCACTATTTTAAACGTAACAAAGGGGCCGTTGTCGGGATGTTCTACATTATCCTGATGGTGCTGATTGCGATTTTTGCGGGAGTATTAGCTCCGCATGCCCCAGATGAACAATTTCGTGATTTTTTACTTGTTCCACCTGTTTGGCAGGACGGGGGAAGTTGGCAATTTATTTTAGGTACTGATGATATTGGGCGTGATTTACTCTCTCGCTTAATGTATGGCGCTCGTTTATCGCTGTTAGTTGGCTGCTTGGTGGTCGTATTATCACTAATTGCGGGTGTTACCATCGGAGTAATCGCAGGTTATTTTGGCGGTGTCGTTGACGCATTAATTATGCGAGTTGTTGACATCATGCTGGCATTACCAAGCCTATTATTAGCATTGGTGCTGGTGGCCATTTTCGGCCCGTCCATTGTTAACGCTTCTATCGCTTTGACGTTTGTCGCCTTGCCACATTATATCAGGCTGACGCGTGCGGCAGTACTGGTGGAAGTCAACCGTGATTATGTCACTGCCTCCCGAGTTGCGGGTGCAGGAGCGGCTCGTCAAATGTTTGTCAATATTTTGCCTAACTGTTTGGCACCTTTGATTGTACAGGCCTCTTTAGGTTTTTCGAATGCCATTTTAGATATGGCTGCTTTGGGTTTCCTCGGAATGGGCGCACAGCCACCGACTCCTGAATGGGGAACGATGCTGTCTGATGTGTTGCAATTTGCACAAAGCGCATGGTGGGTAGTGACTTTTCCTGGATTAGCAATTTTATTGACGGTGCTTGCGTTCAACCTGATGGGTGATGGGTTACGTGATGCATTTGATCCAAAACTCAAGCAGTGATGAGGTAACTAAATGGCATTGTTAAATGTAGAACAACTTTCGGTACATTTCGGAGACGAAAAAGCACCGTTTCGCGCCGTTGACCGCATCAGCTATAGTGTTGATAAAGGCCAGGTCGTTGGTATTGTTGGTGAGTCGGGTTCAGGTAAATCGGTGAGTTCACTCGCGATTATGGGGTTGATCGATTACCCCGGGAAAGTAATGGCAGATTCATTAAAATTTGATGGACGTGATTTGCTGTCGATCCCTGAAAAAGAACGCAGGCAGATTGTTGGTGCCGATGTTGCGATGATTTTCCAAGATCCGATGACCAGTTTAAACCCTTGTTTTACCGTGGGGTATCAGATCATTGAAGCATTGAAAGTGCATCAAGGCGGGAGCAAAAGTACACGCAAACAGCGGGCTATCGACCTGTTAGATATGGTGGGGATCCCTGACCCACAATCACGTTTAGATGTGTATCCTCACCAGTTGTCAGGAGGAATGAGCCAGCGTGTGATGATTGCTATGGCGATCGCATGTCGACCTAAATTATTGATTGCAGATGAGCCGACAACAGCGCTAGATGTCACTATTCAGGCCCAAATCATTGAATTGTTGTTGGAATTGCAGCAACAAGAAAATATGGCATTAGTGCTTATCACTCATGACCTCGCTTTAGTGGCAGAAGCTGCACATCATATTATTGTGATGTATGCGGGGCAGGTGGTTGAGTCCGCCAAAGCAAGTGATATTTTTAAACATCCACGCCATCCTTATACACAAGCGCTATTACGTGCCTTGCCGGAATTTGCGACGAATAAATCCCGTTTAGCCTCGCTTCCTGGTGTGGTACCGGGAAAATACGATAGGCCAGTGGGCTGTTTATTAAACCCACGTTGTCCGTATGCAACGGAGATATGCCGTCAAGAAGAGCCAATGTTACAAACCGTTGGTGATCGCCAAGTCAAATGCCATATGCCGCTGGATGATATGGGGAGGCCAACACTATGAGTGACAAACAACACACTCCATTGCTCAAAGCGGTGGATTTGAAAAAATATTATTCTATCAAAAGAGGGGTTTTTGCTGCCGAGAAAACCTTAAAAGCATTGGATGGGGTCTCTTTTGAACTAGAAAGAGGTAAAACACTAGCAGTGGTTGGGGAGTCCGGTTGTGGTAAATCGACATTGGGTCGTTTATTAACCATGATTGAGCAACCTTCTGAAGGCGAGTTGTATTATCAAGACCAAGACTTGTTAGTAAAAGATAAGTCTGCAGAGAAATTGCGTCGCCAAAAAATCCAAATTGTGTTTCAAAACCCTTATGGCTCACTGAACCCACGTAAAAAGGTGGGGCAAATTTTGGAAGAGCCGCTATTGATTAATACTTCGCTATCGAAAGAGCAACGCAAAGAGAAAGTACTATCCATGATGGCTAAAGTGGGCTTGAAAACAGAGCACTATAGCCGATACCCCCATATGTTTTCTGGTGGCCAACGTCAACGTATCGCGATAGCTCGTGGTTTAATGCTTGACCCTGATATCGTGGTTGCAGATGAACCCGTTTCCGCACTGGATGTGTCTGTTCGTGCTCAAGTATTAAATCTGATGATGGATTTACAGCAAGATTTAGGTTTGTCTTATGTCTTTATTTCACACGATTTATCGGTGGTAGAGCATATCGCTGATGAAGTCATGGTGATGTATTTAGGCCGCTGTGTGGAGAAAGGGACAAAAGAGCAGATTTTTAATAACCCTCTTCACCCTTATACCCAAGCGTTATTATCCGCTACACCGAGATTGAACCCAGATGCTCGGCGCGAACGTATTAAGTTAACGGGAGAGTTGCCAAGCCCTTTGAACCCGCCGCCGGGGTGCGCATTTGCAGCGCGTTGCCGTAGAGCATTCGGTCAGTGTACGCAATTCCAGCCAACACTGAAGGAATATAACCAACAGTTGGTTGCGTGCTTTGCGGTTGATGAAGATGAAAAACAGACGATTGTTATGAGTTAATGTGTGAAACGGTAGAAAAGGCTGATTTTCTACCGTTTTTTATTCAAGTGTGCCTTTAAGCTATTTTAACGTGTTGTTTGTCCTAAATACCCAATCTTTCTTTTTAAGCTACTCTTTTGCAGATAAAATCAAGTATACTGGCTGACGTTTCCGTTTTCTTTAAAAAAGCTGCTTGATTAGAAAGGTTGTGGCCAAATGAATACCCGAGTCCAACGCTCACTAACATTAAAAAGTATGGTCGTATTCTTTATGATTACGTTGCTATCACTTGCGCTTTTTTTAGCTATTCAATTCAGCTATTTAGTTGACCAACGTAAGCAAGATTATTTAGACCAACTTAGTAACGCTGTAGTGCAAATTCAAGAACCATTAACTGATTCATTGTTAAGTTCTGACCTTAACGAAGTCAAACGGCTACTGATAAGTTTAAAAACATCAGGCATTATGGGAAATGCGATTATTACGGTTGATGGCACAACGGTAATGAATCTAAGCTTTGCAACGCCTAAGCCGATACCTGATTGGGTAACGCATTTTGTGGGGATACCTGTCGAAATGACCGTGCCGCTGTATGCATACGGCAATGTTGTGTTGCAAGCGAAGCCTCAAGGGTATTTAACATTACAGGTTGACCCTAACCGTGTTTATCGGTTCGCGCTAAACACACTCGCATTGATGACAACCACTTATTTGCTGTTGGTGCTCATTATTGCTATTGGAATGACGTGGTGTGTCAGCCGAATGATAATAAGGCCACTGCGTAAAATCGCAATTGAATTACAGACAAATTCTGAAGTTAATCAAATTACTGTGTCTGAATATCATCGTGACGATGAGCTCGGTTTACTTGCAAAAGGGTATAATCGTCAAAGAAAACAGCAAAAATCAGACTAAGCCATGAACATGAACTCAGCTTTATGGTCTAATATCGTTATAGTGGTGACAATGAAAAATGGAATAAAGCCAAACTATATCGTTTAACCCGATAAGTTCGCGTTTTTCGTTAATTTATCTGTCGTTATTCGCGGTTAAATATAAAGATATAAAACACATAGGGGTTTACATGCAGGGCTTGAAAGTTCGGTATATCATTGGTGTTGTATTATTCTCCGTCGCGCATTTAGCGGGGGCTGAGTCCTTACAACCCGATCCAGCATGGCAGCAAGGGAAGCTAGAAAATGGCTTTAGCTGGCAATTATTACAAACACCACAACGTCCAAATGACCGTATCCAGCTCAGGTTAGCAATTAAAACAGGCTCATTAACAGAAAAAGCGAGCGAGAAAGGATACAGTTACCTCATTCCTAAAATGGCGTTGTTTCATCAAACAGAAGCGTTTCCAACTGCAACATTACAAGAATTCTGGCGTCAGGCAGCAGACCCTGACATGCCAATTCCACCCGCTGTTGTTTCCTATGACTACACTATTTATAGCTTAAGTTTACCCAATAATCGCCCAGACCTAATCAAGCAAGCGCTAAGTTGGTTAGCAACTTCTGTTGCAGGTGCTGAGTATACAGAAACGACATTGCATAATGGTTTGACGGCACAAAATGTCCCAGTTGCAACACTGCCTTTAAATGCCAACGATCCCGTTTGGCGAGCGCGTTTAAAGGGATCAACAATGATGGGGTACGACCCAGGCCAAAAACCGAATGGTGCTGTGGCGCTTGAAAGTGTGAATTCTTTTTATCAAAAATGGTATACACCGGATGTCATGACATTGTATGTCGCGGGCCATGTGGATGCTCGAATGTTATCTGATTCAATTTCACAAAATTTCTCTTCATTAGAAGGTCGGCGCTCTGAACCGGTTTCTGTTGCCGTGTTATCGTCAGTAAAACCACAATCTATTGATATCTTGCAGGAACAACCTGCACAGGACACGCTTTCATTAATTTGGGATATTGATTGGCTACCCATTAAAGACTCAAATGTCTTACTGCGTTATTGGTCCAGTGACTTAGCGCGTGAAGCAGTTTATCGCTCCTTGCAAAAAGCGTTCAATCAAAAATTTAATCAAGGGGAAGTCGTTCCGGGGTTAGATTGTCGTGTGCAATATCAAAAAGCCAGTTGTACATTAACGGTCACGGCAGCGCCTGAAAAAATGGCAGCGGTGACAGACATTGTCGCGAGTGAGCTTGCATCGATTAACCAAAATGGTATTGCAGCTGAGTTATTTGACGACATGCTCAAAGAGAAACAGGTGCAGTTATCGCAGTTGTTTGCCGCTTATGCGCGTACGAGTACCGACGTTCTGATTAGCCAACGTTTGATTTCCCAACAAAATGGGGTCGTTGATATCGCTCCTGAACAGTATCAGCGGTTAAGGCAAGCCTTCTTGGCGTCACAGAGCCTTGAACACGTTAATATGGAAGCCCGCAGGTTATTATCTCAAGAAGCTGCTTTTGTATTAGCGCAGCCAAAAGATAAGCAATTGATGGATGCGGAACAAATTCGCCAGAAATTTACCAAAGTGCTATGGCCTCAAATTGCAGCGCCAGTATCAACAGAAGCTGCACCTGCTTCACCTGTAGAAGAAAAATCTACTGCACAATAAATATGAAAAGATAGTTATATGAAAAGATAGCCATTGAATATCCAGTGGTTATCTTTTCATTTCATGTTGTTGGCTTAATAGCGATTCAATAACGTGGATCAGCGTCTCTCGTGACTCTCTGTCATCAACAAACCCCGCCACACTGATTTTTGCTTTTGGTGCGTAATAGGCTACAGAGCCCCAAAAACCTAAATGGGAATACAGGGTGATGCCATTGACAACATTTACCATGATGCCCAATCTATAATTTTCTGCGCCATCGTGAGAACCCATACTTAGCATAGTCTCTAGCGTATTTGGTGATGAAAAAATATTTCCCTCAAACAGCGCTTCTAGAAATATCGCCATTTGTTTCGAGGACATAACTAAACCACCACCGCCATAGGCATCCATGGAGGCATGAATATGTGTGCCATCCCATTTACCTAAATATTGACGAGCCCGTGGTGTCGCGATTTCCGGTGGTTGTTCTAATGATTCCCAATATGCGCTTTCAAGACCAATAGAGTCGAAATGCAAAAGCTCCCTAACAGCTAGGCCAAGAGATTGTCCCGTAATTCGTTCAATAATATCACCGAGCAAAATATAACCCGTATCTGAATAAATAAAGGATTTAGAAGGCGAAAACGTTGGAAATTGTTTACGCATGTACATTTCGACTTGCTCTGTTCGGCTCCAAACATAATTAGGCTGCTTAAGAACGGCTTTGAGGTAGTCACCATCAGCATGGTCTAGTAGGCCACTGCTGTGCTCCAGTAAATGGCGAATGGTGATAGTGTGAGTGTTATATTGGGTACTGAGTAGCGCATTATATTGTGGGTCAATATATTCAGATATTGCATCATAAATACTAAGTTTCCCCATTTCAGCAAGACGTAAAATTGTAGCCGCAGTAAATGTCTTTGTATTACTGGCAATTCGCAGCGGTGTATCAACAGTGAGGGGCATACCTTCAAGATCTGCTCCTCTAGCGCAGAAGGTTCCCACGCTATTTTGGGATTGATTATGGTAGTAAAGGACGACACCACAAGTTAAATTTTCGAGTTGTTGAATAGAGCTGGTCATAATAATCTCATTATTAAATGATTAAGATGAGGATACATGCCATCTTAATCATATTCATACGAACCAATGTACGCTTTAAATGCGCTGAAAGTAGTAATATGGCAGCCATACTATGGTAAGTGTTTTTTCTTTTTATATAAATTTGGTGCTATGTTTATTCTCAATATAAGAACATAAAATGTACCCAGATATTGATGTAAAGGAAATAGCATGAACAACTCGAATACATTTCTACAACGGTTAGGCTTGCGTTATCCCATTATACAAGCTCCGATGGCAGGAGTTTCCACCCCAGCGCTAGCCGCTGCGGTTTCAGAGGCGGGCGGGCTTGGCTCACTAGGCCTAGGTGCAAATTCAGTGGAACAAGCTCGCCAATTGATTACTCAAACGCAAGCACTGACAAGTAAAGCATTCAATGTCAATTTATTCTGCCATTTACCTGCGAAACGTCATCCTGATAATGAACTGGCATGGAGCCAGTATTTGGCGCCTTATTTTGCTCAATTTAATGAGACTCCACCTTCCTATCTCAATGAAATTTATGACACTTTTTTAGATAACTCAGAAATGTTATCTATGTTACTTGAAACAAAACCTGCAGTAGTGAGTTTTCATTTTAATATTCCATCCATCAAGGTAGTCCAGCAATTGAAACAACATGGTATTTATACCATGGCGACGGCAACGAATTTACAAGAAGCACAACAAGTTGAATTGGCTGGAATTGATGCTGTTGTCGCACAAGGTATTGAAGCGGGAGGGCATCGAGGCATATTTGATTTGCAGGCTTTAGATGAAGAACTGACCACTTATGAATTAGTGACGTTAATATCTCAACATATTGATTTACCAGTGATTGCAGCTGGTGGCATGATGGATGGGCAAGGTATTAATATGGCTTTAGACTGCGGTGCTGCTGCCGCTCAATTGGGCACTGCATTTTTGCTTTGCCCTGAATCTGCCGCGAATACAGGCTATCGGGCTAAGGTCAAGCAGCAAACAGCGGATCACACTCAACTAACGTCTGCAATTTCAGGGCGCCCAGCGAGAGGGATTATTAATCAATTTATTCGAGCAGGTAACGGCTATGAGACAAGTCAATTACCTGATTATCCATTGGTTTATGATATTGGTAAGCAGCTCAATGCAGCGGCAATAAAGTCAGGTAGTGATGAGTTTGCGGCGTATTGGGCGGGACAGAATGTGGCGAAAGCTCGCGAGATGTCAGCGTCTTTATTGGTTAGAACGTTGGCCGAAGAAATGAAACGCTCGCTTTAAACGGTGGTAGGGCGGTTTGTCTTACCGCCCCAACAAGTTGTTATTTAATCATTTCGTTATCCAATGAACCTTTTGGTTCATCAGTCGCTATCCAAGCTGCACAAAATAAGGTTAAACGCGCAAAGAAGTAGAAGAATGCCATTAGCCCAAGCACTGAACCAAATGCGGCTCCAGAAGGCGATGAAGCAAGGTTAGGCAAAATCCAGGTCATGATGGATTTAATGATTTCAAACCCAATGGCAGCCAGTAATGTTCCTTTAAAGAGTGACTTACGGCGATGTTGCATGCGAGGTAGGATCCAAAAAATCCATAAAAATAACAGGAAATTAGCTGTAATTGATATTGTTAAGCCAATCAGTGTCCAAGCAGGTTTAAGCCATTCTATACCATCTAACCCAAGTGTACTGACAATCGTCGCTTGTGCAGAGCCAGCAACAGAGGTAAGCGTAATTGTCACAATTAAGGCAATAAGTAGGCCAATTAAAGCAAAGAAGTCGCGAATATAGCGGAAGATAATATTTTCATGTTCATCTTCATTGCGCTCCCACACAGGGCGTGATTGCGCCAAAATAGCCAAACGTAAGTTATTAACCCAATTAACCCCTGAGTATACCGCTAAAGCTAACCCTGTCAGCCCCACTGTCGTACGTTGACGTATTGCGGTATCTATTGTTCTTTCTAATGTATTTGCGAGCGTAGGGTCAGTAATATTTGCAGAAATTCCACGAACTAATTTTTCAAGTAATTCAGGATTACTGGCTAATACAAAACCGGCAGCGGCGAATGAAAACATTAAAACAGGAATTAAAGAGAGAAAGGAGAAATAGGTAATTGCAGCCCCAAACTGGTTCCCCATTCGGTCGTTAAAGCGTTGCACGGTACGAATGATATGAGCAATAAAAGGAATTGCACAAATAAAGTCCACAACTCGCATTGAGAAGGTCACTGCTTTTTTACTGCCATCAATGCTTCTATTCAGTGTCGCTTTCAGTTTATTGGTATCTTTTTGTTCTTCTTCCTGCGTATTCGACATTTAATCCCCTTTTCCCGCAACTAAAAATTGTCTGACTTTTCGACCTATTTAATGCCTATAAATGAATGATATGCATAATACTATAGCTTAAATTGGCCAGTAACTTCATCCCAATGACTATTTTAAGAGATGAATAGTCATTGGAACGTTTGTTTAAAGTCAAAGCAACTGGTTAATTAATCAGAGAAAAAGGGACGTTAGAAATTAAAGCGCATCTTTATAAACTTGCAGTTCAGCTTGGGCTTCTTTTAATTCAGCTTGAGCTTCTGCGAGTTTTCTTTCACGTTTTTTAATTTTGTCGCTGTCATCACCTTTTAATTTTTCTTCCTGTAGCTCAGCCTCTCGCTCTTGCACTTTTTCTGTCTTTTCATCCACCGCTTTTTGGCTATCACGGTATAAAGATTCTGGTGTGCAATAACGATTCACATTATCTAGTGCTTCTTCTAATCCTCTAACTCGATGTTGATTTCCATGTTGTTTAGCGTAATTAATTTGCTCTTCAATGCGTTGTTTTTTTATTTCGCAGCCATTTTGTGTTTTTGCTGCCATTACTGATGCACTAGTAAAAAAAGCAATACAAATACTAGTTGTAAGGAGTAGTTTATTCATCATTTACCTCTGTTTGTTTTGGTATTTGTGTTTAGGATAGCGTTTTGTTTCTTTTCAGTCATGTGAATTTTAGCGTGACTATGGTTATGACATTTGTAGCCAAATTTAGCTATAATGGGGCGGAAGAATAAATCCGGTCTATTTTTTGTTCAAAAAGGCTATCTTTAAAGAATCTATTTAATAATAGTCATCCTAGTGGCTAATATTGAATTTCCTCAGGAAATAAACGTTACATGTTAAGTTATCGTCACAGCTTTCACGCAGGCAACCATGCTGATGTGTTAAAACACACAGTACAGAGCTTGATCATTGAATCTCTGAAAGAGAAAGAAAAACCGTTTCTGTATATAGATACGCACTCAGGTGCTGGCCGTTATCAATTAACGGGGGAGCATGCAGAAAAAACAGGTGAATATCTTGAAGGGATTGCGCGTATTTGGGAGCAACCTGATTTACCTGAGGAATTATTGCCGTACATGAATATTGTGCGCCAATTGAATGATAATGGGCGTTTACGTTATTACCCAGGTTCACCATTATTAGCAAAATATCTATTACGTGAACACGATAAACTGGTATTAACTGAATTACATTCGAGCGATTATCCATTATTGCGCACCGAATTTTCACGGGATAACCGCGCACAAGTTTTCAAGGAAGATGGATATCAACAACTGAAATCGAAATTACCCCCACAGAGCCGACGTGGCTTTGCACTGATGGATCCTCCTTATGAAATGAAGACGGATTATGAAGCGGTCGTGAAAGGGGTGGTAGAAGGCTATAAACGCTTCGCAACAGGAACTTATGCAATTTGGTATCCTGTTGTATTACGTCAACAAATTAAGCGTATGGTCAATCAATTAGAAGCAACGGGTATTCGTAGAATACTGCAAATTGAATTGGCGGTACGCCCTGATAGCGACCAACGTGGAATGACAGCGTCTGGTATGATAGTGATCAACCCACCTTGGAAACTTGAGCAGCAAATGAAGAATGTGCTGCCGTGGTTACATAAAACACTCGTCCCAGAAGGCACTGGACATACGTTAGTTGACTGGATTGTGCCAGAGTAACCTATATTTTTGATAGATAATGCCAATTAAATTAACAGGTGTTATCTATCGTAAAGCGCTATTTATGCCATGACAATCAATAGCATGATGCGAGAAAATGCATTCATAAATCATTCAATCAATGGGAATAACCAAATTATGAGCAAACATTACGACTATATCGCAATTGGTGGCGGAAGCGGTGGTATTGCGTCGATGAACCGTGCAGCAATGTATGGGCAAAAATGTGCCTTAATTGAGGCGAAAGCATTAGGTGGGACTTGTGTTAACGTGGGTTGCGTACCTAAAAAGGTAATGTGGCATGCGGCACAAATTTCTGAAGCTATTCGCAATTATGGCCCTGATTATGGTTTTGATGCGACAATTAATCGTTTTGACTGGAAAACATTGATTGATAGCCGTACTGCTTACATTGACCGCATTCACCAATCTTATGACCGTGTCTTAGGTAATAATAAAGTTGATGTTATCAATGGGTTTGCGCGTTTTATTGATGCGCATACTGTTGAAGTGAATGGTGAAACCTATACGGCCGACCATATTTTGATTGCGACAGGTGGTCGCCCGGTGATCCCTGCTATCCCAGGGGCGGAATACGGGATGACTTCTGACGGTTTCTTTGAACTTGAAGCCTTGCCAAAACGTGTTGCGGTTGTGGGAGCCGGTTATATTGCCGTTGAACTCGCTGGTGTATTAAATGGTTTAGGTGCAGAGGCGCATTTATTCGTGCGTAAACATGCCCCGTTACGTTCATTTGACCCACTTATTGTTGAAACATTAGTGGAAGTCATGAATACGGAAGGTCCAAAACTGCACACAGAATCAATTCCAAAAGAAGTCGTGAAAAATTCAGATGGTTCACTGACATTAAAATTGGAAAATGGCCAAGAACAAACAGTAGATGCATTAATTTGGGCAATTGGCCGTGAACCAATGACTGATAACCTGAATATTGAAGCCACAGGTGTCGCACTGAATGAAAAAGGCTATATCAAGGTTGATAAATACCAGAACACCAATGTACCGGGTGTCTACGCGGTGGGTGATAACACTGGAGCGGTTGAATTAACCCCAGTTGCGGTTGCGGCTGGCCGTCGTTTATCTGAGCGTTTATTTAATAATAAACCGGATGAGCACTTAGATTACAGTAATATTCCAACGGTGGTGTTTTCACACCCACCAATTGGCACTGTTGGTTTAACTGAACCAGAAGCGATTGAAAAATATGGCGCGGATAAAGTTAAATGTTATAAGTCATCTTTCACAGCAATGTACACCGCGGTTACTTCGCACCGTCAGCCTTGCCGCATGAAGCTAGTTTGTGTTGGTGACGATGAAAAAATCGTCGGTATCCATGGTATTGGTTTTGGTATGGATGAAATGTTACAAGGTTTCGCAGTTGCATTAAAAATGGGCGCCACCAAAAAAGACTTTGATAATACTGTTGCTATTCACCCAACAGCGGCAGAAGAATTTGTGACCATGCGTTAAGTCTTGGTTATTTAAATTAAAAGCTAAGTTCATTCGAACTTAGCTTTTTTTTGCATTATTTCGCCAACAGTTCTGTAATTGCGGGGATGGTCGCTAAGCTATCAAGGTATTTTTGCATCGCAGGGGTGGTTTCCATGACTTGGTATTTGACTAAAAACATCACAAATGCGCCAACATACACATCGACAGCAGTAAATTGTTCACCACAAATAAACGGTTTCGCGCTGTTTAAACCCACTTCTAAACAAGCCATTGTGCGTTCGACAGAACCAAAACCAGAAGACTTTTGTTGCTCTTCGTCTAATTGAATGCCTAAATTATTGATGGTAAAGGCAGATTCAATTGGGCCAGCAGTAAATAAGAACCAACGGTAGTAATCTGCACGTTTAGGGTCATTCAAAGCTGGTGCTAAACCTTTTTCAATAAACTTATCTGCTAAATACAAACAAATTGCAGCGGTTTCAGTGACGACGGCATCACCATCAACAAGCGCAGGGACTTTTGCCATGGGATTAATTGCAAGATATTCAGCTGTGTGCATATCTGCACCATAGTCTAATTCAATACGTTTGTAAGGAACGTCTAAAATTTTTAAAAGTAGGTCGACAGTATTGCCACGTGACATTGAATTAGTAAACAGAACCAGTTCGCTCATGGTGATTTCCTTATATGAAGTTGAGTGCTTACTATAAGGGAGCGGAGTGTCAGAAATTGTCAGGAGAGACGCACAATACTTCTTTTTGCCAGCGCTCTAGTAGGTAATTTTTGGGATAAGGTAGTTTATCTGAAAGAGCATGATAAGACTGAATGCGATCTAAACGAAAATGGCGGTAACTTTCACGTAATTCACACCAAGCGGCCAACACTTGTGAATCTTTCATATAACCAATCGCAATTGGCCAAATAATACGTTCGCTAGGTTGGTTTTGGCCATCTAGGTAAGTCATTTGAGCTTTGCATTCTTCGCGCAAGCTTAAACGCAAATCTTTAGCTATTGTGTCATTAATGTCATAGAAATGAGTGGTTGGGGCAAATAAGGTATTTTGATTTAAGATTTTCTGTGAATGACCTGCCACCACCGCATTAATCTTACTTATCGCTCGTATTGCCGAGTTTTTAAGTTCTGTATCTGTGTTACTTTTTACCCAACGCAAACCTAATATTAAGGCTTCGAGCTCATTTTCATCAAAAGTTAAAGGCGGTAATAACAGACCTGTTTTTAATTGGTAGCCAATACCGGCTTCACCAATAATTTCCGCACCTTGGTCACGTAATGACTCTATATCCCGATAGATCGAACGCACGCTGACCTGCAGTTGTGATGAAAGTGCTTCTGCCGTAATAGGATAGCGATTCTCTTTGAGTATCTGCAATAATGTGAGTAGGCGCTGCGTGCGGGTCATGAAGTTGTCTGCTTAATATTATAGAGTGAGAAAAACAGCAAAGATAATTTGTCTATCTATAGTAAAAAAATAATAAGCAGAATGCTAATTTATTGGCGATAAAGGGAGTGGGGAGCTCCCTTTATCAATAGAGATAAAATAAACGGTAATATCATTTAAAACGTTAAAACAGTTTTCAGCCCCAAGACCCATGCATCTGATGTTTTTTTGACACCGCCCGGTTGATGCCAATATTGCATACTTGGTTGGAGTTCCAACCAATGAACAGGCTTAAAGCGATAATAGAGTTCTGCATTTAATGCGTTTGAAGTAATAGGATGATATAGCGGGTCATTATAATCGGTGATCCCTAGCTGCTCATTTTGTATTTTTTGGTTTTTTGCAAAGTGGTCACTGAGCTCAATATAGGAAACACCGAGGCCAATCCAATCTTCAGGTCTGGCATCAAAAGCCCCGCGGTAGCGAAGGGAGCTTGAGACAACATAATTCATGAAATTACTGCGCTCATCATGGTAGCTGCCACTAATAGATAAACTTAAACCTCGATTTTCATCGTCTTGGTGGCGAGTTAATTGTTGGTTCATTCCGCCATAGGCAAACCATGTGTTGTTGTAGCTTTTATCTTTATATAGATCATGCTGTTTGGCATTGGTATATAATAATCCCAGGTTATAAGCACCAGGCAACCCATTGACGAAAGTACGGTTTTCAATTTCTAAAGGTAATAAAATGCCTTTACTGCCTTTGGTTGACCAACTCCATGCATGGCTTCTATCTGTCGCTTGAGGATTTTGCTCCATAACCCCTGTTTTGATGGTGATTCCGGGGGTGATTTTATAGCTAACAGTTGTTCCCCAAGTATGAATATTCCAGTTACTCCATGTCAGGGCGTTAGCTGATTTTCCACCACATTGGCTGAGTAATTGGAAATCACAAGGAATAATTTGGTCGAACTCTTGTACTTTGTTCATCATACCAATACGCCAGGTTAATCGTCGGTCATCAAAGCTACGAGCGAAAGTAAGCCATCCTAATCGTGTTATGGAACCGCCCCCATAGCTTTCTTGTGCAAGGTCGTTATTCGGTACCCGAGGGTCTTGCAGGCGTTTAACGGTCAGGTTGTCTTCATGGTTTCGATTGACAATATTTCCTTCAATACGGGCATCAGGAATACCTGTCCAACGTTCAAGGTCTTGTGTGAATGTAAAAGCAAATTGGTCGATATAAGCAGTATGTTTATCATTATTGTAGCCACCCCCTGCATTATAGGCGACTTGGCTCAAATAATTGCTGTGAAATGAAAAACCGTGGTCGGATAATATAGGACGTATTCCTAACATATCGCCAAATATTCCTTTAGGGGCGGGTTCAAAGCCTAAAACAGTTCCATTCCATTGTTGCTCATTCGCGGTAGCAGGTAACGTTAAAAATAACAAAGAGAATAATAGTTTTTTATTCATGTCGGAAATAACCTATTAGCAATAGTTTGCCTTAACCCAATAGTAGATAATGGGTTTATGCAGTTGTATTTTTAATCTAAGGGCTCTCGAGATAAATAAATTATCCCGAGATGGTTTTTATTATATTGAGGTGTTTATTTTATTAGCGTAATAACTCTCCTTGGCTCTTAATAATACTTTGATACCAATAAAAGCTTTTTTTACGTTTTCTTTCGAGAGAGCCATTGCCTTGGTTGTCACGGTCAACATAAATAAAACCATAGCGTTTTGACATTTCAGCTTTGGATGCGCTAACAATATCGATTGGCCCCCAGCTGGTATAGCCCATAATGTCTACACCATCTTGGATGGCTTCGTGTATCTGAACTAAATGGTCGTTTATATATTGAATACGATAATCATCAATAATTTCTCCCTCAGGCGTTATTTCATCAATAGCGCCTAATCCATTTTCAACAATAAATAATGGTTTTTGGTATCTATCCCATAATAAATTTAAAAGTGTTCTAATCCCTTTGGGATCTATTTGCCATCCCCACTCTGAACTTTCTAAATGAGGATTTGGAACCATGCTGAGAATATTTCCGCGTTTTTTCTCATATTCATCTTTATCTGCAGTCACACAGCCCGTCATATAATAACTGAATGAGATAAAATCCACGGTATGCTGTAAATCACGCTTATCTTCTTCTGTTATCGTAATATTAATTTGCTGGTCTTTAAAATAACGCAGCATATAGCCTGGGTATTGCCCTCTACACTGTACATCACCAAAAAACAGCCATTTACGATTTTCCGTCAGGGTTTCCCACACATCATCAGGTTTACAGGTTAATGGATAAACAAGCCCCCCTAATAACATATTACCGATTTTGGCATCAGGAATAATGTCATGGCAGGCTTTCGTGACTCTTGCACTGGCAACGAGCTGGTGGTGAATTGCTTGGTAAACTGCTGAAGGAGAACTATTTTCAGGCAGGCCTACGCCAGTCATTGGTGCATGTAAAGACATATTGATTTCATTGAATGTCAGCCACAGTTTGACTTTATCTTTATAGCGCTCAAAGACTGTACGCGCATAACGTTCGAAAAATTCAATTGTTTTACGGTTTCCCCAACCGCCATATTGTGTCACTAGGTGGTAGGGCATTTCATAGTGGGATAAAGTAATAACAGGTTGAATGTTATATTTCGCCATTTCATCAAATAAACTATCATAAAAAGCGAGGCCTTCTTCATTAGCTGTTAATTCGTCACCAAGTGGAAATATACGGCTCCATGCAATAGAGGTGCGTAAGCAGGTAAAACCCATTTCAGCGAAAAGTGCGATGTCGGTTTTATATTGATGATAAAAATCGATGGCAATATCTTTAATAAAACTCTCATTTGGCGTTCTTTCAATTAATGAGCCAAATATGCCATGAGGCAGAACATCAGATGTGCTGAGTCCTTTACCCGCAGTTAAATAAGCACCTTCAGCTTGATTGGCTGCGATTGCGCCACCCCATAAAAATGAATTTGGAAATTTAACCATGCCTAGCTCCTTATTTGTGGTTGACGGTGATAAATTTTTGACCGCGTTGAATTGATTTATTGAGTTCAACAAACTCGATTGACGCATAATCATCACTGTTGCTAACAATGACAGGGGTTGTTAAGTCATATCCTGCCTCGAGAATTTTTTCTCGGTCAAATGTCAGCAATAAATCACCTGCTTTGAATACATCACCTTGTTTAATTTGAGGTGAAAAATGAAGCCCATCTAGTTTTACGGTATCGATCCCCACATGAATGAGCAGTTCAATGCCGCTTTGACTTAACAGCCCTAATGCATGGCCAGTTTTAAATAATGAGCTCACTTCACCATCGAATGGCGCATAGACTTCCCCTGTACTTGGAATAATGGCGGCACCTTGCCCAAGTAAACCACTTGCAAAAGTTTCATCTGGGGTATCTTTTAATGGGATAGCTGCACCGCTCAGGGGGGCAAGAACTTCATTAGGTGCTTCATGAGGTGTAGAGGCAATATCCGCTTTAATGGGTGTTTCAGGAGATATTGCTTCTTTTTTAATACCAAAAAAACGGGTTGCGGTAGCAGCAAATAAGAAAGAGAGTGCTGTACCAATAATGGCTCCCCAAACGGTATTATCAATACCGTGTTCAGGGATGATCTGTGCAAAAGTGAAAATATTAACCAAGCCAAATGAGAATGTCAGTGTTTGGCTATAGCCGACAATTGCACCGCCAACACCACCGCCAATACAGCCAAAAATAAAAGGTCGGCGAAGAGGAAGGGTAACACCATAAACGGCAGGTTCCGTGATACCAAATAAGCCAGCCGTGACTGAAGAGCCCGCCATGATTTTCATTTTTGCATTTTTTGTGGCTAACAAAACACCTAAAGTGGCGCCAATTTGCCCTGCTACAGCGGGAAGTAGTAGAGGGAACAGCGCATCGTGGCCTAGGGCGCTTAAGTTATTAATACCAATTGGGACAATTCCCCAATGTAAGCCGAAAATAACGCATATTTGCCAAACTGCACCCATGAAGGCACCAGCGATAATAGGGGCAAAGTTATAAATAGCTTGGAAGCTTTCCGCAATTAACATGCTTACCCATGTTGCTAAAGGCCCAACAACAAGGAAAGTAAGCGGGACAATAATGAGTAAGCACAGGAAAGGCGTAATGAAATTCTTCATTGTTGAAGGTAAAACTTGGTTTAGTCGCTTCTCAAGCAGGCAGCTTAACCAAGCAGCGAAAATGATCGGAATAACAGAAGCCGCATAATTAATAAAAGTGACTGGGATACCTAAAAAATATTCAGGAGGAGTGCCAGCAATGAGGCTTTGTTGAAAAGCACTCATCATCATTGGGTGAATGAGTGCCCCACCAATCGTCATCGTAACAAATGGGCTTCCGCCAAATTTTTTTCCTGCGGTATAGCCGAGCACGAGTGGGAAAAAATAGAATAAAGCGTCACTTGCCGCAAACCAGATTTGATAAGTACCACTGCTTGAGGATAACCAACCTAATGCTTCTGATAATGATAGCAACCCTTTTAAAATACCCGAAGCGGCCATAATGCCTAAAATAGGGGTAAAGATGCTAGAAACGATATCGATAAAGTAACTAAATAGGTTCTCTTTATCTTTTTTTACTGCGTTTTCATCTGTTTTTGGGCGCTGATTGATTGAATTTGGCGTTGTATCGAGTAATTGGTTAACGGCTTGGAAAACTTCGTTAACGTGATTGCCTATTACAACTTGAAACTGACCACCACTTTCGACCACGGTAATAATCTCAGGGCTTTGCTTTAATTGCTCTGCATTGGATTTTTGGCTTTCTTTTAGTTTAAAGCGTAGGCGTGTTGCGCAATGTATTAAATCAACAACGTTGTCTTTTCCTCCAACGTT
The DNA here is from genome assembly GCF_002843235.3 of Providencia huaxiensis. NCBI lineage: Bacteria > Pseudomonadati > Pseudomonadota > Gammaproteobacteria > Enterobacterales > Morganellaceae > Providencia > Providencia huaxiensis. The sequence continues at coordinate 4,163,337 of NZ_CP031123.2, forward strand.
TTCGATAATTTGTTCCGCTAAGGCTTGGTATTTCATAATTAATTCCTTTATTACCTCAATAATGAAAGCCACATTACTATTGATAAATAAGCAAAAAAAAACCTGACTTACCACCAATACGAATAAGATTAGTGGTATAAATCAGGTTTTGCCTGCCGGAAGGCAGTAACAATCCATCTGGTTTTTATTAGTTTGTATTAATAAATAGTTTTAGGCTTACTTCCTGTCATTTATGTGACGATTTTTCTTTCCTAATACGCTCTATATGAATGGTGAGATACATTCGTTCTTCATCTGTTAAGTCGCGTTGATATTTCTTGGCTAAAAAAGTACTGACTTTTTCGGCACATTTCCAAGAAATTGAATAATTTTCTTTGATGACAAGATGCATTGCAATATCGTCATTAGGAACAGGTTCATTGCTCATCATTCGATGGGTGAAAAATTTCAAGTGAGTCACAAACCGCTGGTAACTTAGCGTGTCCTCGTGATATTCAATTTGTAGGTGATATTTTACGATATTCATGATTTCATTCATGATTTCCATCGTTTCCATGACAATTGGCATTTCACCCGTCAATTGTGCATTAACGAAATGTAACGCGATAAACCCAGCTTCATCGATGGGTAATTCAATCTCTAAATCTTGCTTAATTAAGGCCAGTGACGCTAATCCCAACTGGTACTCTTTGGGATAAAGTCGCTGAATTTCCCATAACATGGTATTAGTGATAGCGAGGCCTTTTTGTTGCCTTTCAATTGCATAATTACAGTGATCAGTTAAAACGATATATAAGCTTTCATGTAGGCTGCCAAGTTTACTTTTCGCATTTTCAATTATCTTGTCACAGACTTTCATGACAGAAATCGGTATTTGGCTCAACAATTCACTTAATCGGTTTGTTAATTCATGGCTACGTAACTCAAAGATTTTTTCTATTTTTTTAGGATCGATAAAGTCATTAACCTTCATTTGAAAGGCGAGTCCACGCCCCATGATGACAATTTCTTGCTGTTGTTCATTTAGGGCAACGACCACATTGTTGTTTAAAATTTTTGCGATCTGCATTTTGTTTCCCCTGAAACGAAAAAAACCTGATAGCACAATGACAATTCATTGACTAATCAGGTTTTGCCTGCGTGATAAGTGCAGTAACAATCCAATAACTTAATTTTTAAATACTGTAATTAAACTTTTTGGGTTATTCAAACAGCAAAGTATGAAAATGTGAACTCACACGCTCAATTCAGCCAATCTCTTTTTTGCATGGCTAATGACGGTATCGTGCTTATTTAATTGTTTTTTGCTGCCAAGACACTTTTTTGCCACCAAGACACAATGTAATCAGCAATTTGTTCTGGGCTATTGATATCTAACTGCGGCACGTGAGTATCAATGATTTCATTACTGGCAACAGCAACCACATAGTCATCTATTAAGCCGTTTAACGGTTTACCCACCTCAGAACGGAACAAGGCAATTTTGTCGATCGTCTCATGTTTGAATCCTTCAACGAGGATCAGATCTAATGAAGCGGGATCGAAACGGCTGGCTAAATAGCGTAGATCCATGTCATTCGCGTCGGGGGTTTCAGTCATCAGTGCCCAGCGTTTTTCACTGGCAACAAGCGTTTGGTCAGCGCCAGCTTTGCGTAATTCAAAGCTGTCTTTGCCTGGTTTATCCACTTCCATGTCATGGTGAGTGTGTTTAATTAAACCAACGCGTACGTTACGCTGCTTGAGCAGAGGAATAACTTTTTTTAATAGGGTCGTTTTTCCTGTACCGCTATAAGCGGTAATTCCAAGTAGGGGTAGAGTATTTTGCTTCATGATTCTTTTTGTTGTAGCTCCCAGTTACGGCTATCTTCCAGTGTATTAAGATTCGCAAATGAACCAGACTCGGGTGAGAAAATAACGCTTTTTGCATTAACTTCATGCATAAATAGCATTAATTTACGGTCACCTCTTGCAAGGTAATCATCGAGTTGAGTTTTTAGTGAACGGTGTAATAAAGCAAATGTAGGGTGTTCTCGTTCTGCATCACAAGCGTAGCAGGCTAAATGTTTTTCTTTCTCATTAAACATTTTCTCCACTAAATTGAGAGGAAAAGCGGGAACATCGCAAGGCACAAATAGTAACCAGTCAGTTGTCACGTGGTGCAAAGCAGATTGCATTCCTGCTAATGGGCCAGAAAAATGGTTATTTAAGTCAGAAATAACGGCCAATTGGCTTTCGCTGTAACGTGCCTGATTACGGTTTGCATTGATGAGTACTTCGCCAACTTGGGGTTGTAAGCGTGCTAAAATATGTTGATAGAGCGGTTTTCCCGATAAAAGTACCAACCCTTTATCTTGCCCCCCCATTCGAGTGCCTCGGCCACCAGCGAGTATCACACCGGTTATTGACTGACGAAATGACATGTTCAATATCCCTGAATATCTTCAAGAAAATGTTTCAACATTCCTATAAAACACTTTCGAGTATAGTAATTACTAAAATTTATTCTATTTTGCTATAAAATCAATGAATATTCGTGCGTATTGCCGTTAAACTTTACGTAGATTGACAACAGTTCGCTTTTTCTCTTGTATGATTATTGGTAACTTGTATCAAATATTCGTGATAAAGGAATAAACATGAAATGCCATCGCTTAAATGAAGTTATTGAGCTTCTGCATCCTGTCTGGAAAGATAATTCAGATTTAAACTTGGTAGAATTATTGCAAAAATTAGCTGATGAAGCTGGCTTTAAAGGTAGTTTATCTGAGTTAACAGACGATGTGCTGATTTATCATTTAAAAATGCGTGGCTCGGACAGCAATGAAGCGATCCCGGGTTTAAAAAAAGATTATGAAGATGACTTTAAAACCGCTATTTTGCGTGCCCGTGGCATCATTAAAGACTAAAGCGCGATGGATGAAATAGAACATTCGAATTTCCATTTTAGTGGAATTTCCCCTGACTTAATTTTAGATGCCTTAATGGAAGTTGGGGTTTACCCCGAATCAGGGCTACTTGAATTAAATAGCTACGAAAATCGTGTTTATCAGTTCCAAGACGAAAATCGGCAACGTTATGTGGTTAAATTTTACCGTCCTGAACGTTGGAACCGCTCACAAATTCAAGAAGAGCACGATTTTACTTTAGAACTGCGAGACGAAGGGTTATCTGTAGCCGCACCTCTTGAGTTTGCAGGGCAAACGGTATTGGAATTTGGTGGGTTTATATTTGCAATTTTTCCGAGTATCGGTGGCCGGCAATATGAAACCGACAATTTGTTTCAATTAGAAAGTGTAGGCCACTTACTAGGGCGTATACACCAAATTGGTCAGCGTAAAAACTTTGCATTTCGTCCGACAATAGGTCTCGATGAATATTTGGCGCAACCCCGCCAAGTGATGGCATCAAGCCCTTTGATTGCAGAACGGTATAAAGCCCAATTTATGGCGTCTTTAGATGCATTGATTGCACAAGTAAAATTACAATGGCCTGATTCACATTCATCTATTCGCCTACAAGGTGATTGCCATCCAGGCAATATTCTATGGCGTGATGAAGCTTGGATGGTGGATTTTGATGATGCCCGAAACGGGCCTGCAATCCAAGACCTCTGGATGCTGCTTAATGGTTCTCGTCAAGATCAAGTCATTCAATTGGATACGTTATTAGAAACGTATAATGAGTTTTGTGATTTTGATGTAAAACAGCTGAAGCTTATTGAACCTCTTAGAGCAATGCGCATGGTACATTACCTCGGGTGGGTTATCCGCCGTTGGCAAGACCCTGCGTTCCCTCGAGCATTTTCATGGCTACAAGCTGATGATTTTTGGCAAAAACAATCGCTCGAATTTAATCAACAAATTGAACGGTTGCAAGACGCCCCTTTGCAGTTAACCCCTCAGTTTTAACTTTTAAGTTTTTGTTTTTGGAGAATGTAGTCTATGAAAAAAATTATGTTGGCTTTGCTTGGTATTGCCATGTCTTTTAGTGCTGCAGCGGCAAACTACACGGAAGGTAAAGAGTATACTGATGTTAAAGCTGTACCAAATTTACCTCAAGTTCTGGAGTTCTTCTCATTTTATTGCCCACACTGTTATCAATTTGAGAGTGTGTATAAAGTGCCTCAAACAGTAGAGAAAAACTTGCCAGAAGGCGTGAAGATGGAACGCTATCACGTTGACTTTCTTGGTCCTTTAGGCGCTGATTTAACTCAAGCTTGGGCCGTTGCGATTGTCCTGAAAGCAGAAGACAAAGTCACACCTATCCTGTTTGAAGGTATCCAAAAAACGCAAACTATTAACAGTAAAGCCGATATCCGTAATGCCTTTATCAAAGCAGGTATTTCTGGTGAAGAGTATGATGCAGCGTTAAATAGCTTCGTTGTGAAATCTATCGTTGCGAAACAGCAAAATGCAGCGCAAGACTTAAAACTGCGTGGTGTTCCTGCACTATTTGTTGATGGTAAATACCAAATTCGCAATAACGGTATCTCAGTTGATAACGCAGCTGACTACGGTAAAGAGTTCTCTAATGTTGTGAACTTCTTAGTAAATAAAAAATAATCGTAAATAGACGGTGGTATACTCGCCATCGTCTCTTTTTTCTATTAATATCCACAATTCAAAGACTTTCTCTCACCTGTATTAAACCCATTCAATTTTGTGCTAACCCTTTGATTTTACTTTTCTGTTTATATTGTTAATAGTCATATTACTTATTGAATTTACTGAGTAACACAAATTTACACACAAGCTTATCCACAGGATGTTAGTCAGATACTTAGTTAATCGGTGTGATTAATTTTAATTAACTGTAATCAATGGGGTACTTATAACAGTGGATGATTTGGTGTGTTTTTAATTATCTAACTAAGCAGAATATAAAACTTGGGATGTATCTGAGGCCACATTATGGCATCCTATTAGTATTCGTTCCTGACTAAAAAGATGATGACAGATTATGGCTCAGATTGCAGAAAACCCCCTTATTTTGGTTGATGGTTCTTCTTACCTATACCGTGCTTATCATGCATTCCCTCCACTGACCAATAGTGCTGGTGAGCCTACTGGGGCAATGTATGGCGTGCTTAATATGCTACGCAGTTTAGTTATGCAGTATAAACCTAGCCATGTAGCGGTTGTCTTTGATGCGAAGGGAAAAACATTTCGTGATGAATTGTTTGAAAGCTATAAGTCTCATCGCCCACCCATGCCTGATGATTTACGCGCTCAAATCGCCCCATTACATGAGATGGTTGAAGCGATGGGGTTGCCTTTACTTGTAGTTTCAGGCGTAGAGGCTGATGACGTTATCGGGACATTAGCCTGTGAAGCAAGCCGAAAAGGTATGCCTGTGTTAATCAGTACGGGCGATAAAGATATGGCGCAATTAGTTGAGCCTAATATTACGCTAATCAATACCATGAATAACACTATTCTAGGGCCTGATGAAGTTAAAGAAAAATACGGAGTTCCCCCTGAACTTATCATCGACTTTTTAGCATTAATGGGAGATTCATCAGACAACATTCCAGGCGTGCCTGGTGTTGGTGAAAAAACAGCACTCGCCTTGCTCCAAGGCATTGGTAGCTTAGAAGCAATTTATCGTGATCTTGACGCGATTGCCCCATTAGGCTTTAGAGGTTCTAAAACGTTAGCCCCTAAAATGGCGGAAAACCGTGAATTGGCTTTTTTATCCTATCAACTCGCGACGATCAAAACCGATGTGGAACTTGATAAAGCTTGTGAAGAGCTGCAAGTTGCTCAGCCTGATGTGGATAAACTGCATCAATTATTCAGCCGTTATGAATTTAAACGTTGGTTAACTGATGTTGAGAATGGGACTTGGATGGAGGGGAAAGGCGCAAGTACAAAAGCAAGCCCAACACCAGCAGCGTCACCGGTGAAGTCATCGAGCCCAGCAGTCCCAACATTGAGTGCTGAAAATTACCAAACGATTTTGGAAAAAGCCGATTTAGAGCAGTGGGTTGAAAAGTTGAGCAAAGCACCATTATTTGCTTTTGATACTGAGACGGACAGCTTAGATACTCAGGAAGCCCGTTTAGTGGGGATGTCATTTGCAATTGAGCCGGGGCATGCCGCTTATTTGCCATTAGGTCACGACTATTTGGATGCGCCAGTACAACTTCCTCTGGAAGAAGTTTTGGAAGTTATGAAGCCTTTACTTGAGAGTGAAAAAATCCTCAAAATTGGCCAAAATTTGAAATATGACGCAGAAATTCTTGAAAATTATGGCATTGAATTAAAAGGTATTGGTTATGACACAATGCTGGAGTCATATGTGTTAAACAGTGTTGCGGGGATGGGACGCCATGATATGGACAGCTTGGCCGACCGCCATCTGAACCATAAAACCGTGAGCTTTGAAGAAATCGCGGGTAAGGGCAAAAAACAGCTGACATTTAACCAAATTGCTTTAGAGCAAGCCGCTAATTATGCGGCGGAAGATGCAGATGTCACGTTATTACTGCATCAAGCGTTATATCCACAACTAGAGGCTGAACCTAAGCTTAATCACATTTTCCAAAATATTGAAATGCCACTTGTGCCTGTGTTAGTCCGAATGGAGCGTAAAGGCGTTTTAATTGACGCAAACGTGCTTGCTGCGCAGTCGAAAGTGATTACTGCCCGTTTAGCTGAATTGGAAAAAGAGGCTTTTGAACTTGCAGGGGAAGAGTTTAACCTCGCTTCACCAAAGCAATTGCAAACGATTTTATTCGAAAAATTACAACTGCCAGTGATAAAGAAAACGCCAAGTGGGGCTGCGTCGACTAATGAAGAAGTGCTTGAAGAATTAGCGCTGAACCATGCATTGCCAAAATTGTTACTCGAGCACCGTAGTTTAGCCAAATTAAAATCCACGTATACGGATAAACTCCCTCTAATGATTAGCCCGCGGACTCAGCGTGTTCATACTTCTTATCACCAAGCTGTCACAGCAACAGGGCGTTTGTCTTCTCGGGATCCTAACCTACAAAACATTCCAGTGAGAACTGAAGAAGGGCGTCGTATCCGCCAAGCCTTTATTGCGCGTGAAGGCTACAAAGTGATGGCAGCGGACTATTCACAAATTGAATTACGTATTATGGCGCATTTATCCCAAGATAAGGGCCTATTAACCGCGTTTGCTGAAGGGAAAGATATCCATAAGGCGACGGCCGCTGAAGTCTTTGGTGTGCCACTGGAACAAGTTACTAGCGATCAACGTCGAAGTGCCAAGGCGATTAACTTTGGGCTTATCTATGGCATGAGCGCATTTGGTTTAGCACGCCAATTGGGGATCCCTCGTGGTGAAGCTCAGCGCTATATGGATCTCTACTTTGAACGCTACCCAGGTGTATTGCGTTATATGGAAAACACACGCTTACAGGCTTCCGAACAAGGCTATGTTGAAACACTTGAAGGTCGTCGCTTATATTTAGCGGATATTAAGTCAAGTAATGGGATGCGTCGTAAGGCAGCAGAACGCGAAGCAATCAACGCACCAATGCAAGGAACCGCAGCGGACATCATTAAAAAAGCCATGATTGCCGTTGATAATTGGTTGCAAACGGAAAAACCACATGCAGACATGCTAATGCAAGTTCACGATGAATTAGTCTTTGAGGTCAAAGAGTCAGAATTAGAGCGTGTCCAAGCTCAAGTTCAGTCATTAATGGAACAAAGTATGAAACTCGATGTACCATTAAAAGTGGATGTAGGAATTGGTGATAACTGGGATGAAGCTCATTAATTTTTAACCATATTGAATATACAAACCTCCAAGACGTCATTGGAGGTTTTTTATGTTCAGCAAAGGCATAACAGATAATTATGCATTTGAAATTATTTACTAGAAATTTAATCTAACTCTGCAATAAATCAATTATTTTTGTGATGACAGTCAAGAAAATGATTAACATTTTTATGCGACATACATCACATAAATATGTAATTAAAATCCGTTTTTTAGCTCATTCTATTCATATTTCCGTGCTGAATCGTAGAAAGCTTTGAAAAAAAATTACAAAAAGGCTTTTTTTCGAGCGAAAAATAAAGTACATTAATAGGCGTAGGGTACAGAGGTAAGATGTTCTATCTTTCAGACCTTTTACTTCACGTAATCGGATTTAGCTGAATATTAGCTGCTCCAGTCAAAGTTTTTTGACTGGAGCATTTTTTTATCTAAAATTCAGAGAATTAGAAGATATAAGGCTGTAATGAGCCATTTCTGGCTCACAATAAGAGAAATCAAGCAGGTGTGTTATACCAGCTATCTAGCTTAATGCGGAGTTTATCAACACCAATCTTTTTCAGCGCTGAAAAGTATTCCACTTCAATATCCCCTTCAAGTGGAGCAAGTGCTTGGCGAACTTCCGTTAACTGTTTCTTTCTTGCACCAGAGGCAAGTTTGTCTGCTTTAGTGAGCAAAACTAAAACGGGTACATTCATTGCAACAGACCATTCAATCATTTGCATATCGAGGTCTTTTAATGGATGGCGAATATCCATTAATACAACAAGCCCCTTAATACATTCTCTCTTTTGGAGATATTCCCCGAGTGCTTGTTGCCATTTACGTTTCATTTCTTCAGGAACTTCGGCATAACCATATCCCGGAAGGTCAACAAGGCGAACGCCTTCCTCAACTTCAAATAGGTTGATTAGCTGAGTTCTTCCTGGTGTTTTACTGGTACGTGCTAAGCTTTTTTGCTGTGTTAATGCATTCAATGCACTGGATTTCCCCGCATTAGAGCGGCCAGCAAAAGCCACCTCAATTCCGGTATCTTTAGGTAGATGACGGATATCGGGTGCACTGATGACAAATTTTGCCATCTGGTAGTTATGATTTTTAATTGCCATTTGTCGTTCTCCCTGAGTTAGCCTCAAAAGGCTCGGGGATTATAGCTTTGCTTAGCGCTTCACGACAACTCGAAATATCCTCTCAGCCACTTTTCCTTTTGAGGACGGTCTTATTTTTATGTGTTGTGTGCGATGAAATGGCAATAATAGAGAAATAGCCATTATTCATGACGTCTTTTACTGAAATTGGTCTAGAATTTAGCGTATTTAGTGTGTTTCTATTTTTTGGCGTAAATATAGGTAAATCTTCAGCATTCTTGTTGGCTTCACTCTAGAATTGCTAGATTGCAGTTGTAATGAGCTATAACGAAAGGGATCTTACATGTTAAAACGAATTTTTGTGCCACTTTTGGCCGTCTGCGCAATGAGCGCATCTTCTCTTGCATTATCTGCGGGTGAGACTTATATCAAATTAGTCACGTCAGCGGGTGATATCGAATTAGAACTGAATAGCAAAAAAGCCCCTGTTACGACAGAAAACTTCGTTCAGTATGTTAATGAAGGTTATTACAACGGAACCACTTTCCACCGTGTTATTCCTGGATTTATGATCCAAGGCGGTGCGTTTGATAAAGATTTACAACAAAAACAAACCCGTGCACCGATTAAAAACGAAGCGGATAACGGCTTACGTAACTTGCGCGGTACTATCTCAATGGCGCGTACAGCGAATAAAGACAGTGCGACGAGCCAATTTTTCATCAATGTTGCAGATAATGCTTTCTTAGATCACGGCCAACGTGATTTTGGTTACGCTGTATTTGGTAAAGTGGTGAAAGGGATGGATGTTGCAGATAAAATCTCTAAAGTAAAAACGGAAAACGTGGGGCCATATCAGAATGTCCCGGTTGACCCTATTACAATCATTTCTGCTGAAGTGATTAAAAAACCATAGTGATCAAAATGGTAGCGATCAAAAACGGTAGTGATTAAAAACTATCGTGTCGAATACAGTGGGTAGGTTGCTTTAACGTGCCCACTTTTATAAAAAACAACGTTTTCACTCCCCCTTTGAGTTTCCCTTCATTAACAGCCTTAGCTAAAATGTGTCAGCTTCTACTCATTTTTAATAACCTTTTATTTCGTTGTATTTAAAGTAAATCTTAATCAAAATACCGGTTTGTTATAGGGATGTAAATATAATTCCATGATTTTTATATGGAAACTTATCTCCGATAAAAAACAATCATTGACTTAAATAGGCTATTTTCCTGCTTTGGCTGTGCTATGATAGCCGCCCTTATTATTTTTATGGTGTTTTAATCATCGTTCTGATTGCCAACACGATAAAAATATGCATAAGAATTAATACATAATGATAAAAATCAGTCGGATAGGCTAATATGCTTCTACTTATTGATAATTACGATTCATTTACTTACAACTTATACCAATACTTTTGTGAGTTAGGGACTGAAGTTGTTGTAAAACGTAATGATGAAATTACCATCGAAGAAATTGAACAGCTTTCGCCTACACATCTTGTGATTTCACCTGGGCCATGTACACCGGATGAGGCTGGCATCTCCCTTGAGGCGATCAAATACTTTGCAGGTAAACTACCTATTTTAGGCATTTGCTTAGGGCATCAAGCGATTGGGCAAGCTTTTGGTGCATCAGTCGTTAAAGCACGAGAAGTTATGCACGGTAAAACCTCCGCTATCCACCATAACCATCAAGGTGTATTCAAGGGCTTGAACCGCCCCTTGACAGTGACACGCTACCATTCTCTGGTGATTGCGGCAGAGACGCTTCCTGTTTCTTTTGATGTATCAGCGTGGTCACTGAATAATGGTGATGTTGATGAAATCATGGGAATACGGCACAAAACCTTGCCTATAGAGGGCGTTCAGTTCCATCCTGAAAGCATTCTGAGTGAACAAGGTCATGAATTACTCAATAATTTTCTGAAATATTAATTTAGAAATATCGTTCAGAATAAATTAATTATGCATATTATGCCCTTTGCTATTGCTCTTTTTTGATTTTTTATTCATATTTAATGCTTATGTTTTCATTTTCGCATTAAATAAGAGCAGGTGAGGGGTATGTCAGAGCAACCAGTAGTAAATCGGCAGACTTTTGATCAAGTTATGTTGCCTATTTTTTCGCCGGCGGAATTTATTCCAGTTAAAGGCGAAGGGAGCCGCGTTTGGGATCAGCAAGGTAAAGAATATATTGATTTTGCCGGTGGGATCGCTGTTCTTGCTTTGGGGCATTGCCACCCTAGTTTGGTGTCGGCTGTGCGTGAACAAAGCGAAAAGCTATGGCATGTCAGTAATATTTTCACCAACGAGCAGGCGCTGAAGTTAGCACAAAAGCTCACGAATGCGACATTTGCTGACCGTGCATTTTTTGTGAATTCCGGCTCAGAAGCTAACGAAGCCGCGTTTAAATTAGCGCGTCGCTACGCTATCACCAAATATAACCCATATAAAACGAAGATTATTGCTTTTAAACAAGCTTTTCATGGGCGCACATTATTTACCGTTTCGGTTGGTGGGCAAGCGAAATATGCAGATGGCTTTGGGCCAAAACCCGCGGATATTATTCATGTGCCTTTTAATGACCTTGATGCAGTCAAAGCGGTGATTGATGAAAATACCTGTGCAGTGGTGTTAGAGCCCGTACAAGGGGAAGGTGGTGTAACCGCAGCAACATCAGAATTTCTGCAAGGAGTTCGTAAGCTGTGTGACGACAATAACGCACTACTCATTTTTGACGAAGTACAAAGCGGTATGGGGCGTACAGGCAAACTATTTTCTTATATGCATTACAACGTTGTGCCTGATATTTTAACCACGGCAAAAGCATTGGGTGGCGGTTTTCCTATCAGTGCAATGATCACCACTGAAGAAGTGGCAAAAACCATGGAAGTGGGGGCGCACGGTACGACTTATGGTGGCAATCCATTAGCTTGTGCGGTGGGGAATGCGGCATTTGATATTATTAATACTGAAGAAGTGTTAAGTGGTGTCGAAAAGCGTCGTGAATTATTTGTTGCTCATTTAAATAAACTTAACGATAAATACCACATCTTTTCTGAGATCAGAGGAATGGGGTTATTAATCGGCGCGGAGTTAGACGGAAAACTATTAAACCGTTCGAAAGATATTTTGCAAGCCAGTGCTGTAGAAGGTCTGATGATGCTCAATGCTGGCACGAATGTTTTACGTTTTACGCCTTCACTGATTATTTCTGAGGAAGAAATTAATAGTGGGATGGCGAAATTAGAAACGGCTATTGGTAAGTTATTGGGTTAAATTGTAGAGTAAAGTTGCAGAGGCATTTTGCCTCTGCAATAAACATTTTATTGATTAAATTTTTTACTTTTTTACGATACTTTGTTGAGCTTCTAATACTAATTGTTCAATTTTTTTTTCATGTGTTGAAGTCATAACAGCCATTTCTTGGTATTCTCTTTTCAGAGCTTTCAGCCCAGCTATTTGTCTATCAAGATGATTTATTTTTTCAATTTTAATTGAGTTATTTATTTTATTTCGACGAGAAGGATGAATATAGCCTGTTGAACTATTTCCTTTGGCTAATTTGTCCATTTTTTCTGCCTGTGTTTGTTTTAGCTTTCTAGCTATCCTATTTTTTTCTTTTTTAGGTAGTCTGGTTTCGTTCGCTTTATTATCTGTAATTTCATTTTTATTTAGATTACTGAAATTTTCACTTATTAATCTAATGTTTTTATTTTTCTCTTGATGTGGAAAGTCATCTGAAAAGCACACTGAATTACCTAAAGAGGGATTGCTATCTGATTGATAACCAGAGGAATTAGAGTTTAAGCTCTCATTGCTCGAATGAAAGTTAGTAAGATGGAGAATTTTTTTAAAACTATCGTGGCTTAAGCCAAAATTTAAATTTTCATAACTTGGATACGCTGATTCATCTAATGTACCCAAAAAGTAGCTTGGTTCTTCGGTGTAGCTATCCCATTCTAAGTCAATGCACTCTGTTTCTTTATTGTTTTTTTGCATGATGATACTGTTAGCGTCTTTATTATTATAAAATCTAACATGATAGATATCTTCATTTCTTGGTATTGTTTTATTTTTGATAATTAAACTTTGAATTTTGCTAGTAGATTTTATTTTTTCAATAGACTCATGGAAAAAGTGTTTTAACTTATTGATACCGAAATCTTTAACTAAAAAATTTTTTTTGGTAGTATTAATTAACTCTGCATTAGAGTTGCTAGTTTTCATAGGAGTATTTTCCAGTTTAATATTTTTTGTTGAATTATTTTCTGTTGTAATATTATTTTTAAAGACATTTGATGGGGAAACCAAATATTCCTCTTGATAAATATAGGGAATTTTGATTTTTCCAACAGGTTGTGAATAAGGGAGTTGGCTTAGCTCGGGTTGTTCTCTCTTGTAAAACTCACAAGTTTTAATAGCGAGATTTACTTTCTTATAACCTCCTGTATTTAATGGATTAATAATATTTAACCCTTCAATAAATGAAAGGTTTTTGGATGTAATTTTTTTATTATCCATATAATTAGGTGAACTTTTTATATTATTTACTTTAGTATTTAACTCCACGACTAATAATCTCCTAGTAATAGTTTTGTTACCATTATCTTAGTGTGATCATTAGCTAGAAAAATATAAAGAAACGACACTCATTAATGAAAGTATATAAATAGGCTATGGATAAGAAAAAATAACGTTATACCAGAGGTATAACGTTATTTTAAATTGCATGCCTCGCCAAGAGAGCGAGGCTGAAAGGTTAATTAACGAGTGCCGTAAACAACAATGGTTTTACCATGTGCAGAGATCAGGTTTTGGTCTTCTAACATTTTTAAAATACGACCAACTGTTTCACGGGAACAACCTACGATTTGGCCTATTTCCTGACGAGTGATTTTGATTTGCATACCGTCTGGATGTGTCATTGCATCGGGTTGTTTGGCTAAATTTAATAGCGTTTGAGCAATACGGCCAGTAACGTCCAAGAATGCAAGGTTACCGACTTTCTCAGATGTTGTTTGTAGGCGGCTAGCCATTTGCGCAGAAAGGCGCATTAAAATATCAGGGTTTACCTGAATCAATTGACGGAATTTTTTATATGAAATTTCAGCAACTTCGCAGGCGACTTTTGCTCTAACCCACGCAGTGCGTTCTTGCCCTTCTTCAAATAACCCAAGCTCACCAATGAAATCCCCTTGATTCAGGTAAGAGAGGATCATTTCTTTGCCTTCTTCATCTTTAATTAAAACAGCCACCGAACCTTTAACGATATAGTAAAGGGTTTCTGCTTTCTCACCCTGATGGATAAGAGTGCTCTTGGATGGATATTTATGAATATGGCAGTGTGACAAAAACCATTCAAGAGTAGGGTCTGTTTGTGGCTTGCCGAGAACCATTAGCGTTATCCTCTGTATGTTATTGCAGCCATTCGGAAAAACGTCTAGAAAGGCTGGCTTTAAAGTCACTAGCTTAGCATATTAATTTGCCTTATATACCTTTAAATAATCAAGAGGCTGATTACTTCAGCGCTTTTGATTGCTTTTGGTAACGCAAATTGATATCAACACTATAATATGATCAATTAAACCGTTGAGTTTTGATCTTAATCCTATCAACTAAGTATTGTTTGTAGCATATCCAATACAGAAAGTCTTCCCTGTATCGCTTCAGCCAAATAAAGTTGATATAACATTCATTGTATCTATGGAACAATGTAGCCTTTAAATCGATTTCATTTCAAGGGGAAATACAATGGAAGCAAGAGTAAAGTGGGTTGAAGGACTTTCTTTTTTAGGGGAGTCAGCGTCTGGGCACCAAGTGATGATGGATGGCAATGCGGGCGATAAAGCGCCAAGTCCAATGGAAATGGTGCTAATGGCGGCCGGCGGCTGTAGCGCGATTGATGTCGTTTCGATTTTACAAAAGGGCCGTTACGATGTTACTGATTGTGAAGTTAAATTAACCTCACAGCGCCGTGAAGAAGCCCCGCGTTATTTTGTGAAAATCCATTTGCATTTTATTGTAACTGGGAATGAATTAACGGAAAAAGCGGTCGAACGTGCTGTTCAACTTTCTGCTGAAAAATATTGCTCAGTGGCATTGATGTTAGAGAAAACCGTTGAAGTCACACACAGCTTTGAAATAAAAAACTAAAAATAAATTTAATTTTTACTAATATATTTGAATTGAAAGATGCTTATCTTAATTAATGATAAGCATCTTGTTTATTAATCAAAAAATAATTTAATTGTTGTTCTTTTGATTAATTAATTTTTCGACTATTGGTGCCATAATTAATTCCATTGCTAACCCCAATTTCCCTCCTGGAACGACAATTGTATTCATTGCGGAAATAAATGAGCCAGATATCATTGATAGCAAATAGGGGAAATCAATTTGTTCTAGCCCACGAAAACGGATCACAATAAAGCTTTCGTCTTGTGACGGAATCGCTTTTGCTGAGAATGGGTTAGATGTGTCTACCGTTGGAACACGTTGGAAATTGATGTGAGTGCGAGAGAATTGTGGCGTGATGTAATTAATATAGTCCCCCATAGAACGCACAACCGAGTCCATGACTGCTTCGCGAGAGTGCCCTCGCTCTGTGGTATCGCGGATCAATTTTTGGATCCATTCTAAGTTGACAATAGGGACAACACCGACAAGCAAATCAACATGTTGTGCAACATTATGTTCTGGAGTAACAACACCCCCATGCAGCCCCTCATAAAATAAAATATCTGTTTTGTCTGGCAGCGGTTCCCAAGGGGTGAATGTCCCAGGTTGCAAGCCATAAGGTACCGCTTCATCATAAGTATGTAGATATTTACGGGACTGCCCACAGCCGGTTTTTGCGTAGTCGACTAAGGTTTGTTCAAGCAAAGCAAAATCATTCGCTTCGGGGCCAAAATAACTGATGTGCCGCCCTTGTTCTCTGGCTTTACGGATAGCCATATCCATTTCAGGACGTGTATAGCGGTGAAAGCTATCCCCTTCCAGTGTTGCCGGTTGGATATTTAATTGGTGAAAAACTTTACGAAATGCTTGGCTAGTTGAGGTTGTGCCAGCACCGCTTGAACCGGTGATGGCTATGATTGGGTGCTTTTTGGACATCGCAGACTCCCTGTGTTGCGCTAATAAGCACTATTTTAATCAACAGTGCATGAAGCGGATTAACGGGTGTTAGAGTTATGAGCCTTATTTGATAGTTTTACAACATGGTTGCGTTAGAAAACACCCAACTTAATTTATGGTAGATGATGACGTCAAAATGAACCACGGAATAAAAATATCATAAAGAAAAACTTCCCTTAGGCATGAAATTAACCGATTCATGCAATTCAGACCAGACTAGCACAATTTCACCAGAAACTAACTGCCGTTTCACATCGTTAACCTTATCTTGCAAGCTTTTTTCATGGGAGCCATAGTCTGTCCCTTCTCGTAAAACATAGCTTTCAATCAGATTTTCCAATGTTTCAGGGGCAAGTTCTTGCCATGGAACAATCACATTATTTCCTTATTTAAATAAGGCATTAACCATTGGGGAATGCGGGTTTCTAACCACATTTGCGGTTTTCTCAAGGTACCGCTCACAAAGCCTACGTGTCCGCCATGTTCCGTCATTTGGTATTCCACATTGTGGGGTAAAAATGATAAATCAGGCACAACTTCAGGTGCCATAAATGGATCATCTTTGGCGTGAATAATTAACGTTGGTTTAGTGATATAAGCTAATTTGGGCAATGCACTGCATTTTTGATAATAATCGGTAGCATCATCAAACCCATGAATACGCGCAGTAATCACATCATCAAACTCACGGATCCGCTTAAGCTGCTTCAATTGCAGTAGGTTTAAAGGGAGTGATCCCGGGTAGCGCACTAATTTACGCGTTGCATTACGTTTTAAGCCATTTAGTAAATAGCGTTGATAGAATTGAGATATCCCTTTTTCCATTCGCAAAGAACAGGCTTCCAACATCAAAGGGGCAGAAACAACAACACCCGCATCGATATCTGCATTTTGCCCACTTTCAGCGAGATAGCAGGCTAACATATTGCCCCCAAGAGAATAACCAACAGCTGCGGTTGGTGCATCCCCAAAGGTCTTTTTTAGCCAACGGAGGAAATAGCGGGCGTCATTTGTTTCGCCTGAATGGTAAATTCGCTGCTGGCGATTTGGCTCACCGCTACAACCTCTAAAGTGCATCACCACACCCAACCAACCGTTATTTTGGGCAGCTTCTAGCATCCCGTGGGCATAAGGGCTCTTAAAATTCCCTTCTAGGCCATGGAATATCACTAAACGTGGCTTGTGCGCCGCTAGCTCAGGTTTTTCGCTCCAAGCGAGATCGATAAAATCGCCATCTGGCAATTCAAGGCGCTGCCATATCGGTTTGATTTTCGGTG
Source organism: Providencia huaxiensis (assembly GCF_002843235.3). NCBI lineage: Bacteria > Pseudomonadati > Pseudomonadota > Gammaproteobacteria > Enterobacterales > Morganellaceae > Providencia > Providencia huaxiensis. Next base: position 4,180,596 of record NZ_CP031123.2, read on the forward strand.
TTCTACGGAAAATCCTTGGCAGTAATGTTTGGAGGTGTGGATTTTTAGCCCAACTTATTGGACGAAAGTTTTCTGACATAGCCTTATTTTTATTTAATGGAGACTCTTGTGAGTCACATAACATACTGTTATTTTTTTGTGATGCAAGTAAACAAATTTGAGTTTGAGGCTAAATTATAAATGACATTGGGGCTGGTTTTTTCTCTTTTTACGTTTTTATTCATTGCTGCAGTCACTCCCGGCCCTAACAATATGTTGCTAACGTCAAGTGCAGCAAACTACGGTTTTCGCCATACGATAACATTATGCTTTGGTATTATGTTAGGCATGCAATCCATACTTTATCTTTCTGCATTCGGTATTGCTGCACTTTTACTGCTTTATCCCGCCATTCATATCGCATTAAAAATTGCTGGGAGCTTGTATTTACTTTGGCTCGCATGGAAAACCGCCACCGCTAATTATGCACCACTTAAGACCAATAGCGAAGTCGCGAAAAGCGTGACTTGGTATCAAGGGGGCTTATTGCAATTTTTAAACCCAAAAGCGTGGATGATGGGTTTAGGTGCTGTAGGGGGATTTAGCCTCCCCGGTGAGTTATTTACTCAATCAATTTTAATAATGAGTGTTGCCTTTGTGATCGTGAATTTGCTGGCTGGCCTGATTTGGATGGGGTTTGGTTCTTTAATTAGCTTATTTTTACGCAGCCGCCGTGCTTGGTTTATTTTTAACTGGGTAATGGGCTTATTAACTGCACTGTGTGTGCCGTTAATTTGGTTGGAATGATCAGCTTTACCAAGAAGCGAGTATAATTGAGCTTCTTGGTGAATCTAGATATGAAAGACTCGGCTATTACCTGTCGGTAATTCAATCGTAAGGCTGAGTTTACCTCCAATTGCTTCAACATAGCGTTTTAATGTTGCCAGTTTAAGATCATTGCCTCGTTGTTCAATTTGAGTAATAGCTGGTTGAGAAATACCAAGGCGGCTGGCTAGCATCTTTTGCGAAATATTAAGTTCCTCTCGCATTAACTGAAGCCCCGTTGCAAGTATCATTTCATCCGCTAACTCGTTAATTCTTGCTTGGCTTTCTGGGCAGCGTTCAGCAATTACATCATGTAGGGTCTTCATTTTTTTTCTCCATCAATTTTAGATATGCAGTAAACTCATCATCCGCGATTCGTACCATAGTTTGATAAAAAAGTTTGTCATTACTTTTATCACCACCACATAAAACAATCGCTTGCCGCTGAATATCAAATACAAAAAATGCGCGGAGGGCTTTGCCTGCATGTTGAACCCTGAGTTCTTTCATGCTGCTGTACTTAGAGCCTTTTATTGTATCGGCATAGGGGCGAGGCAATCTTGGGCCAAAACTTCTAAATTTCTGAGTGCAGCTAAAATTTTTTCTTGAGTGCGCCCATTTTGTTTGTTTAGCCAGGTTTCAAAACGAGGTGTTAATATGACTATCCACACGATGCATCCTTGCATAAGCTATGACGTATACAGAAATTATAAGCTGTGGCTTATGATGTCAAGAACAAAAAAGCAGCCAACTAGCTGCTTTTTTGTTTGATCGAGTTATTAATCTAAATCGACATTTTTTGTCCCAAAGAAGTAAGTAAAAATAAAACCGAATAAGTAGGATGTGAATAACCCGCCTACATAAACTAACATTCCTGGGAACACGCCATCAGCAGAGGTCATCATTGGGATAGCGACTAAGCCGGATGGGCCAAAGACAGTATTTAAACCAACCGGTAACCCCATCCAAGCCACTAATCCAACAAAGAAACCTCCCGCAGCACCACCTAAACATGCTGTGACAAACGGCTTCATCCGCGGAAGAGTGACACCGTAGATCAGCGGCTCACCGACACCTAAGAAACCTGGAATGATGGCCCCACGAATTTGGTTACGTAATATCGAATCTTTCGCGGCTTTAACATACAACGCCATTGCGGCACCAACTTGCCCACCACCTGCCATCGCTAGGATAGGGAAAAGTGAGTTAAAGCCTTGAGTTTCAACCAATGCCATATATACCGGAACAAAACCTTGGTGCACGCCAAACATTACTGCAATCAAGAACAGCCCTGCTAGTATTGCCGTTCCGAATGGGTTGCTGCTTAAATGCACAAAAAGCCATGACATGCCAGAGAATAACCAACTGCCAATTGGCATGATGAAGATAAACACCGCAGCACCAACAATTAACAGGGTAATTGTTGAAGTTAAAATCATATCAAGGTTAGCTGGGATGATTTTACGTACCTGTTTTTCGACCCATGCGCCAAAAATACATGCAATCAAGACCCCAATAATGTTACCTCTTGGGTCGATAGCTAACCCGAAGAAGCTATTCATGTCAGAATAGAACCCTTTGGCTATTTCTGGGTTGTATCCAAGAACAAACAGTGAAGCGATGATGGCGCCATTTACTGCGCTACCGCCAAAGGCTTTTTGAGTGTTATAACCAATAAGAATACTTAGAAAGCTAAACAGCCCTTTGCTAAATACTGACATATATAAAATAGTATGTACGAGTAGGGTTTGCTCTTCAGGCTTTGTCGGGAGACCCGCAGGAAAATAGCTCTGTTTTGCCAGTGTTGCAAAACCTAATAATAAGCCAGCAGCAATAAAACCCGGAATTAATGGTGTAAATATCGTGGCAAATTTTGATAAAAATCGGTGAACGGCACTGGTTTGTTTCTTTTTCAGTTGCTGCTTGTTTGCGGATGCAATATCTTTCAGGTCTTGAGGGGAAGATGGCTCCTGATGGTCGTCATCTTCACTTTCTAGCAATTGATTCATTAAATCCGCAGCAGTTTGTGCTTTGCCGGGGCCCACGATGATTTGCAGTTGTTCATCACTTTCAATAACACCAAGGACTCCTGCGATTTGTTTAAGTGCGGCTTTGTCGACCAACTGATCGTCATTGAGCGTCAAGCGTAGGCGTGTCATACAGTTGCCTGCTAACTTAATGTTGCGACGACCACCAACGTGTTGCAGAACTTGCTGCATCATTTCTATTGTTATTTTAGCCATGCTATTTATCTCATAAAATCCGCAGGTTAGGCGGAGGTAGCGATATTGAGTGCTGTGCGAATAAAGCCATTATTATTAGAGAGTAACTGGCGTGCTTCATCGGCATTCAAGCCAGATAACACCATTAAAATGGCGGTTTTACAGTGCCTATCACATTGTTGAAGCGCAGACTCTGCGGTGTTTCTATCGCATTGTGTCGCTTCCATCACAATTTTTGTTTGTCTTTCAATAAGTTTGGCATTTGTTGCTTCGACATCGACCATTAAATTACCAAACACTTTTCCGATACGGATCATTGCCCCTGTGGTTATCATATTTAGTACCAATTTTTGGGCTGTTCCCGCTTTCATACGGGAAGAACCCGTAACGACCTCTGGGCCAACAACGGGTGTGATGGCGATATCAGCACTATTAGCCACAGGGCTATTAGGGTTACAGCTGATAGCCGCGGTGGTGGCACCAACTTGGCGTGCGTAAGCGAGCGCGCCTAACACATAGGGAGTACGCCCACTGGCCGCGATGCCGACGAGTACATCATTTTTATTGAATTGAATATCTTTGAGGTCTTGTTCACCCAGCTCAGGCTTATCCTCTGCATTTTCTACGGCACGGAAGATAGCTTGGTGACCACCGGCAATTAAACCGACAACTTGTTCATGGGGCGTTCCATAAGTTGGTGGGCACTCACTGGCATCAAGGATCCCTAAACGGCCAGAGGTTCCTGCACCCGAGTAAATCAAACGACCCCCTTTTAAAAAGGCTTCTGCAACTTTATCAACCAGTTGGGCAATTTCAGGGAGCACTTTTTCAACCGCTAACGGAACGAGCTTGTCCTCATCATTAATGACCTTCAGCATTTCAGCCGTTGAGAGTTGGTCAATATTGGTACTGGCCTCATTACGGCTTTCAGTTACCATTTTGCTTAAGTCGATAGTCATAAAAATTGCTCCTAAATCAGTTATTGAACTAATATTAAGGAATTATTTATTCCTTTGGTGTGATTAAAATCACGGTGTTACCTATTCTAATTTGCGAATATAAAAGAATATTTTGTTACTTAGTTTAGATTGAATGTCTATTGTTGATTGAATTTAAACAATTATTTTCAAGTCATCGGTCAAATAAAATAGGAATAATTTATTATTAATTTATTCTGTAAAACGAAAAAAGAACGCTAATCTCGAGAGGGTGTCATGACACTATTAGATATCATTACTTGCTCATTACCGCGATTAGCGGAAAACCAACGCAAAATTGCACAATTTATCCTTGAAAATCCCGAAAATGTACTGAATCTGTCATCTCAGCAATTAGCGGAAATTTTAGATGTCAGCCAGTCTGCTATCGTTAAGTTTAGTCAGAAAGTTGGGGTAAAGGGGTATCCCGCTTTGAAACTCGCACTTAGTGAGATTATTGGGCGCCAGCAACTTAAGGAAGGAGCGCCTCATTCTGCTCTACATAATCGTATTGCGCCTGATGACAACTTGATGGTTGTTGCCCAGAAACTGGCAATGGAAAAAAATCATTCAATCACAGAAACAACAAAACTAATTGATTTCAAGCAATTTGAAAGAATTGTTGAACGAATAGACCAATCACAGAGAGTTCAAATTGTCGGTATTGGTGGGTCAGGATTAACAGCGAAAGATTTAAGTTACAAATTACAAAAAATTGGTATTACAACACTCGTGGAGTCAGACCATCATGTGCAAATAGCGGCTGCGCTCACGCTTAATACCCATGACGTACAAATCGTCATTTCTTTTACAGGAAGGCGTAAAGACATGCTAACAGCAGCGAATATTGCACGTAAGCAAGGGGCATGCGTTATCGCGATTACTCGTGATGGTGATTCACCATTAGGGCAAATTGCTGATTATGTTCTTGAAAGTATCGCAGAGGAGGATGAATGGCGTAGTTCGTCAATTTCATCAAGAACTGCACAAAACACACTGACTGATTTGATCTTCATGGCGTTGTTGCAACGAAGGGAAGCGAAAGCGAAGTCATTGGTTATGAATGCAAGAGTAGTGATTAATAAATTAGATGAATGATTGATGACTTAGATCCTCATCGATAACTTTGCAATCAAGCTTTATTTGCGTTAAGACTAATATCATAAGTATTTTGATTTTAAAACGTTAAAAGGGAGTTATTGATGAGAGCACTCATAGTTTATACGGAATTAACCGATGACGACTCCGTTATTAGCCATGCCGTAGCAAGACTCGCCAGTGAACTTAAAGATGAGCACGTAGAAACCGTGATCATTCGTAATTTTGAAGATGGGATGGCATACATTCGGTCAAATACTAGTATTGACTGTTTGTTATATGGTCGTGATATGTCAGACACGCAGGAACAAACGCAAGCACATCAGTTAATTACCCAACTTCACCGCAGGCAAGAAGATGTCCCTGTCTTTTTATTAAGTGATCGTGAAGAAGCCTTGACAGCATTTGACCGTAAGATGATGGAACAAGTCGATGAATTTGCGTGGATTTTAGAAGATTCCGCAGATTTTATTGCAGGCCGTGTCCTTGCCGCGATTATCCGTTACCGTGCTAATTTATTACCCCCGTTGATGAAAAGCTTGATTAAATACAGTGATGTACATGAATATTCATGGGCAGCACCGGGGCATCAAGGTGGTGTTGGGTTCACCAAAACCCCCGCAGGTCGCATCTATCATGATTTCTTTGGGGAGAACTTATTTCGTACGGATATTGGTATAGAGCGGGTTGCTGTGGGTTCACTGTTAGACCACACTGGCGCATTTGGTGAATGTGAAAGGAATGCCGCACGCATTTTTGGGGCTGACCAATCTTATTCCGTGGTCGTGGGAACATCAGGTTCGAACCGAACGATCATGCAAGCTTGCATGACGGATGACGATGTTGTTGTGATTGACCGCAACTGCCACAAATCTATTGAACAAGGTTTGATTTTAACTGGAGCAAAACCGGTTTATATGACACCAAGCCGCAATCGTTATGGCATCATTGGCCCGATTTACCCTCAAGAAATGACACCGGAAGCGATTGCTGAGAAAATCGCTGAAAATCCATTAACTTCGGATAAAATAGGCAAACGGCCTGCATATAGCGTCGTAACCAACTGTACTTACGATGGCGTATGTTATCACGCACGTAAAGTACAGGATTTGCTGGATAAATCATTAGATAGAATCCATTTCGACGAGGCATGGTACGGCTACGCACGTTTTAACCCTATCTACCATGACCACTTTGCGATGCGTGATGATCCTAGAAAAGACGATGAACCCACTGTTTTTGCGACTCACTCTACGCACAAATTATTGAATGCGCTTTCGCAAGCTTCATTTATCCACGTTCGAAATGGCCGTAATTCGATTGATTTCAATCGTTTTAACCAAGCCTATCATATGCATGCGACCACTTCGCCGCTATATGCAATTTGTGCCTCAAATGATATTGCCGCAGACATGATGGACGGTAACAGTGGGCGCTCACTTACTGATGAAGTGATCCGTGAAGCCATAGACTTCCGTCAATCACTGGGCTATCTATACAAAGAATTTATCAATGACGATGAGTGGTTCTTCAAACCATGGAATCAAGAAATGGTAAAAGACCCAGCAACAGGTAAACGCTATGCTTTTGAAGACGCCCCTGTTGAGCTGTTGATGAAAGAACAAAGCTGTTGGGTGATGAACCCCGAAGATAAATGGCATGGTTTTAAAGATATCCCTGAAAATTGGGCAATGCTGGACCCGATTAAAGTGAGTATCTTGTCACCGGGAATGGGAGATGACGGTAAATTACTGGGTAGCGGCGTCCCAGCTGCGTTAGTCACGGCATGGTTAAATCACTATGGTATTGTGCCGACCCGTACGACTGATTTCCAAATTATGTTCTTGTTTTCGATGGGAATTACAAAAGGGAAATGGGGAACGCTGGTCAATGCGCTGCTGTCGTTTAAGCGCCATTATGACAACAATACGGCACTGAAAAAGGTATTACCTGAAGTCGTTGAAGCGGCTCCTGAGATCTATAGTGAGATGGGGCTCCGTGATCTAGGCAATAAAATGTTTGTGTATCTGCAAAAAAATAACCCTGGAGGGCAGTTAAATCAGGCTTATGAGCAACTTCCTGCCGTGATGATGAGCCCACGCGATGCTTATCAAGAAATTGTCGCTAACCGCGTTGAGGCGGTTCCTTTAGATAAACTTGCCGGACGTATTGCGGCTAACTCGATTATTCCTTATCCACCGGGTATCCCTATGTTGTTATCGGGTGAAAGCTTTGGCGATAAAAACAGCCCGCATATCGGCTACTTGCATAGTCTTCAAGCGTGGGACAGCGAGTTTCCGGGTTTTGAGCATGAAACCGAAGGCACTGAAATTATTGATGGCCAGTATTATGTGATGTGTGTGAACTAAAAAGAAATGGAATTCTGTAGCCCTGTAGAATCAGTATGCTACAGTAATTCTGTTTTAGGTATGCTATTTTATGCATATCTGAAGTAGAAGTTGTTATCGGTTGTATGCTGAACTCTATAAGGTAAGTTACTTGAGGATAATCAAACAATTATCAAATTTTCGTAGGGATTTCAAAGTTGCCTGTGATTATATTACGAACAATAGATTTTATATAAAAAATAATGAATTAATAATTAGTATATTACTTATTGAAGATAGGAAGTTTTTTATACATCATGGGGTTAGTTTTAAGTCCCTATTAAGAGCTTTTGTTAAATCATATGGAGGAGGTAGTACAATTAATATGCAGTTAGTTAGGACATTAACAGGGCGAAGAGAATTAACGATAAGAAGAAAAATTAGAGAGTGTTTCCTATCTATAGCTATAGATTTTAAATATAGTAAAAAAGATATTATAAACTCATATATATCTTGTGCTTATTTTGGTGTCGGAATTAATGGGTTTAATGAAATGACAAATTCCTTTTTTGATGGGAAGTCATCAAGTGAGTTGTCACTAAATGATTGTTTTTTCATCGCATCTCTTTTAAAAAGACCTTATCCAGGAAGGCTGTATTATAGTTGGATAAAAAATATTTATATCCGTATGGAATATATTCGTCACTTGTATTGCACTAACGAACAAAAAATTCGTAAAGAAATAAAGTAATTGAAAGAAGTATGTAAATTACTAGTGTTTTAAAAGTATAATCAAAACATAAATAGAAAAAATATTTAATTTTACTACGACTTAAAAATATAGTGTTCCAGTTTTCATCTGCTTTGTGATGTAATTTGGATACAAATGCATAGGTTTCTTGCTGAAATTTTTTTAATAACTCAATTTGCTTTTGGATTTCGACCTCATCGAGGTTTTCTTTATTCTTCATGTTATTATTTATAAAATCATGAAATTCCTTAAGGTTTTTTTGTATTTTTTGTAGCCCAACAGTTTCACCTAACATTCCAGATCTATAAATGACATTATACTTATAGTCTAAACTTAAATTCCATTCACTAATAGTTTTCTTATAGAGCTCTCTAAATGAGCTATCGATCTCCTTATTTTTAATCTTTAAATCAATAAGGTCATAAAGATAAGCTCTTGTTAAATAGATTCTTTTAACTAGCTCTTTTTCATATTGGCTAATCATGTCTTTAGCATCATTAATGTTTTTTTCTTTCTTCTTTATTGTTAATTCATTTTTAAAACGAAAAGAACTAAATAAATGTGTCATTATTGATGCAATAGCGGCTATTATTAATGCATATATGGGAGACATACTCATTTGGTATCCTTTAATATTTATTTATATTCTGTTTACTAAAAATGAATTATTATTCAGCTATATATTATCATTAGCTACATAACAAAGACTACAACTACCAGCATAAACTTAGTACTCTATAGTCTTTGTGAATAATTAATTTTTACAAATTTGAGCTTATTTTTAAGCTTCAAACTCACTGGTCATGGTTTCTAACTGTTCCTGCAAATCCATCCACTCCATTTCGACATCTTCAAGCGCGGCTTTATGTTCAGTTTGTTTTTTCAAACATTCCGTCAATTCAGCTTTTTTATCTTGTTCATAAATGGAAGCATCAGAAAGTTTTGCTTCTAGCTCACTCAGCGCGTTGGAGTGTTTATCCATCTGCTTTTCCAATTCCGTAATTTTTTTACGGATAGGCTGAGTTAACTGACGAAATTCAGCTTCACGACGTTTTTGATCTTTTCTATCTTGTGCTGTAACCGTTGCCGCGGCTGCTGGTTTGTCTTTCTCTTGTTGATCACGAACTTGCTGTAATTCGAGCTTATTTTGCTCAGCTAGCCATTGTTGGTAATCTTCTAAATCACCGTCAAATTGCTCGACAGAACCGCCATGGACTAAATACAGTTCATCGGTGGTGGTGCGCAGTAAATGCCTATCATGGGAAACGACAACTAAAGCCCCTTCGAAGGCCATTAAGGCTTCGGTAAGTGCTTGGCGCATATCTAAGTCCAAGTGGTTAGTTGGCTCATCGAGTAGCAGTAAATTTGGGCGTTGCCAGACGATTAAAGCGAGTACTAAGCGGGCCTTTTCACCGCCAGAGAAACGGCCGCTTGGGTCAGTCACTTGGTCGCCTTTGAAGCCAAAACCACCTAAATAGTCACGTAACTGCTGCTCAGTTTGCTCTGGTGCAAGGCGGGCAAGATGCTGCAAAGGTGACTCTTCAGGGTGTAAATACTCTAATTGGTGCTGGGCGAAATAACCGAGTTTAATCCCTTTTGCGAGGGCTATTTCTCCCTGCAATGGTGGTAAATCACCTGCTAACATTTTGATTAAAGTTGATTTACCCGCGCCATTGCGCCCCAATAGGCCAATGCGTGAACCCGGTACTAAGTTCAGTTTGATGGATTGCAAAATGACTTTTTCACCATAGCCAGCGCTGACTTTTTCCATTTTTAATAATGGATTCGGTAAGCTTTCTGGTTTACGGAATGAAAAATGGAATGGGTTATCCACATGAGCCGGAGCGACCATTTCCATTCTTTCAAGCATCTTAATACGGCTTTGTGCTTGTTTGGCTTTGGTGGCTTGCACTCTAAAGCGGTCAATATAACTTTGTAAATGCGCCGCTTTGGCTTGTTGGCTTTCATATAACGCTTGCTGTTGAGCGAGCTTTGTTGCGCGTTGGCGTTCAAATGACGAGTAGTTACCCGTGTATTCAAACATCGTTTCTTGTTCGATATGCAGGACTTTATCAATAATCGGGTCGAGGAAATCCCTATCATGGGAAATCAAAATCAGGGTGCCTTGGTAGCTTTTCAACCATTTTTCTAACCAAATTACTGCATCTAAATCAAGGTGGTTGGTCGGCTCATCGAGCAGCAACAAATCTGAGCGGCATAACAAAGCCTGCGCCAAGTTCAAACGCATTCGCCATCCACCTGAAAATGATTTTACTGGGGAATCTAGCTGTGCTTGGCTGAAGCCTAAACCATGTAGCAAACTGGATGCGCGAGAACGGATAGTCCATGCATCAATGGCATCAAGTTGCCCATGTACGACAGCAATGGCATGGCCATCATTTTTTTCATTGGCTTGCTGAAGTTTTTGTTCTAGAGCGCGGAACTCGCGGTCTCCATCAATCACATACTCAAGCGCTGGCACATCGAGAGCTGGCGTTTCTTGGTTAACCCATGCCATAGACCAATTGCTTGGAAAGGTTGCAGAACCTGCTTCAGCTTGTAATTCGCCTTTTAATAACGCAAGAAGCGTCGATTTACCGCAGCCGTTTTTACCCACTAAACCAACTTTTTGGCCGGGGTTAATAGTCGCAGTGGCATTGTCCAGCAGGACACGAACACCTCGGCGAATTTGGAGTGAAGAGAAAACAATCATAGCAACCGTCTATTAAAAATATGTTAAATTATCAACGTATATACTCTAAATAATTCACGGTACTGTTAGGCGACAAGCAAATGAGTCGCTAGGAGCCTACTTAAGCAGGTGACTAGTGCGAATGCGCGTAGTCAACAACACAGCAACGTGAAGTATGACGAGTATAGCAGGCTGCATGGTAACGGAAAATGTTCCGTCTGACACGCCTTTGAGGAGGGAAAGATGTCAAATACACCGAAAGTGCTAGTGGTCTATGCTCACCCGGACCCCGACGAATCTATGGCTAATAAGGCGTTACTGGGTGCTATACATGATTTTGACCATGTAACTGTGCACGATTTATACGCAATTTATCCAGATTATTTTATTGATGTTACCGCGGAACAAAAATTATTGTGCCAGCACGATATCATTGTTTTTCAGCATCCCCTTTATACTTATAGTTGCCCTGCATTGTTGAAAGAGTGGTTTGACCGCGTGTTAACTCGCCGTTTTGCTACCGACGTGGGGTATCAAAAATTAAAAGGCAAATACTGGCGCTCGGTGATCACCACCGGAGAGCCCATTCACGCTTACCAACATGATGGGTATAACCATTACCCACTCACGGAAATACTTCGCCCATTTGAATTGACCGCATTAATGTGTGATATGCAGTGGCTGGAACCAACCATTATTTATGCAGCACGTCGGCAGCCGAAAGAACGCTTTGAACAGCTTATTGATGACTACCGCCAATGGATGCAACAACCACTAGGCGCGGGAGGGTTATCCTAATGTCAGAACTGGGGCTATTTGAGTCCGTTATTATTTTCCTCTGTGCAGGGGTAATAATGGTGCCTATCGCACAGAAAATCCGCTTAGGTGCTGTGCTTGGGTATTTGCTTGCAGGGATCATGATTGGACCATTTGTTTTCGGCTTTATTCGTAATGTTGATGATATTTTACACTTCTCCGAAATGGGGGTGGTGTTCCTGATGTTTCTCATTGGTTTAGAGCTCAAACCTTCTAAATTATGGGAACTTAGGCGCTCGATTTTTGGTGTTGGTACGCTTCAAGTGGTTGTGACCGCTGCTATCATGGCGTCATTGTTATTTTTAGCCAAATTCTCTTGGCAAGCCGCCATTGTCGGTGGATTAGGAATGGCGATGTCTTCAACTGCAATGGCACTTCAGTTGATGAACGAAAAAGGGATGTCCAATAAAGAAAGCGGGCAACTTGGTTTCTCTGTTTTGTTATTTCAAGATATGGCCGTTATTCCTATTATGGCGCTGATCCCATTGTTAGCCGGGGACTCCGCAACCAGTGATTGGCAAAAAATTGGCTTGAAAATAGTAGCATTCGCAGGCTTATGGGTAGTTGGCCGCTATTTATTACGACCGATGTTCAGGCTTGCCGCTAAATCTGGCGTCCATGAAATTTTTACGGCTGCAGCATTACTGGTGGTATTAGGCTCCGCACTTATTATGGAAAGCCTTGGGTTTTCTATGGCACTGGGCACCTTTATGGCAGGGGTCATGTTAGCGGAAACAGAGTTTCGCCATGAACTGGAAATTAATATCGAGCCATTTAAAGGGTTATTACTGGGGCTATTTTTTATTTCAGTAGGTATGTCATTAAATTTAGATGTGCTATGGGCCTATTTACCACAAGTATTGATTGCCGTTGCAGTATTAGTCGGAGTCAAAGCGTTGGTACTTTACGGCCTGAGTTTAGCGGCTAGGCTTCGAAATGGTGCAAGAGCGCAATTTTCCGGGGTACTTAGCCAAGGTGGTGAATTTGCTTTTGTGATCTATGGAACTGCCTTTGGGGCAAGTGTGATTAATGAATGGCAAATGGACTTACTGCTGGTGGTTGTCACACTTTCCATGATGACTACGCCACTTGTGATGCAGCTGATAGATGCCTATTTGAACTACCGTTATAATCAACAACCAGCCTCGAGTGAAAAACCGTTTGTGGAAGACAATGACCCGCATGTTATTTTGGTCGGTTTTGGCCGCATGGGGCAGGTGGTTGGCCGCTTATTGATGGCTAACAAGGTTAAAATCACCGTGCTAGAACAAGATGTTACAGCAATTGGTACCATGCGCCGCTACGGCTATACCGTATATTATGGTGATGCGCGTGAACTGCAGTTATTGCGTTCCGCAGGAGCAGATAAAGCGAAGTCAATTGTGATCACCAGTGATGTACCAGAAGAAGTGATGGAAATTGTGCAAATTTGCCAAGAAAATTTCCCTAACTTGCATATTATTGCACGCGCTAAAGGTCGTCTTGAGGCACATGAGCTATTAAAATGTGGGGTCACTGATTTCAGCCGTGAAACATTCTCAAGTGCGCTTGAATTAGGTAGTAAAGCTCTTGTTAGCACAGGAATGCATCCTCATAAAGCCTATCGTGCCAAACAGCATTTCCGCCGTTTAGACATGAAAATGCTCAGGGATATCTACCCTGAAAATGAAAATAGTGATAGCGGGCAAATTTCACGTATTAAAGAGGCGCGCCGTGAACTTAATGAGCTCTTTGAAAAAGAAATGCAACGAGAGCATCGCCAGCCTCATAGCTGGAATAATGAACAATAAGGGTTAGAAATGTCTTCAACACGTAAACGCTTTATTGCAGGGGCGACTTGCCCTAAATGCAAGTCACAAGACACTTTAATGATGTGGCGTGAAGATAAAATTGATGTTGTGGAGTGTGTCAATTGCGGTGACCAACAGCGCCAAGCGGGGGATGAAGCAACGGGGCATGTTAGACAAAAAGAGCAGGTTATTGGAATTTTTACACCTGAATAATAGAAATTTGTCAATTCTCAATACATCATCATAGTTTTTCGGTACAATTGGCAAAAATTTTTCCCTTACGGGTAGTAGGAGATGTCATGAAAGTAGCAAAAGACTTGGTGGTCAGCTTGGCTTATCAAGTAAGAACAGAAGACGGTGTTTTAGTTGATGAATCACCAGCAAGCGCACCAATGGACTATTTGCATGGTCGTGGGTCTTTAATTTCAGGTTTAGAAAAAGCATTAGAAGGCCGTTCTGTAGGCGAAAACTTCGATGTTGAAGTAGCTTCAGATGACGCATATGGTCAATACGATGACAACTTAGTTCAACGTGTTCCTAAAGATGTATTTATGGGCGTTGATGAGCTAGAAGTGGGCATGCGTTTCTTAGCTGACACTGACATGGGCCCTGTTCCTGTTGAAATCACCGGTATCGAAGGTGATGAAGTTATCGTTGACGGTAACCACATGTTAGCAGGCCAAAACCTGAAATTTAATGTTGAAATCATGGCTATCCGTGAAGCAACAGAAGAAGAAATTGCACATGGCCACGTCCATGGTGCAGGCGGTCACGACCATGACCACGACCACGAAGGTGGTTGCTGTGGTGGTGGTCATAGCCACGGTTCAGAAGGCGGCTGCTGCGGTGGCGGTGAAGGCCACGGACATGGTCACAAACAAGGCGGTTGCGGCTGCCACTAATACGCGGTATTAGTGTTTGTAAAAAAAGGAAGCGAAAGCTTCCTTTTTTGCATTTAAAATCAATGGTTTTGCATTCTAAATTAATAATGCGGTGGCGGCGTTTCTTCTTCAGGTCTTGCTAAGTGAGAATCTTGGGATGATTTCAGTCTTTCAGCCACAATGCGCAAGTGTTCTTGAAGGCGGCTCATTTGCATTTGCTGGTCAGTAATAACCTGATTAAGTTGCTCAATAGCCAGTTCTTGAAAGGTAACTTTACTTTCTAAAAGTTCCAAACGTTGTTCAAATGTATCAGATGAGTCCATATTCGACTCTCCTTAAGCGTTTATATCGTAATTAAACCATCATAATAACCGAACATTACAAATCAACAGATAAGTTTTAGTTAAAGATATAGGCGATGAAACGACTTTTTGTTAATGTGGTCTCAGTAGTTCTTATATTTTTTAATACTCAATGGGATAACGGGTCTAAACTTAAAGAGCCCTATCCACAAAACGAATAGTTCGCTATTCGAATATAATCGAATAAAAGTTATCGGAGACTAGGATGAAATCACTGTTTAAGGCAAGCCTTTTAGCAACTACGCTAGCATTTACTTTTGCTGCTCCGCAAGTGATGGCAGCGGAAGCCAAAGCACAAAGCAGCGCATTCAAAAACGCAGAAGAGCGTAATGCGTATGCATTGGGTGCATCTTTAGGTCGCTACATGCAGAATTCTTTAGAAGAACAGAAAACAATCGGTATTAATTTGGACAAAGCTCAATTACTGGCAGGTGTTCAAGATGCATTTAACGGCAAAAGCAAAATGACCGATGCAGAAGTTGAAGAAACCCTGCGTCAATTTGAAGGCCAAGTCAAAGAAGCAGCTGACAAAAAAATGAAAGACGAATCAGCAGCGAATGAGAAAAAAGGTGCTGAGTATCGCGAGAAATACGCTAAAGAAAAAGGCGTAGTTAAAACCAAATCTGGCTTACTGTACAAAATTGAAAAAGACGGTACAGGTGCGAAACCTAAAGCAGATGAAACTGTCGTAGTTCACTATAAAGGTTCACTGATTGACGGTACTGAATTTGACAGCTCATATTCACGTAACGAGCCACTGACTATTCCATTAAACTCAGTCATTAAAGGCTGGACTGAAGGTTTAGTTAACCTGAAAAAAGGCGGGAAAATGCAGTTAGTGATCCCTGCTGAATTAGCTTATGGTGAAAATGGCGTGCCGGGTATCCCTGCAAATTCAACATTAGTCTTTGATGTTGAATTATTAGATATCAAACCTGCCGCGAAATAAGCACTCACTAAGCATTAGCTAAGTGTATTTTTGAGCCCAATGCATTCATGCCTTGGGCTTTTTTGTCTTTCTCATCAAAAAAATTCTCAAATTGTTTAAAACTTGTGATAAAACAGACTGTCTTGCATTCATTCGCTTGACGGCAACGTCTTGGAGTTTTAACTTCAGAAGACTCTATTTTATTTTTTATCATCACAATTGTTGGCTACAAACAAAGTAATGAAGGCCAAATAGTCGAATAATGAACGCCTTTTTAGTCAACAGGATGAGTTTTTACATTAGAAGGATGATGTTGAAATGTCTGATTCTATACAATCACACGACCTCAGCGATATTAACATATTGGATAACCAACCCTTTTCTGAGACAGACCATGAAATTTTAAAATCATATGAAGCCGCGGTGGATGGTCTGGCAATGCTAATCGGTGGGCATTGTGAAATTGTTCTTCACTCTTTAGAAGACCTAAACTGCTCTGCAGTTAGAATCGCAAATGGCCAACACACTGGGCGTAAAATCGGCTCACCGATAACAGACCTTGCGTTGAGAATGCTGCATGATATGGCAGACGAAGAATCGAATGTATCGAAGGCTTATTTTACGAAAGCAAAAAGTGGTGATTTAATGAAATCCGTGACTATTGCAATTCGTAACCGCAAGCAACGTGTGATTGGCTTACTATGCATTAATATGAACCTAGATGTGCCGTTCTCTGAAATTATTCAATCGTTTGTTCCAGAAACCAAACAAGAAGTCACTTCAGATGTGAATTTTGCCTCTTCAGTTGATGATCTTGTCGCGCAAACATTGGAATATACGATCGAAGAAGTTGGCGCTGACCGTAATGTTTCGAATAATGCGAAAAACAAGCAAGTGGTCCTTAATTTATACGAAAAAGGTATTTTCGATATTAAAGATGCCATTAACCAAGTTGCAGACCGCCTGAATATTTCTAAACACACCGTTTACTTATACATTCGTCAATTCAAGAGTGGTGAATGAGTAATATAAATTCGTTAACTTACTGCTTAGTTGTGACAGGCCCTGCTTACGGTACACAACAAGCAGCAAGTGCGTATCAATTTGCCAAAGCCCTTCTTGAAGAAGGGCATATATTGAAAACGCTCTTTTTTTATCGTGATGGTGTTTTCAATGCGAACCTGCTCACATCACCGGCAACAGATGAATTTAATTTAGTTCCAGCTTGGCAGGAACTCGCAAAACAATCTGGGTGTGAAATGCATATCTGTGTTTCCGCTGCGCTGCGTCGAGGAGTGGTTGACCAAGAACAAGCGCAAAGTTTATCTCTTCCAACGGCTAACCTTGCTGAGGGCTTTATCATGAGCGGGTTAGGGAGCCTTGCTGAAGCGATGATAACCACAGACCGAACGATTCAATTCTAAGAACAGCTCAATACAAGGTATCGTGTGAAAAAAATAGCTTTTGTCTTTACAACCATGCCCCATGGAAATGCCAGTGGCCGAGAAGGGCTAGATGCATTATTAGCAACTTCAGCGCTGACAGAAGACATTCAGGTGTTTTTTCTCTCTGATGGTGTCTACCAGCTTCTAGCAAATCAACACCCTGCTGAAGTGCTTGCCCGAGATTACATCGTTACATTTAAAATATTGCCATTATATGACATTGAAAAAATTTATCTCTGCGGTGCTTCGCTACAAGAAAGAGGGTTGGGGGAGAATGGTGAATGGGTTGTGACTCCAACAATTCTCAACAAGAAAGAGATTAGAGCTAAAATAGCGGAATGTGATGTGGTGCTTAATTTTTAATCTATTGTGCGAATTTTGAGCTTGGGTTAGGTTTTGATCTATAGTAGGATCTTTTCTATGCTGTATACATTAGCAACATCTCCATTTAAATGTGATTTTTCTGCGATGCTAGGTTTTATTACGGCTGAAGACGTAGTTTTACTGATGCAGGATGGCGTGGTTGCGGCAGTCGCACAGTCGCCTTTTCTTGCTGCATTACAAAAAACAGGCGCGCAGCTGTACGCTTTGGATGTCGACATCAACGCTCGCGGGTTGCAAAATACCCTCTCAACCACAGTTTCTGTGATCACATATCAAGGTTTTGTGAAGCTAACAGAAGTCCAAAAACAACATTTTGCCATATAAAGGCATTAAAAGTTGTATATTTCTTGACACCTGAGCCAGTCAGCAATAAAATTTCGCGTCCTCGTGTATCGTCATGTTGGCGAACGAGGTCAAAATCCGTGTTTACGAAGCAATAAAACCAGGAGCTTTTTTAATAATGGCAACTATTAATCAGCTGGTACGCAAATCTCGTAGCTCGAAAGTTGTTAAAAGCAACGTTCCAGCACTGGAAGCTTGCCCGCAAAAACGTGGCGTATGTACTCGTGTATATACTACCACTCCTAAGAAACCAAACTCAGCATTACGTAAAGTATGCCGTGTTCGTTTAACTAACGGTTTCGAAGTTTCTTCCTACATCGGTGGTGAAGGCCACAACTTGCAGGAGCACTCCGTTATCCTTATCCGTGGTGGTCGTGTTAAAGACTTACCAGGTGTGCGTTATCACACCGTTCGCGGTGCACTGGACTGTTCTGGTGTTAAAGACCGTAAGCAAGCTCGTTCTAAATACGGCGCGAAGAAACCTAAGGCTTAATGGATTTCCGTTAAGTAAGGCCAAACATTTTAATCTTAATGTCAAAATACTCTCGTAGAGTTTTGGACAAACCTGAATTAACAACGGAGTCATATCCATGCCACGTCGTCGCGTAATAGGTCAACGTAAAATTCTTCCAGATCCTAAGTTCGGATCAGAATTACTGGCCAAATTTGTAAATATCCTGATGGTAGACGGGAAAAAATCTACTGCTGAAGCAATCGTATATAACGCACTTGAGACCCTTGCTCAGCGTTCTGGTAAAACTGAACTTGATGCATTCGAATTAGCACTGGATAACGTGCGTCCGACTGTGGAAGTTAAATCCCGCCGTGTTGGTGGTTCAACTTACCAAGTTCCAGTTGAAGTTCGCCCGGTTCGTCGTAATGCCCTGGCAATGCGTTGGATCGTTGATGCTGCTCGTAAACGCGGTGATAAATCTATGGCACTTCGCCTGGCAAATGAATTATCAGACGCTGCTGAGAACAAAGGTTCCGCTGTTAAGAAACGTGAAGACGTTCACCGTATGGCAGAAGCTAACAAGGCGTTCGCACACTATCGTTGGTAATTATTTCTTACCTACATTAGTGATGTATCTCAGGGTAGCCATTTGCTACCCTTTATATGAAGCATTGAACGCCCACGAGAGAGGAAAAAATGGCCCGTCAAACGCCCATAGCACGTTATCGTAATATCGGTATCAGTGCACACATCGACGCCGGTAAAACCACAACTTCTGAACGTATTCTGTTCTATACTGGTGTAAACCATAAAATTGGTGAAACTCACGAAGGTTCTGCAACAATGGACTGGATGGAGCAGGAGCAAGAGCGTGGTATTACTATCACATCTGCAGCGACTACTGCATTCTGGTCTGGTATGGCAAAACAGTATGAGCCACACCGTATCAACATCATCGACACCCCGGGACACGTTGACTTCACAATCGAAGTAGAACGTTCTATGCGTGTTCTTGATGGCGCAGTAATGGTTTACTGTGCAGTTGGTGGTGTTCAGCCACAGTCTGAAACTGTATGGCGTCAGGCTAACAAATATAAAGTTCCACGTATCGCGTTCGTTAACAAAATGGACCGTATGGGTGCGAACTTCTTACGTGTTGTTGAGCAATTAAAATCACGTTTAGCAGCTAACGCAGTTCCACTGCAATTACCAGTCGGCGCAGAAGAAGCGTTCACAGGTGTTGTTGACTTGCTGAAAATGAAAGCAATTAAGTGGAGCGATGAAGACCAGGGCGTTACCTTCGAATACGAAGATATCCCTGCGAGCATGCAAGAAGCAGCTGAAGAGTGGCACAACAACCTGATCGAAACCGCAGCAGAAGCATCAGAAGAACTGATGGAAAAATATCTGGGCGGTGAAGAACTGACTGAAGCAGAAATTAAAGCTGCATTACGTCAACGTGTTCTTGCAAGCGAAATTATCCTGGTTACCTGTGGTTCTGCATTTAAGAACAAAGGTGTTCAGGCGATGCTGGATGCGGTGGTTGATTACTTACCTGCGCCAACAGATGTACCTGCAATCAATGGTATTCTGGATGACGGTAAAGACACACCTGCAGAGCGTCACGCAAGTGATGATGAGCCATTCTCATCATTAGCATTTAAAATTGCAACTGACCCATTCGTTGGTAACTTAACGTTCTTCCGTGTTTACTCTGGTGTTGTTAACTCAGGTGACACAGTTCTGAACGCAGTGAAATCGAAAAAAGAACGTTTTGGCCGTATCGTACAGATGCACGCTAACAAACGTGAAGAGATCAAAGAAGTTCGCGCTGGTGACATCGCGGCGGCAATCGGTCTGAAAGACGTAACTACAGGTGATACTTTATGTGCTGTTGATGCACCAATCATCCTGGAGCGTATGGAATTCCCAGAGCCAGTAATCTCTGTTGCAATTGAACCAAAAACTAAAGCTGACCAAGAAAAAATGGGTATCGCATTAGGCCGCTTGGCTCAAGAAGACCCATCATTCCGCGTATCAAGTGATGAAGAGACTAATCAGACTATCATCGCTGGTATGGGTGAATTGCACTTGGACGTTCTGGTTGACCGTATGCGTCGTGAATTTAAAGTTGAAGCGAACGTTGGTAAACCTCAAGTTGCTTACCGTGAAGCAATCACTATGAAAGTGACTGATATCGAAGGTAAACACGCGAAACAGTCTGGTGGTCGTGGTCAGTACGGTCATGTCGTTATCGATATGTTCCCACTGAACAAAAACGATAAAGACGGCGTTCAAATGGATTACGAATTTGCCAACGACATCAAAGGTGGTGTGATTCCAACTGAATACATCCCTGCAGTTGACAAAGGTATCCAAGAACAGCTGAAATCTGGTCCATTAGCTGGTTACCCGGTTGTTAACATGGGTGTTCGTTTACATTTCGGTTCTTACCATGATGTTGACTCCTCTGAATTGGCGTTTAAACTTGCGGCTTCAATCGCGTTTAAAGATGGCTTCAAAAAAGCTAAACCAGTTCTGCTTGAGCCAATCATGAAAGTTGAAGTGGAAACACCAGAAGACTACATGGGTGATGTTATTGGTGACCTGAACCGTCGTCGTGGTATGATTGAAGGTATGGATGACCTGCCTACTGGTAAAGTCGTTCGTGCACAAGTACCATTGTCAGAAATGTTCGGTTATGCTACTGACCTGCGTTCTCAGACACAAGGTCGTGCTTCATACTCTATGGAGTTCCTGAAGTACAATGAAGCACCAAACAACGTTGCACAAGCTGTAATCGAAGCTCGTAACGCTAAATAATCGATTTTTATCGGTTAACTACTTTAATTTAAGTTCCTTCTTTATCGTGAAGAGGGAACTCCATAAGGAATAGAGTCGTGTCTAAAGAAAAATTTGAACGTTCAAAACCGCACGTTAACGTTGGTACTATCGGCCACGTTGACCACGGTAAAACTACTCTGACAGCAGCTATCACTACTGTTCTGGCTAAAACTTACGGCGGTTCTGCTCGTGCATTCGACCAAATCGATAACGCACCAGAAGAAAAAGCGCGTGGTATCACCATCTCTACTTCACACGTAGAATACGATACTCCAACTCGCCACTACGCACACGTAGACTGCCCAGGACACGCCGACTATGTTAAAAACATGATCACTGGTGCTGCTCAGATGGACGGTGCAATCCTGGTTGTTGCTGCGACTGATGGCCCAATGCCACAAACTCGTGAGCACATCCTGTTAGGCCGCCAAGTAGGTGTTCCTTACATCATCGTTTTCCTGAACAAATGTGACATGGTAGACGACGAAGAACTGTTAGAATTAGTTGAAATGGAAGTTCGTGAACTTCTGTCTCAATACGATTTCCCAGGCGACGACACTCCAGTTGTCCGTGGTTCAGCTCTGAAAGCGCTGGAAGGCAACCCAGAGTGGGAAGCGAAAATTGTTGAATTAGCAGGTCACTTGGATTCTTACATCCCAGAACCAGAGCGTGCAATTGACAAACCATTCCTGCTGCCAATCGAAGACGTATTCTCAATCTCTGGTCGTGGTACAGTAGTAACAGGCCGTGTTGAGCGTGGTATCATCAAAGTTGGTGAAGAAGTTGAAATCGTTGGTATCCAAGACACGGTTAAAACAACTTGTACTGGCGTTGAAATGTTCCGTAAACTGCTGGACGAAGGTCGTGCGGGTGAGAACGTTGGTGTTCTGCTGCGTGGTACTAAACGTGAAGAAATTCAACGTGGTCAAGTACTGGCAAAACCAGGTTCAATCAAGCCACACACTAAATTCGAATCAGAAGTCTATATTCTGAGCAAAGATGAAGGTGGTCGTCACACTCCATTCTTCAAAGGTTACCGTCCACAGTTCTACTTCCGTACAACTGACGTAACAGGTACTATCGAACTGCCAGAAGGCGTAGAGATGGTAATGCCAGGTGATAACATCAACATGATCGTTACCCTGATCCACCCAATCGCGATGGACGACGGTTTACGTTTCGCAATTCGTGAAGGTGGCCGTACTGTAGGTGCGGGTGTTGTTGCAAAAATTATTGCATAATACCGCTCTTTCTGAATAAGAAAGAACTACTTAGTAAAAAAGGGCGTCTAATAGACGTCCTTTTTATACGTTACAAAATTTAGGCATTGCAAAATTCAGACGTTGCAAAATGAAGAACCTATCTCATCAATCATTTGTATAATTATTGGTGAGATAGGCTCTGAAATAACGAATTGATAACTGCACAGGTTCCTTTACGCAGTTATATGAGATTTATTAAGGTTTTGCTCGGAAGATATGGTATATTTTACCGCTGCCACAAAAAGAAAGTTATTTTCTTACTTGGTGCAGTTAAAAATTTGCTGAGCATGCTGAAATTCCTGCAAAATGGAATAGCACTTGTGAAATGGGTAACACTTGTAAAGTGATAGTACTGACATACAAGTAGTACTTGCGAAATAAAATGTTACTGCAACTTGTTGTATTTGCAGAACGAATAACGCTAATTACCTCCATTAACAAGGCTAATTACTTTTAGATCGCAGGTGATGCTATTGATATCCCTATCAAATTTTGCAGGCTTAGTTTGTAGTAATTGAGGGATATGTTGGCATATTCTATTGGTTTGGCTTGGTTGTTTTACCTTTGTAAACAAGCAGGCTTTGTACATACTTCATGGTAACAGGTTGAATTATGAGTGCGAATAGCGAAGCTCAAGGAAGTGGACGCAGTGCAGACATCTTCAAGTGGGTCATTGTCTGTGCCTTATTAATAATTGCTATTGTTGGTAATTATTACTTCCGTCAATATAATCTCGCGCTGCGTGCTTTTGCAGTTGTGGCTGTTGTCGCTATTGCAGGTGCTGTCGCTTTATGGACCACAAAAGGTAAAGCTACACTGGCGTTTGCACGCGAAGCTCGCGTCGAGATGAGAAAAGTCATTTGGCCTACTCGCCAGGAAACATTACAAACTACTTTAATTGTTGCTGCAGTAACGGCTGTAATGTCATTAATACTGTGGGGACTCGATGGTATCCTGGTGCGTTTAGTTTCATTTATTACAAGCCTGAGGTTATTCTAAATGTCCGATTCACCTAAAAAGCGCTGGTATGTCATTCAGGCATTCTCTGGTTTTGAAGGTCGCGTAGCACAGTCTTTACGTGAACATATCAAATTACATGCTATGGAAGATTCTTTTGGCGAAGTTATGGTTCCAACAGAAGAAGTTGTTGAAATCCGTAGCGGTCAGCGCCGTAAGAGTGAACGCAAATTCTTCCCAGGCTATGTCTTAGTCCAAATGGTCATGAATGATGACTCTTGGCACTTAGTACGTAGTGTACCGCGTGTAATGGGGTTCATTGGCGGAACGTCAGATCGTCCAGCGCCAATTAGCGATAAAGAAGTTGATGCT
Source organism: Providencia huaxiensis (assembly GCF_002843235.3). Taxonomy (NCBI): domain Bacteria; kingdom Pseudomonadati; phylum Pseudomonadota; class Gammaproteobacteria; order Enterobacterales; family Morganellaceae; genus Providencia; species Providencia huaxiensis. The sequence goes on from NZ_CP031123.2 coordinate 4,204,304, forward strand.
ATTATGAACCGCTTACAACAAGTTGGTGATAAGCCACGTCCGAAAACACTGTTTGAACCAGGTGAAATGGTTCGTGTTAGCGAAGGCCCATTTGCTGACTTTAACGGTGTTGTTGAAGAAATTGATTATGAAAAGAGCCGCTTGAAAGTCTCTGTTTCTATCTTTGGTCGTGCAACTCCAGTCGAATTGGATTTTGGTCAGGTAGAGAAAGCCTAATCTAAACGACAAAACTGACTTGCAAAAGGCGTGAAATTTGACTACAATTTCGCGCCTTTTGTTTTTATGTTCGGCGCAAACTAATGTGCGGGGCATGTTTAATGTAACGGGGAGCCTTGCAAACCGTAAGGCGCTATCACCCATCTAGAGGAAATATCATGGCTAAGAAAGTTCAAGCCTACGTTAAGCTGCAAGTTGCAGCTGGTATGGCGAACCCAAGTCCACCGGTTGGTCCAGCACTGGGTCAACAAGGTGTTAACATCATGGAATTCTGTAAAGCGTTCAACGCAAAAACAGACAGCCTGGAAAAAGGTTTACCAATTCCTGTTGTTATTACTGTTTACGCAGACCGTTCTTTCACTTTCGTTACCAAAACTCCACCTGCAGCAGTTCTGCTGAAAAAAGCAGCTGGCGTTAAGTCTGGTTCAGGCAAGCCTAACAAAGATAAAGTTGGTAAAGTGACCTCTGCTCAGATTCGTGAAATCGCTGAAACTAAAGCTGCGGACATGACTGGTGCTGATGTTGACGCAATGATGCGTTCAATTGAAGGTACTGCTCGTTCCATGGGCCTGGTAGTGGAGGACTAAGACAATGGCTAAACTGACTAAGCGCATGCGCAATATCCGTGAGAAAGTTGATGTAACTAAACAGTATGACATCAATGAAGCCGTTGCACTGCTGAAAGAATTAGCAACTGCTAAATTCGTAGAAAGCGTTGACGTAGCTATCAACCTGGGCATCGATGCTCGTAAATCTGACCAAAACGTTCGCGGTGCAACTGTACTGCCACACGGTACTGGCCGTTCAGTTCGCGTTGCTGTGTTCGCACAAGGCGCAAACGCTGAAGCTGCTAAAGCTGCAGGCGCTGAACTGGTAGGTATGGAAGATCTGGCTGATAAAATCAAAGCTGGTGAAATGGACTTTGACGTTGTTATTGCTTCTCCAGATGCAATGCGCGTTGTTGGCCAATTAGGTCAAGTTCTGGGCCCACGTGGTCTGATGCCAAACCCGAAAGTTGGTACTGTAACTCCTAACGTTGCTGAAGCAGTTAACAATGCTAAAGCAGGTCAGGTTCGTTACCGTAACGATAAAAACGGAATCATCCATACCACTATCGGTAAAGTTGATTTCGACGCTGACAAACTGAAAGAAAACTTAGAAGCTCTGCTGATTGCACTGAAAAAAGCAAAACCAGCTTCAGCTAAAGGTGTTTTCATCAAGAAAGTTAGCCTGTCTACCACTATGGGTGCAGGTGTTGCTGTTGACCAAGCTGGTCTGTCAGCGACAGTTTAATTGCTATAGCTTCGGCTAATCAGTAATTAGGCTTTACCTTTGCGTCAATTTTGTATAAAATTTGACGCCTTGAGTTTGTTGGGTATAGCGATATACTCAACAAACCACAAATTTCGGTATGGAGTCTGGCCTTTCCAGACCCCGTCCAAGACCGCAGGTGTGGTTATATTAGCTACTTAATTTACCTGCGTAGACGGTGACAGAGATACCTAGAATTTTATTCTGGATTCTATTCTGCTCACCGTGTTTTAGCGCTCAAGTACATGTTGTATCTGAGTGATGTGAGTCCCGGGGTTTCCCGGTTAATCCAGGAGCAAGAAGCTAATGGCACTAAATCTTCAAGACAAACAAGCGATTGTTGCTGAAGTCAGCGAAGTAGCCAAAGGCGCGCTTTCTGCAGTTGTTGCCGATTCACGCGGCGTAACTGTAGCAAAAATGACTGAACTGCGTAAAGCAGGTCGCGAAGCTGGCGTTTATATCCGTGTTGTTCGTAATACACTGATCCGCCGTGCTGTTGAAGGTACTTCTTATGATGTACTGAAAGACGTGTTTGTCGGTCCAACCTTAATTGCTTTCTCTAACGAACACCCGGGCGCTGGCGCTCGTCTGTTCAAAGAGTTCGCGAAAGCGAATCCAGCATTTGAGATTAAAGCTGCGGCCTTTGAAGGTGAGTTAATCCAAGCGAAAGATATCGATCGTCTGGCAACTCTCCCAACTTACGATGAAGCAATCGCACGCCTGATGGCAACCATGAAAGAAGCCGCTGCCGGCAAATTGGTTCGTACTCTGGCTGCTCTGCGCGATCAGAAAGAAGCTGCATAAGCCCTTTCCTTCGTTGCTTTTTAACGTATAAACTATTTCTGAATTTTAGGAACACTTGTTATGTCTATCACTAAAGACCAAATCCTTGATGCAGTTGCAGAAATGTCTGTAATGGACGTTGTTGAACTGATTACTATGATGGAAGAAAAATTCGGCGTTTCTGCTGCTGCAGCTGTTGCTGTTGCTGCGGGCCCAGCTGAAGCTGCTGAAGAAAAAACTGAATTCGACGTTGTTCTGTCTGCTATCGGCGGTAACAAAGTTGCAGTTATCAAAGCAGTACGTGGCGCAACCGGTCTTGGCTTAAAAGAAGCTAAAGACATGGTAGAATCTGCTCCAGCTACTATCAAAGAAGCTGCAAGCAAAGATGAAGCTGAAACTCTGAAGAAAGCTCTTGAAGAAGCAGGCGCTTCTGTTGAACTTAAATAAGTTCAATTTCAAGAACGCAGCCTAGTCTAATTAGGCTGATGGCTGGTGATTTTTTAATCACCAGCCTTTTTGCGCTGTAAAGCGTGATGGGTGTTAACAGCTTTTCACGCAGTTTTAATGTTAACAACAACCCTCCAATACTTCTTTCTATTGACGACTTAATATACTGTGTTCTTCGCTACGACCCGCTCGGGTAGCTCGGTAGCAAAAGTGACGCAATGAAATGATTTAAGAGTAATAGCAATGAGTATTAAGGAAAGTATTCATTTTCCGTTTCTTATAAAAAACGCGTTGCGGTTCAGTCTCTTACATTAAGAGCTAACCACTTGGGTCACTGATCAACGAGCTGAGGAAACCTATGGTTTACTCCTATACCGAGAAAAAACGTATTCGTAAGGATTTTGGTAAACGTCCACAAGTTTTGGACATACCTTATCTCCTTTCTATCCAACTTGACTCGTTCCAGAAGTTTATCGAGCAAGATCCTGATGGCCAGAATGGGCTGGAAGCAGCTTTCCGTTCTGTGTTTCCAATTCAGAGCTACAGCGGTAATGCTGAATTACAATATGTCAGCTATCGTTTAGGCGAGCCTGTTTTTGATGTTAAAGAATGTCAAATTCGCGGTGTAACTTACTCTGCGCCTTTGCGTGTGAAATTGCGTCTCATCGTTTATGAGCGTGAAGCACCGGAAGGAACTGTTAAAGACATCAAAGAACAAGAAGTCTACATGGGTGAAATTCCACTCATGACTGAAAACGGAACTTTCGTTATCAACGGTACTGAGCGTGTTATCGTTTCTCAGTTACACCGTAGTCCGGGTGTATTCTTTGACAGCGATAAAGGTAAAACACACTCTTCAGGTAAAGTGCTCTATAACGCACGTATTATCCCTTACCGTGGTTCATGGCTTGATTTCGAATTTGACCCGAAAGATAACCTGTTTGTACGTATTGACCGTCGCCGTAAATTACCTGCGACCATTATTCTGCGTGCAATGGATTACAACACCGAAGAAATCTTAAATCTGTTCTTCGACAAAACTGTATTCCAAATCCGTGATAATAAACTGATGATGACGCTGGTTCCTGAGCGTCTGCGTGGTGAAACTGCTTCTTTTGATATCGAAGCGAACGGTAAAGTCTATGTAGAAAAAGGCCGCCGTATCACTGCACGTCATATTCGTCAGTTAGAAAAAGAAGAAATCAATAGCATCGAAGTACCTGTTGAATATATCGCAGGTAAAGTTGTTGCTAGAGACTACATTGATGAAAGCACCGGTGAGCTGATTTGTGCAGCGAACATGGAACTTTCTTTAGACATGTTGGCACGTCTGAGCCAGTCTGGTCATAAAACAATCGAAACATTGTTTACCAATGACTTAGACCACGGTGCTTACATTTCTGAAACCGTTCGTGTCGACCCAACTAACGACCGTCTGAGTGCATTGGTAGAAATCTACCGCATGATGCGTCCTGGTGAGCCACCAACCCGCGAAGCTGCAGAAAACCTGTTCGAGAACCTGTTCTTCTCTGAAGACCGTTACGACTTGTCTGCGGTAGGTCGTATGAAGTTCAACCGTTCACTGAACCGTGAAGAAATTGAAGGTTCAGGTATCCTGAGTGAAGAAGACATCATTGATGTTATGCGTAAACTCATCGATATCCGTAACGGTAAAGGCGAAGTGGATGATATCGACCACTTAGGTAACCGTCGTATTCGTTCCGTTGGCGAAATGGCTGAGAACCAATTCCGTGTAGGTCTGGTTCGTGTTGAGCGTGCAGTGAAAGAGCGTCTTTCTCTGGGCGACCTCGATGCATTAATGCCACAAGATATGATCAACGCGAAACCAATTTCAGCCGCAGTGAAAGAGTTCTTTGGTTCTAGCCAGCTGTCCCAATTTATGGACCAGAACAACCCACTGTCTGAAATTACGCACAAACGTCGTATCTCTGCGTTAGGCCCAGGTGGTCTGACTCGTGAGCGTGCGGGCTTCGAAGTACGTGACGTTCACCCAACTCACTACGGTCGTGTCTGTCCTATCGAAACGCCTGAAGGTCCGAACATCGGTCTGATCAACTCATTATCTGTTTATGCACAGACCAATGAGTATGGTTTCTTAGAAACCCCATACCGTTTAGTGCGTGATGGTCTAGTTACAGACGAAATCCATTATCTGTCTGCAATTGAAGAAGGTAACTTCATCATTGCTCAGGCAAACACCGTTTTAGGTGATGATGGTAGCTTCGTTGAAGAACTGATTACTTGCCGTAACAAAGGTGAATCAAGTTTATTCAGCCGTGAACAGGTTGAGTATATGGACGTTTCGACTCAACAGGTTGTTTCTGTTGGTGCGTCACTGATCCCATTCCTTGAACACGATGACGCCAACCGTGCATTGATGGGTGCGAATATGCAACGTCAAGCGGTTCCTACTCTGCGTGCTGACAAACCATTAGTTGGTACGGGTATGGAACGTGCAGTAGCGGTTGACTCGGGTGTTACCGCTGTTGCAAGACGTGGTGGTTCAGTTCAGTACGTTGATGCGTCTCGTATCGTTATCAAAGTTAACGAAGATGAGATGTATCCGGGCGAAGCTGGAATCGATATTTATAACCTGACTAAATATACTCGTTCTAACCAGAACACCTGTATTAGCCAGATGCCTTGCGTATCTTTAGGTGAGCCAGTTGAACGTGGTGACGTGTTAGCAGATGGTCCTTCAACAGACCTCGGCGAATTAGCACTTGGTCAAAACATGCGCGTGGCATTCATGCCATGGAATGGTTATAACTTCGAAGACTCCATCTTAGTTTCTGAGCGTGTTGTTCAAGAAGACCGTTTCACTACTATTCATATTCAGGAACTCTCTTGTGTGTCTCGTGACACTAAATTAGGGCCTGAAGAAATCACTGCAGATATTCCAAACGTCGGTGAAGCTGCTCTGTCTAAACTTGACGAATCCGGTATCGTGTATATCGGTGCGGAAGTGAAAGGCGGCGACATTCTGGTTGGTAAAGTCACACCTAAAGGTGAAACTCAGCTGACGCCAGAAGAGAAACTGTTACGTGCTATCTTCGGTGAAAAAGCATCAGACGTTAAAGACTCTTCTTTACGTGTTCCTAACGGTGTTTCTGGTACGGTTATTGACGTACAAGTATTTACCCGTGACGGTGTAGAGAAAGACAAACGTGCATTAGAGATCGAAGAAACTCAGTTACGTGATGCGAAGAAAGACTTAACAGAAGAGCTGCGTATTTTCGAAGCTGGCCTGTTTGCTCGTATCCGTTCTGTACTGGTTAACGGCGGAATTGAAGCTGAAAAACTGGACAAACTGCCTCGCGATCGTTGGTTAGAGTTATCTTTAGCAGACGAAGAGAAGCAAAACCAGTTAGAGCAATTAGCTGAACAGTATGACGAACTGAAATCTGAGTTTGAGAAAAAACTTGATGCAAAACGTCGTAAAATTACTCAAGGTGATGACTTAGCACCTGGTGTACTGAAAATTGTTAAGGTTTATCTGGCGGTTAAACGTCAAATTCAACCGGGTGATAAAATGGCGGGTCGCCATGGTAACAAAGGTGTTATCTCAAAAATCAACCCAGTTGAAGACATGCCTTATGATGAAAACGGTAACCCAGTTGACATCGTTCTGAACCCGCTAGGCGTACCATCACGTATGAACATCGGTCAGATTTTGGAAACCCACTTAGGGATGGCTGCGAAAGGTATTGGTGAAAAAATCAATGCTATGCTTAAACAGCAAGAAGAAGTTGCCAAACTGCGTGAGTTTATCCAAAAAGCGTACGATTTAGGTGATGATCCACGCCAGAAAGTTGACTTGAATACTTTCTCTGACGAAGAAGTTATGCGTTTGGCTGAGAACCTGAAAAAAGGTATGCCAATTGCGACACCAGTATTTGATGGTGCGAAAGAGAAAGAAATCAAAGAACTGCTGAAATTGGGTGGTCTGCCAACTTCAGGTCAGATTACATTATTCGATGGTCGTACTGGCGAGAAATTTGAGCGTCAAGTTACCGTTGGTTATATGTATATGCTGAAACTGAACCACTTGGTTGACGATAAGATGCACGCCCGTTCAACTGGTTCTTATAGCTTGGTTACTCAGCAACCGCTGGGTGGTAAAGCGCAGTTCGGTGGTCAGCGTTTCGGGGAGATGGAAGTGTGGGCACTGGAAGCATACGGTGCAGCCTATACTCTTCAAGAAATGCTTACAGTTAAATCGGATGACGTTAACGGCCGTACGAAGATGTATAAAAACATCGTCGATGGCAGCCATCAGATGGAACCTGGTATGCCGGAATCTTTCAACGTATTGCTGAAAGAAATCCGTTCTCTGGGTATCAACATCGAGCTGGAAGACGAGTAATTCGTTTTATGCCGAAAGGTTCGCCTTTCGGCACATGTAAGCACTGGGATTTGGGGAGAGTGTCTTTGAACACTCACCTGACAGGTCTAACTCCGACAGGAGCATTTTGTGAAAGACTTAATAAAGTTTCTGAAAGCGCAAACCAAGACCGAAGAGTTTGATGCTATCAAGATTGCTCTGGCATCACCTGATATGATCCGTTCATGGTCATTCGGTGAAGTTAAAAAGCCAGAAACCATTAACTACCGTACGTTCAAGCCTGAGCGTGATGGTCTTTTCTGTGCGCGTATTTTCGGGCCAGTAAAAGACTACGAATGTCTGTGCGGTAAGTACAAACGTTTAAAACACCGTGGTGTGATTTGTGAGAAGTGTGGCGTTGAAGTTACACAGACCAAAGTCCGTCGTGAGCGCATGGGGCACATTGAACTTGCTTCTCCGACTGCACATATTTGGTTCTTAAAATCACTGCCATCCCGTATCGGTTTACTGCTCGATATGCCACTGCGTGATATCGAACGCGTTCTGTACTTTGAATCATATGTTGTTGTTGAAGGCGGTATGACTAGCCTTGAGCGTGCACAGATTCTGACAGAAGAGCAATATTTAGATGCGTTGGAAGAGTTCGGTGACGAATTTGATGCGAAAATGGGTGCGGAAGCAATCCAAGGCCTGCTGAAAAACCTCGATCTTGAGAACGAGTGTGAAACCCTGCGCGAAGAGTTAAACGAAACTAACTCTGAAACTAAGCGTAAGAAGCTGACCAAACGTATCAAACTGCTGGAAGCATTTATCCAATCTGGTAACAAACCAGAGTGGATGATCTTAAACGTGCTGCCAGTATTACCACCGGATCTGCGTCCATTAGTTCCACTCGATGGTGGTCGTTTCGCAACATCAGATCTGAACGATCTGTATCGTCGCGTAATCAACCGTAATAACCGTCTGAAACGTCTTCTGGATCTGGCTGCGCCAGACATCATCGTACGTAACGAAAAACGTATGTTGCAAGAAGCCGTTGACGCCCTGTTAGATAACGGTCGTCGTGGTCGTGCAATCACAGGTTCTAACAAACGTCCTCTGAAATCTTTGGCAGATATGATCAAAGGTAAACAAGGTCGTTTCCGTCAGAACTTACTTGGTAAGCGTGTTGACTACTCAGGTCGTTCTGTTATCACCGTGGGTCCATACCTGCGTCTGCATCAGTGCGGTCTGCCGAAGAAAATGGCTCTTGAGTTATTCAAACCATTCATCTATGGCAAATTAGAATTACGTGGTCTGGCTACAACCATTAAAGCTGCGAAGAAAATGGTTGAGCGCGAAGAAGCGGTTGTTTGGGATATCTTGGATGAAGTCATCCGTGAACACCCAGTCATGCTGAACCGTGCACCAACACTTCACCGTCTGGGTATCCAAGCTTTCGAACCTATTCTTATCGAAGGTAAAGCTATCCAATTGCACCCACTCGTTTGTGCGGCATATAACGCCGACTTCGATGGAGACCAAATGGCGGTACACGTTCCTCTGACTCTGGAAGCTCAGTTAGAAGCACGTGCGTTGATGATGTCAACCAACAACATCCTGTCACCTGCAAGTGGTGAGCCGATCATCGTTCCTTCTCAGGACGTTGTATTGGGTCTTTACTACATGACACGTGACTGCGTAAACGCGAAAGGCGAGGGCATGGTATTAGCCGGTCCTAAAGAAGCTGAGCGTGTTTACCGTTCAGGTCATGCGTCACTGCATGCCCGCGTTAAAGTCCGTATCACTGAAGAAGTAAAAGATTCGGAAGGTAACATTACAATCAACACTGGTTTAGTTGACACCACTGTTGGTCGTGCAATTTTATGGATGATCGTACCGAAAGGTCTGCCTTATGCTCTGGTAAACCAAGCGTTAGGTAAGAAAGCTATCTCCAAAATGCTGAACACCTGTTACCGTGTTCTGGGCCTGAAGCCTACTGTTATTTTTGCTGACCAAATCATGTATACCGGTTTTGCCTATGCGGCACGTTCTGGTGCATCAGTTGGTATCGACGATATGGTTATTCCAGAGAAAAAAGCTGGGATCATCGCCGAAGCAGAAGCTGAAGTTGCAGAAATTCAGGAACAGTTCCAGTCTGGTCTGGTAACAGCAGGCGAACGTTACAACAAAGTTATCGATATCTGGGCAGCAGCAAACGAACGTGTTGCTAAAGCGATGATGGAAAACTTGTCGACTGAAGCGGTTATTAACCGTGATGGCGTCGAAGAACAACAAGTTTCTTTCAACAGTATCTTTATGATGGCCGACTCCGGTGCTCGTGGTTCTGCAGCTCAGATTCGTCAGCTAGCAGGTATGCGTGGTCTGATGGCTAAGCCAGATGGCTCCATCATCGAAACACCAATCACGGCAAACTTCCGTGAAGGTCTGAACGTTCTTCAGTACTTTATCTCTACGCACGGTGCGCGTAAAGGTCTTGCCGATACCGCATTGAAAACAGCGAACTCCGGTTATTTGACTCGTCGTTTAGTTGACGTTGCACAGGACTTGGTTGTGACTGAAGACGACTGTGGAACTCATGAAGGTATCCTGATGACTCCGGTTATCGAGGGTGGCGACGTTAAAGAACCACTGCGTGAGCGTGTATTGGGTCGTGTGACTGCAGAAGATATCCTGATCCCAGGAACGGCAGACATTCTGGTTCCACGTAATACATTACTGCACGAAAAACTGTGTGACCTGTTAGAAGCTAACTCCGTCGACAGCGTTAAAGTTCGTTCAGTTGTAAGTTGTGAAACTGACTTCGGTGTGTGTGCTCACTGTTATGGTCGTGACCTTGCTCGTGGTCATATCATCAACAAAGGTGAAGCTATCGGGGTTATCGCGGCACAGTCAATCGGTGAGCCGGGTACACAGTTAACGATGCGTACGTTCCACATCGGGGGTGCGGCATCTCGTGCGGCGGCAGAATCTAGCATTCAAGTCCGTAACACAGGTACTCTGAAACTGGTTAACGCGAAATTCGTTACTAACACAGAAGGCAAACTGGTTATTACTTCACGTAATACTGAATTGCGTCTGGTTGATGAATTTGGCCGTACGAAAGAAAGCTATAAAGTCCCTTACGGTGCGCACTTGACGAAAGGCGATGGCGATGCAGTAACGGGCGGTGAAACTGTTGCGAACTGGGATCCACATACCATGCCAGTCGTCAGTGAAGTGTCTGGTTTCATCAGCTTCTCTGACATGCTTGATGGTCAAACAATGACACGTCAGACTGATGAATTAACCGGTCTGTCTTCAATCGTTGTTCTGGATACTGCGGAACGTACCAGTGGTGGTAAAGACCTACGTCCTGCATTGCGTGTAATTGACGCAAAAGGTAACGATGTTCTTATCCCTAACACAGACATGCCAACTCAGTACTTCTTACCGGGTAAAGCAATTGTTCAGTTAGACGATGGCGTTGCTATCAATGCGGGTGATACCTTAGCGCGTATTCCACAAGAATCTGTGGGTACTAAAGATATCACGGGTGGTCTGCCACGCGTAGCTGACTTGTTCGAAGCACGTCGTCCGAAAGAGCCTGCAATCTTGGCTGAAATCAGCGGTATTATCTCGTTTGGTAAAGAAACCAAAGGGAAACGTCGTCTGGTTATCACACCATTAGATGGTAGCGATCCGTACGAAGAGATGATCCCTAAATGGCGTCAGCTCAACGTGTTCGAAGGTGAGATCGTTGAACGCGGTGACGTAGTTTCGGATGGTCCAGAATCTCCACACGATATTCTGCGTCTGCGTGGTGTCCATGCTGTTACGCGTTATATCACGAACGAGGTTCAGGAAGTTTACCGCTTACAAGGCGTTAAGATTAACGATAAACACATTGAAGTTATCGTTCGTCAGATGCTGCGTAAAGTCACTATCGCGGATGCAGGAAGCTCTGAATTCCTCGAAGGTGAACAAGTCGAGTACTCACGTGTTAAAGTTTCGAATCGTAAACTGGAAACTGAAGGTAAAATTCCAGCTAACTTTGCTCGTGACCTGTTGGGTATTACTAAGGCATCTCTGGCAACAGAATCCTTTATCTCAGCAGCATCGTTCCAAGAAACGACGCGCGTACTGACTGAAGCTGCGGTTGCTGGTAAACGTGATGAATTACGTGGTCTGAAAGAAAACGTTATTGTTGGACGTCTGATCCCAGCAGGTACTGGTTTTGCGTATCACCAAGACCGTATCCGTCGCCGTCATCTGAACGATGTTGTGGAAGCACCACAAGTGAGTGCAGATGAAGCAACAGCGAACTTAGCTGAGCTGTTAAATGCAGGTTTTAGCAGTGACAATCAGAACTAATTTCTGATTTTACTGTAAAATTCCTGATTGAAGCCAGTGCCGAAAGGTACTGGCTTTTTTTATATCTAATGATTTTATCAATTAATTTTTCCTAATTAAAATCAATCAGCCCACCAATAAAGTCTTTTTATGGTGTTAGTTTATTTGAATACGTATTTCTATTTTTGAAATATATCGAGCACTAAAAAGAAGTAATAATAAATTGCTTGATTAAAAAGAAATGGTAATAAAAACAATAATAAAAAATTATTTTAAAAATATTTAATAGAAATAAATAAAAGGAATATGCGATGGATAAAGAAAAGACAAATGAACAGACCGATGCAAATCAAACCAACCTTTCGGATTATTATGGATTACTATCAAATTCATTAGGAGTAATGAATACATCTCAGATCGTGACGGGAAACGGGCAAATTGCATTAGACTTAGTTGTTGTTATTGATACGAGTGGTTCAATGTCTGATGAAGCTGGGGATTTAAGCAAACAGATTGATGCGACGATTGAGGCTGCATCAGCAAAGTGTCCATCCCACCTTCGGGCGACATTTTTAGGTATCGAAGGGACTTGGGCAAATACAAAGTTCGACCAATCTGCCAGTGAATATTTAATCAAAACAGGCGCGAACGAAAGGGACCTACAGGCTAGATTGCCGTTTAAAGAATCCGATGGGCGAGATCATGCTGGAAATAAAGAGGATTTATGTCGGGCGGTTATTGATATAAGTAAACATTTTGATTGGCGAGATGATGCGCGTAGAGCTATTTTTGTGTTGGGTGATGAAGGAATGGAGGGGGGCGGTGGAATTCTCACGCGTGCTGCTATCGCAAAAAATAACGAAGCCATATCCGTCGCTCAAGAAAGAGGAATTAAGGTGTATACCTACCAAGGCACACCGGATGATAACCCAACCAATTTAGATCGCTTTCCGACCTTGGTGGATAGAGATAACGTGACGCGAGAGTATGAACGACTAGCCAAAGAAACCGACGGACGCTCATACATTTATACCACTGGGATCGCAAATTTCTCGTTGGTTTTACAGGAAATATTGTGTGATAGCTTAACGCCACCAGTAAAACCGGATAGAAGGCTTTCAGAATGCGATTCTGTTTGTGAAAACTTGCCACTCATTATAAATACCGTGAATACATTGTCTGATATTATAAAAAAGACAATAGATTCTTGCTGCCCTGATCCCAAACATGATGACCCCTCAGACTGCCAGTGTAAACATTAGGATTGGTTAGCTAGAAAAAGTAAAAAGCGGGAATATTTCCCGCTTTAATTATTGAATGGTAAATATAGTAATTAGTAAAAAATACCAATAATTGCACAGTGAGCTACAAAACCAACCATGAGTGGTACCGCGGTTCGTTTCACGACATCAAACGGCTGCAATTTTGCGCCACTCGATACCGCAATAATAACCCCCGCAACAGGCGACATACCTCGACCCATGTGTGAGGCTTGTTGCATAGGTAAAATCATCGCAATTGGGTTAACGCCCATACTGTGAGCAATTTGTGGAATGAGTTCAACGAATGCTAAGAATGGCGCATTACCAGAGCCCATAATAATTGCGGCGGCTAAGGTCACTAAAGCGAATACAATCGCCATGGCAAATGGTGGTAAACCAACAGATTCAGCACCTAATATCAGTTGGTCAATAGCACCACTGACTTTGATACCATGAGCAAATACCCCAGCTGCAACCAGTAAGCCCACCACATTACTAAATGCGTGTCCCATTCCGTTTAAGAAGGTTTGGAACCCATTACAAACCAGTTTGAAGTTACGTACACGAAGAGTTTCAATCACCATACAGATTGCCATTGCAATCAGTACGATAGTCACGACATCTAAGTGAATACCGGAAAAGAACAAATTGGATGTTCCTACCGCCATAATAATGGGTAACATAGGGAGAAGTGCATAATACCCAGGAACTGACTTGGTCACTTTCTCTTTTTCATGAGACTGAATGGCTTTACCGATCTCGGGAACAAAGCCTTGCTTACGGTCACAGTGACGTTGCCAGAAAATATGGGTAATACCGACTACTAATACCGTAGCTAACGCTGCAGGGCCCTGATAGTAAAGCACATACTCAACGACAGACATGTCGACCGCTTTCGCACCACGAATAGCATCAATTGCGGTTGGTGTGTAGGCTACCCCAAGAGACGTTGCGATGACCCCAGCTGCAGAAGCAGGTGATAGACCTAAACCTATCATAATTGGGAACATGGTACCCATTAACAGTACGGCTAAGCCTGTCGCTGATGGAATAGCTAATTGCAAGATACTCGCCAGCAAGAAAGAGAAAAATAGCAATACGTAAGGTGAACGCATATTTTTCAGTGGCTTAGTTGCAACACGAACTACCGCTTCATTGGCACCGATATGGTCCATATAGTGCGCAAAGCCCATCAATGCCATGATCATTAAACCGAGATCCGCTGCACGGCTGCTGAATAAATCTCGCATGACTTCAAATGGGTCGAGCCAAGTGATACCGGTGGTGGCGACATTTTTAGGGAGGATAGGCCCCCAGCCAAGGGCTAGGGTGAATATCATCAATACTAAGCCAGCGATTAACAGTACTGGCTCAGCTTTGTATCCCTTCAAAATAAACCGCGCAACCAAAACAACGATAATCAGAACCGTTAGAATTGGGATCATGCTTTAGCTCCTGGTTTGAAGCGTTCTGCGGTGATTTGTACCACTTGTTTTAGTACATCGCTGGCGGCGTAAAGGGATTTCACTGGCAGGTATTCATAGATTGAATGGAAGTTATGTGCGCCTGTGAAGATATTAGGGCAAGGCAATCCATTTTGCGATAAAGCGGCTCCGTCATAGCCACCACGCATTGGGATCACTTTTGGCGTAATGCCACAAGCTTGATAGGCATCAACAGCGATATCGATTGGATAACGGTTGTCACCTTGTAGGCTATTGTAAACGTTAGAGTAGCGGTCTGATAGCTTACAAACAACACTTTCGTTGCCCCAAAGGCTTTCGCAGCTCTCTGCTAATTGTTTTAAGAAAGCCATACGTTTGCGATAGCCGTCTTCGGTAAAATCACGCACATCCATTTTTAAAACAGTGCGAGCGCTGTTACCTGACATTTGTTTTACCCAGTAATAGCCTTCGCGTCCATCTGTATACTCAGGGGCTTCACCACCTGGTAACATGGCAATAAATTTTTGCGCCATTAATAATGAGTTAACCAGCTTGCCTTTTGCGGACATTGGGTGTGCTGATTTACCTGTAAAGATGATTTCGGCATCTCCTGCGTTCCAGTTTTCATAAACTAATTCACCAATACCACAGCAGTCGAGGGTATAGGCAAAATCAGCACCGAATTCTTTAACATCGAAAACTTTAGCGCCACGTAGTCCTTGCTCTTCATCCGGCACAAAACCAATTTTAATTGTGCCGTGTTTAATCTCCGGGTTTTGCTTAAAGTATTGCAGCATATCCATGATAGAGGCAATGGCGGCTTTATCGTCAGCGCCTAATAAGCTAGTTCCATCAGTGACAATGATGTCATCACCGATATAATTCACCAGTTCAGGGAACTCACTCTTACGTAGATAAATATTAAGCTCTTTATTCATACACAAATCTTCACCGGTATATGGCAAGATTTGTGCTTTAGTGTCATTGGTTTGTTCTGCACTGGTGTCTAAGTGGCCAAAGAAAGCAACCGTCGGCACATCATAATCAAGGTTAGATGGCAACGTTGCGGTGACAATGGCTGTGTCACGCAGCTTAATATCTTCAACGCCGAGAGCTTCTAGCTCTTGAACCAGCTGTTTTGCAAGGACGCGTTGTCCTTCTGAAGAAGGCATAATTCCTGCCGCGCCTTTTTCTCTATCAGTGGTGGTGTTAATTTTGGTGTAAGAAATAAACCGCTCAACAATATTCATTCTTTTATTCCCCAGCATCTTATAGAATTCGTTTTACATCAGTTATATCTGTGGCTGTAATTTCATTTCACAGTATTATTCTTTTATCACAACTAAAGATATTCTGAATATCAGACCTGTTGAATTTTTCTAAGAAATGCTAGTGAGAATATAAAATTGATAATTAATAGTGGCATTATTTGAATAATGGATTAGAATGGGCGACTTTACTCCCGCCTTATTCTTCTTATTAAATAACTTTGTTAAATTATTGATATTAAAGCGTGATAATCTTCTTTCACGATGTATATTTTATTTAACACTTCGCTTTAAAATTGTCCTATCTTAAATTTAATTAATATATATATCTGTCAGATAATTAAAATATAATTCACTCTAAAAATAAAAAATATTTTTATTGAAAAAATAATAGAAAGCTAGATGGAATGAATGATTAAAGTCATATTTTGGCATTTTATTTTTTCTTAATTTTAGATAATTGAATAATTTTTATAATTATCCTTATATTGATTAATTTTTACAGAATATAGGATAGTGATAAAAATTTATCTTTTTGTATTGTTTCGGATTACCTGTTTTTTACATTATTGAAAGTAAATGAAAATACGCTAAATGAGGTGAAAGCATCATTTTTATACAATTTACAAACAGAGTTTAGCTTTTGTGCTCATTATCTCTGAATTATTTATTTCTTTTGTAAATCAATATATTATTTTTATTTTCAATAAGTTGGCACCATCTTTTTATTGTGCGTTAGTTGGCTTTTTCTTGGTGTATTGCTCATTTTTTGTGATCTCTACTTGAATTTTGATATTTTCGATCACTTACTTTTTGATCTTATGTAAAAGTATAAATAATATGTATTAACCAAAAACGAAAGAAAACGTAAACGTAAACAAAAAGAGGATGAAGCAATGACTGTTTCGCGCAGAACCTTTATAAAAGGATTAGCAGCCAGCGGTGCAGCAATGTCGGTTTCTAGTCCCATTTTAGCCAGTGATGGAAAACCTTCAAATATTAAGCCTTATCGGCCCGATGACGCCCCTAACTTATTGATAGTATTCCCCGATGAGATGCGTGCCCATGCCTTACAATTTATGGGAGAAGACCCGTCAATTACGCCCAATTTAAATAAGTTTGCGAAACAAGCGAAAGTGATGACGCAAATGGCATCTAATTACCCATTATGTTCTCCATTCCGAGGCATGTTTATGACAGGGCAATATCCTGTTCGTAACGGTATCACAGGCAACGCTCATGATTATGGCGGTAAGGTAGGGATTGATTTATCACCTTATGCCAATTGTTGGTCTGATGTTTTAAAATCATTAGATTACAGCACGGGGTATATTGGTAAATGGCATTTAGATGCACCATATGCCCCTTTCATTGAAAGCTATAACAACCCGATGGAAGGGCGTTATTGGAATGAATGGGCTGCTCCAAACCGCCGCCATGGCTTTGATTTTTGGTACTCCTATGGCACATATGACCTGCATATGAAACCAATGTATTGGGCCAATGATACGCCTCGTGAAAAACCTATTTATGTAGACCAATGGGGACCAGAGCACGAAGCGGATATGGCCATAAAATTCTTACAGAATAAAAATGGGCAGTATCGTGATAATACCAAGCCATTTGCGCTGGTTGTTTCAATGAACCCTCCGCATTCACCGTATGACCAAGTTCCACAAAAGTATCTCGATGCCTATAAAGGAAAAACCTCGCAAGAGCTAAATACTCGACCAAATGTTAAATGGGATGTGGAATACCAAGAAGGTTATGGTCCTCAATACTTTAAAGAATATCTGGCGATGGTAAACGGTGTTGATGAACAATTTGGTCGTATTGTTGATGAGCTTGAAAAACAAGGGCTGGCGGATAATACATTGGTTGTTTTCTTCTCTGATCATGGCAGTTGTCTTGGTGCAAATGGCCAGCCAACAAAGAATAACCCATATGATGAATCGATGCGTGTTCCGATGATGTTTCGGTTACCGGGTAAAATTAAACCGGGGCAAGATGATGCATTAATGTCAGCACCTGATATCTACCCAACGATCCTAGGTTTATTAGGGTTAGAGCAATGGATCCCTGGCTCAGTTGAAGGAAGTAACTTAGCTGAACGCGTAGTCACTGGTGAGGGGGATGTCGCCAATTCTCAACTTTATTTATTTATACCGTATGGTGAACCTTCGTTTGGTAAACGTGGCGTGAGAACGAAAACGCATACATTGGTTATTGACCGCCAAGATGGACAACCGCTGAAATATACTCTTTATGATAATGTGAATGACCCTTATCAAATGAAAAATGTCGCAGACGAAAATGCGCCAATTATTGATAAATTAATTAAAGATGAGCTCATACCGTGGTTAGAAAAAACCGGTGATTCTTGGAGACCAACAGAATTTATTACAGCTACAACAAATAAATTAAATAAAAAAGCTTCAGCTTGTGAAGTTAAATAAATTATTTCTTAATTGCCGCCTAATAAATTAGGTGGCATTAACTAAAAATAATGAAAATATTATTCTCTAATAAAACAGGGAATCACTATCCTCGTGCTTAAATAGTACACAGCTTTGGAATAAAGATAATGAAAAAATTAATTATTGCTAGTGCAGTGTTATTTTCAATTTCATCACAATATGCTCTCGCAAATAACTATAAAACAACAATTGAATATCGTCATCAATATTTAGATGCATCAGGAAAAAGTGGGGACAG
The DNA here is from genome assembly GCF_002843235.3 of Providencia huaxiensis. Taxonomy (NCBI): domain Bacteria; kingdom Pseudomonadati; phylum Pseudomonadota; class Gammaproteobacteria; order Enterobacterales; family Morganellaceae; genus Providencia; species Providencia huaxiensis. The sequence goes on from NZ_CP031123.2 coordinate 4,222,449, forward strand.
AATTAAAGCTTTCTTGGATACAGGAAAGAATATTGGATTTGAACTTGATGCGCGTTATGGAAATAAAGATGGTGCCTATGACGCAATGAAAATTGATGGTTCTGAATTTTCAGCTTTTTATTATACGAAATTAAACCCAAATTTAGTGGGGCTTGTTGGTGCTTCTCTTGATTTTGATAAATTAGGTTTGGTTTATGTTCCTTATGTCCGTTTAAACTATACATTTGATAACGGTATTCGTTTACAAGGCCGTTATAAATGGAAAGTATGGGATTATGGTCAAGCAGGGGAAAATGGCAGTAATTACCACTCTAAAATCCAAGAGTTTGATAGCTGGATAGGTTATAAATGGGGTAACTTAGACTTACAGTATCAGTTAGATTTAATGTGGGAAATGGCCGACAACGCTCAACCTCTTTATAATGATAAGAAATTCGATTATCAGCACAACGTTCGCCTTCGTTATGATATTAAAGCGGATGATGGTGCTTTATGGCGCCCATTTGTTGAAGTGGGTAATGTGAAAGAAAATAGATTTTCAAGTGACCGCCAAACACGCTTCCGTGTGGGTATTCAATATACTTGGTAATATCACTTTTTATTAAATATACATTTGCCCACGAGTGATCGTGGGTTTTTTATTGCCGGCTTGTAAAGAAGAGAGAAAAATAGAAGCAAGAAAAATGGCCAATAAATTGGCCAAAAAGAAAGTAATGAAATGACAACTTGAGCAATGGTAAATCGGGTCGTAATGGATTAAATCTTGAGTTGGATAACTTCACTTGCGGCTAATAAATAGGCTCCTGCTCCATAATCCATATTATGGTCATACTGGACATCTCGTGGGTTGAACGCTGGAAGCTGTACCCAACCTAGCATTCCATTGGGGTGAATACAGCTTTGTAGTGCACACCATGATTTTTCGAGTAAAGGCAGATAACGTGTCTCTTCCAGTAAACCTTGATTTAAGCCCCATGCTAAGCCATAGCTAAATAATGCAGTCGCACTACTTTCAGGGGCTGGGAAGCTTTGTGGGTCAAGTAAACTGGTACGCCAGAAACCATCATCTTGTTGGTATTGAATGACAGCTTCCATTAGTTCAACAAATAAATTCACATACTGCTGGCGGGCAGGGAAACCATCAGGTAAAGATTGTAAGATACGTGGGATAGATGCAATAACCCAACCAATACCTCGACTCCAAAATACTTTCTCACCATTTTTTTCACGCAATTCACCGCCTTTGCCATCTGGAATATAGCGATAATCACGATAAATTAAGCCAGTTTCAGGATCACGCAAATAGTCTACTGCATCCCAATAAGCGGTATGCATGTAGTCTAAGTAGCGACTGTCATTTGTTTGAGCTGATAAGGCAGCAAAAGCTGGGGGAGCCATGAAAAGTGCATCACACCACCACCAGTCTTCTCGACCTGGTTTTGGCTCAGCTAGCATAAGGTTGAATGCGTTAATAGTGGGTTCAAGGACTTCTGGATGATCAAATTGTGAATTTACAGCTAAATAAGCTTGAGTACAGACATGGTCATCGGCAAAACGCGGGTTAGGTCCTGTACGAAATCCAGTATGTAATGTGTAATCCAATACACCAGTCAGATATTCGTTATCCTGTGTTGCTTGCCAAGCAGCGGCAACACAAGACCACAGAACACCACGTTCCCAATCCGTATCTTTAATAAAACGGGTTTTACCACTACGACGAAGTACACTGCGTACTTGGTTTTTTGATTGAAAACGGTAAACTCGTTTCATGTCGTCTAAAACCGTATCGCGCTGTAATGGTTTTGGTAATGATGATTGTTCCATTATTTTCTCCAGATAGGTTAGCGAGCTAACCAGCCACCATCAACCGCAATGGTATAACCATTAATATAGTCGCTTGCTTTGGAGGCTAAAAAGACAGCTGGGCCTGCCAAATCCTCTGGTGTTCCCCAACGGCCTGCTGGAATACGCTCTAAGATAGCCGCATTGCGGTCTGCATCAGCGCGTAGTGCTGCTGTGTTGTCTGTTGCCATGTAACCTGGGGCGATTGCATTCACATTAATGTTGTATTGGGAAAGCTCAGTAGCGAGAGCACGAGTGAGCCCCATGACAGCGGACTTACTTGCCGTGTAAGATGGAACTCGAATACCACCTTGGAACGAGAGCATTGAAGCAATATTAATAATTTTACCGCCATTTCCTTGCTTCACGAATTGTCGTGCAACACGTTGAGATAAAAAGAATAGGGTTTTTTGATTAATATTAATCACATCGTCCCAATCTTTTTCACTAAATTCGAGTAAGTCTTCGCGACGAATAATACCCGCATTATTAATAAGGATATCGACATGGCCCATGGCAGATACGGCATCATCAACTAAAGTTTGCAGCCCATCTTGTTCCATTAAATTCATAATAATATAGTGAAACTTGCGGCCTAAAGCTTCGACCTGAGCACGTGTTTCAGGGGCATCTTGGACTCCAACTCCGACAATATCTGCGCCTGCTTGTGCCAAACCAATTGCCATTCCTTGACCTAAACCAGTATTACATCCAGTGACAATCGCGACTTTTCCAGTTAAATCAAATAAATTCATATGTGCCTCACTTACGATGTGACGGTACAGCCACATCGTTTTTTTATTTTGTTCAAAAAGATAAAGGGATTATTTCAGATCTTTCATGGCAACATGGTCCATGTCGTGGAATACCTGATTCTCTCCAACCATTCCCCATATAAATGTATAAGCAGCGGTTCCTACGCCTGAGTGAATCGACCAGCTCGGGCTAATAACGGCTTGTTCATTACGAACAACAATATGGCGGGTCTCCGAAGGCTCACCCATATAATGGAAAACAACGTTGTCTTCTTTCATATTGAAATATAAATAGACTTCCATACGGCGCTCATGGGTATGGCATGGCATGGTATTCCATAAGCTGCCAGGCTCGAGTACTGTCATACCCATTGATAATTGGCAGGTTGGTAAAATCGATGGGTGTAAGAACTTATAGATGGTACGAACGTTACAGTTCTCAACATTACCTAATTTTTCTGGCGAAGCTTGTTCGATAGTAATTTTGCGTGTTGGGTAAGTATGGTGTGCAGGTGCGCAGTTCATGTAGAAGCGTGCAGGAGTATTGGCATCGGCACTAATAAATTCGACAGATTTAGCGCCCATACCGATATAAATAGCTTCTTTTGGTGCGATGTCATAGGCTTCGCCATCAACGATAACTTGGCCCGCGCCCCCAATATTAATTGCACCCAGCTCACGACGCTCAAGAAAAAAATCAACGCCTAATGCTTTTCCTGCCATTAGCGCGAGTGGTTTTTGTGTTGGAACAATACCACCCACAATAATGCGGTCGATATGGCTATAAGTGAGATTCATTTCCCCTTCACGGAGCAAATTCTCGATCAGGAACTGTTTGCGTAAGCCTTCAGTATCAAGTGTTTTTGCATGCTCACTGTGAATTGGTTGACGAATTTCCATTATAAATACCTCATAATTTACTGATAGGTAACCGGCCTTAATGGTCGGTATTCCCGAATACAGAGTGAACGTGTTCACCTCTGATGAATGTGTCTGTTAGATAAAAATTGTTATCAACAACAGCGAAATTAGCGTGTGCTCCAACTCGGATGTAGCCAAATTGGTCATCGATCCCAAGGTATTGAGCGGGAACCGAAGTGGCCATTTGTACTGCTTCCCACTCAGGAACATGCGCGAGTTGCACCATGTTGCGCAATGCGCTATCAAGGCTACATGTACTACCTGCAAGAGAGCCATCAGCCGTGCGGGCTTGTCCTTGAGTGACTTTTACTGTTTGCGCACCAAGGAGATAATCGCCATCCGGTAACCCTCCAGCTCGCATACAATCTGTAATTAAAGCGATCTGCTGATAACCTTTCATTCGATAAGCTAGCTGCATCATGACAGGGTGAACATGAACGCCATCGGCAATCAGTTCCGCAAGGACATCGTGGTACAACACTGCGCCACAGCAACCGGGCTCTCTATGATGTAAACCCGTCATGCCGTTATAAAGATGTACGCCACAATCTGCACCATGTGAAAATGCAAGACTGGTTTGTATGAAATCAGCGGCAGTATGTGCAACACTGGTCTTAATACCGCGTTGTACTAACCAATCAATAGCCTCAATGGCACCTTCTGCTTCGGGGGCCACTGCAACCCGTAAAAGTGTGTGATTAGCACATTGCACAAGGTCTTCCAGCTCATGAATGGTCGGTGCTTTTAAGTACTTAACAGGATGTGAGCCTCGATGACGTTCAGTGAAGTAAGGGCCTTCTAAAAAACTGCCGACTAACTGGGCTCCTGATGTTTGCGATTTGGCGATAAACTCACAGACTTGGGTGAGTGCACGTTTGATATCATCCATTGGTGCGGTGACGGTGGTTCCCACCCAAGCAACAACACCGGTTTTGGCTAATGCATCGGCTATGGTTTGCAACCCTTGTTGGCTTGCATCCATGACGTCTGCGCCAGCACGCCCATGAATATGGATATCAACAAACCCCGGTAGTAAGGAGCGGCCTTCCAGGCGAATGACAGGGCAATGTTCGGGAGCGGTATCCGTAATTTCTTGTATAACACCGTTGCACACACGAACATACTGCTGATAACGAATTCCCTCAGGAGTAAAAGTACGATCCGCTAAAAGGGCATATTGTTGTTTCATAGGCCATCTTCTTCAAATTCAGTTTCTGACGTCATAGCCAGTTGCTGACGTAGGTCTTGAATACTGCGAGTCCCTATATCGTGTAAGATAGAAAGGAGTTCTTTTGCATCAACCCCTTCACGCTCGAATGCCGCATTAACGATCATCGGCAGGCTAACGCCAGCTACAACTTCAACGAATTGATTTTCCATCATAATTGCCATGGCGCGGTTACAAGGGGTTCCACCAGGAAGGTCGGTGAGAAAGAGCACTTGTTCACAATTCATAGCGTCCATTGCGGCTCGCATTTGTTGTTCTAATTCATCGGGAGAAAGGGTTTCAACAAAATCAATAAACACCATATTTTCCTGTTCACCTGCGATAGCCTTGACCGCAGAGGCCATGCCGCTCGCAAAATTAATGTGCCCAGAAACAATCAAACCAATCATTGATAACTCCTTGCTGGTGGGTAACTTAGCTACCCACCTAAAAACAATTTAATACGATCCTGTTACATCACACCGAGTACGTGGCCAATAACGCCGAAGGCTAAGACAGAGAAGATAAGAACGGGCGGTTTGGCCCAGAAACCAGTCCCTTTCACCATTTTGAACATCAAAAAGACGAGGCAAAGCGGGAGTAAGTTAGGCATGATTTTGTCGAACAAGGCGGTTTGTAGTTCAACCACCTTGCCGCCTACCTCAACAGCAGCGGTGGTTTGTACTTTTATGAAGGTGGCGGAAAGTGCCCCAATCACAAAAATCCCCATGATGTTGGCGGCTTTAGCGAGCTTTTCTGTTGCATCGCTCATATTAACCATTGCTGCGGTACCCGCGCGATACCCCATGAACATCAAGCCGAAATAGACAAAAAAGTGAACAATTTGGTACAAAAAGAAGAAAACAAATGGGCCGGCAATTGAGCCTTCCATTGCGATAGATGCACCTAATGCTAAAGTCAGCGGCATCAATGTCATATGGTCGATAGCATCGCCAATGCCACCTGTTGGCCCCATACCTGCCACTTTCATAACGTTGACAGTTGACGGCTTCTCTTTGTTTTCTTCCATGGCCACAGCTGTACCAAGTAAGAACGTAAATAATTTTGGACTCGCATTGAAAAACTGTAAGTGATTTTTCAGTGCAGTTGCATAATCGCGTTTGTTATTACCATGAATTTTGCGTAGGGCTGGGATGATGGAGAAGGCAAAGCCTCCCCCCTGCATACGTTCAAAGTTAAAGTTACCTTCCATAAAGAGCCCACGAAAAGCACAACGCCATAGATCGCCTTTCGTGATGACTTTGCGGACAGTGGTATCTTGGTACTCATCAATGCCATCAACGTAGGATCCCACTGGTAAGTTTTTGGTTTCTACTGCTGTTTTGTTATCAGATACCATCTTCAAAATCCTCATTTTGTTGTGAGTTATTTTTATTGTTGTTACCGCTGAAGAAGTAATACAGTGCTGCCGCAGATGCGCCGAGTATTGCCACTGCCATAATTGGCAGCTTGAGATAAGTAGTCATGACGAAACCAACAAAGAACACACCAGCCACTTCTTTTGACCACATGATTTTTAACAGCATCGCGAAGCCAATTGCTGGAACCATTTTCGCGCCAATACCTAAGCCTTCGAGGAGTACTTTTGGTGTGTTTTCATCAATCCATTGTGCTGCGTGTTCACCGAAGTAAACGGTTACAAAAGCGACGATAGCGTAGAGCAAAGAACGAACGGTAATGGTGGCGACTAATAACCGGGAGATCCCCGCTGCATCTGCTTTTTCAGCGTAGCGGTCAGCTTTCCCCATGGTGAATGCGGTAATAGCAAAAAAGCCGATAATGATCATTTGCATGAGAACGGCAATTGGCATGCCGATTCCCATCGCTACTGCTGGTGATTGATTGGTCATAATGGCAAATGCAACAGCAGCGATAGTACCTAAGGTAACATCAGGCGGCTGAGCCCCTGCATTTGGAACAAGACCAAGCCAAGCTAATTCTAATGTTGCACCCGCAATTAAACCGACTTGCATATCACCCATAATCAGGCCGACAACAGGCCCTGTGATCAGTGGGCGGTGGATATTGAGTGCAACGTCATACTTATCTATACCGCAAAAGAAGGCCCATAAAGCCACGAGAGAAGCTTCATAAATCATAATAGTTTTCCTTAAACGCCTTAATGTTAAGTTGTTATCTCAATCTGCTTATGCTGTTGCGAGAGTAAGAACATTAACGGGGGTTTGGTCTGGAGTATTTTGAATTGTGCAAGCTACCCCTTTGTCGACAAGCCGACGGAATGCCTCTAAGTCGCGTTCATCCACAGACACTGTTTTGGCAATTTGGCGTTTTCCTTCATGGAAGTGCATATTACCGACGTTGCAGTGAGTGATAGGAACGCCGCCTTCGACAAGACGAGCAACATCTGTTGGGTTATTGCAAAGAATAAAGATTTTTTGACGAGGAGATGCCTTGTGAATGACATCGATAGTTTTTTCGATAGAGAAAAATCGGACGGCATATTCTCCACCGGCAGAAGCTTTCATTCCTGCTTGCATAAACGCGGAGTTAGGGCCGTCCGCAGCATCATCATTAGCGACAAGAATTAAATTTGCTTCAGTGTGTTTACCCCAAGTGATTCGAATTTGCCCATGTAATAAACGCTCATCGATTCGGGTCCAGACAATATTTGGTGCGTGCATATAATTGCTCTCTTATTATTAGCTATATTTATCATTAAGAAGGCATGGTGCCATCTTCTTGATATGAGAACGGGTAAATAGTGACACCTTGAACAACTCGATTAATTTCTCCAGTTGGAGACGGGTTATCCGGTGTATTCCCCAGTGCAATGGAACTATGGAATGCAAAGGCTTGCGCTAACATTAAATAAGGGAAAAATAGTGCTGAGTCTGAGCATTTCTCCATTTTTTTAATATAAACAAAACTTTCTTCTATTTGTGTGTCATCAGAAGAGGAGGTGATCGCGATCACTTTCGCTGAAGCATTATCGTGAATTACCTCTCTTAATAAGTCAGTCTCATACTGTCTGGTGTACTTATCGTTTGATAGAAACAGCACAACTAACGTTTCTTTATTGACGATAGATTTCGGTCCATGGCGAAACCCTAAAGGCGTGTCAAAGTTAGCAACGACCTTACCAGCGGTTAATTCCAGCATTTTTAGGGCGGCTTCTTGTGCAAGGCCTTGTAGGCCCCCACTACCTAGATAAATGACTCGTTTAAACTTACCTGCATAATCTTCTCGGATACGGAGGTTAAATTGGGTATAACTGTCGTGATAATCTTGGAAATAAGGTTGAATTTCGTTCAAATAGAACGATTCTTTTAAGAAAATACACAGTGCAGCCATCATCATAGATGAAAAGCTTGATGTCATTGCTAATGAACGGTCATTTGACTCTTCTGGCATTAAAATAGCTAATGCATTGGTATTATTTTGGCAATAACGATATAGCTGTCCTTGCTCGTTACAGGTTAAAACTAAGTGGTAACATTGTGTTAGGCACTTTTCTGCTACATCCAGGGCGGCAACACTTTCAGGGCTATTACCAGAGCGAGCAAAAGAAATTAGTAGCGTTGGTACGTCTTCTGCTAAATATTCTTTTGGGTCGGCCACTAAATCCGTGGTGGCGATAGCATCAACTCGGCGTTTTAAATGACCAGTCAGAACGGGGGCAAGGGCGCGGCCTGCAAAAGCCGATGTTCCTGCTCCCGTCATGATAATACGTGCGTCCGATGCCTGAAGTACTTTAGCTAAAAATGTATCAATTTCAGCACGTTGTTCTTGTATTAGCTGGTTTGTTTTTTCCCAGCATTCAGGCTGTTGCTCAATCTCTTTTGCTGTCCAGAATGCGTTTAGCTTTTCGAGTTCAGGTGTTTGATAGCTTAAATATTCCATGTCAAACCTCAGTGACTAAATTTACATGCATCGGCATATACCGAAAGTACGTCGCGAATTTTTGCAAAAATAAAGGATTTCGCTGAGCCGTCGATCATGCCTTCTCTCAATTGTTGAAATTGATGTGGCATGTATTGGCTTAGAAGTGGTAACGGAATCGATTTTGAAGATAAGTTCGCCATCAGTGTGTCTATGGCTTGGTTAATTTCTTTATCAGGCCAGTAATAACGAATACGGTCACTAAAGCTATAAACGCGAGCAAAAGCTTGCTGCTGAGCATCACCATGGTAGTATTTTTGCCAAAATTCAGGCTCACGGCACATCAACTGTTCCATTTTCTCTTTTAAGTGAGAACACTGTTCTGTTGGGAACATTTCATTCTCAATTTCACACAGAGAATAGAGGGCTTCCCGCATAGCAAATGTTAAAGCAGGGCCAACTTTTAAAATGGCAAAATGGTCTTGCACTAGTTGCTTGTAAGCATCCGGTGTTTGGTAATCGGTTGAATGTGCTTCGAAAACGAGATGAGGGTAGTCATCAACCACTTGACTTAATGCTTGTGCTTTTTCAGGTTGATAGTCAATAACACCGGTATGGTCGAATTCCACACCAGGTTGAACGACGAGGCCAATAACACGTGCCCAGCAGTCACCGATGCCTGCTTTTTCGAATGCTTTCGCATGACAGTCTAAGGTTTTTCTCGCAGCTTGTGGGTCTGTGACCTCAACACCTTCAAGGGCTTCTGTTGCTCCACCAGGCACAGGAACTTCAGTACCAATAACATAGACGATATCGCTATAACCGAATTTTTCTTTGGCAGTTTTTTCTGCAATAACAGCAAGTCGGGCAGCCCGCTGTGCAACAATTTCATCAGTGAGTGGAACTGGATCATCTGCACAGGACATACTGCAATCAAGGTGGATTTTTTTAAACCCTGCAGCAACATAGTGCTCAATCAGGACATCTGCATTATCCATGGCATCAGCGGCATTAAGCCCCTGCCAGCGATTTGGGCCTAAATGGTCTCCACCAAGAATTAATTTATTTAGAGGGAAATTGATTTTTTCTGCTTTTTCAATAACGTAGTTGAAGAAGTCAGCCGGAGTCATACCCGTATAGCCACCAAATTGGTCAACTTGGTTAGATGTGGCTTCAATTAAAAGAAAGGAATCATTATCCAGCGCTTGGTGCAGTGAAGCTTCAATAACAAATGGGTGGGCTGAGCAAACAGAATAAATGCCATTCTGTTTACCAAGTTTATTTTGCTGAACAATCTTTTCTAAAGGATGCATTAATACTAACTCCACAATCAACACGGTTGTATTGTTAATGGAGTTAGCGAATTATTGCTCTTTATCGACGATGATTACTTCAATTTTATGGTTTTTTAACTCTTGGATATATTCATCAGGGATCCCAGAGTCTGTCACCAAAACATCAATACCAGCGAATTCACGGATCATATGACAACTGCGCTTACCGAATTTCGTAGAATCAGCAACCGCAATAACTGTTTCCGAGATTTCACACATTAACCGGTTAAGGCTAGCTTCCTGTTCATTGTGTGTCGTGATACCAACGCGTAAATCGAACCCATCAACCCCAAGAAAAACCTTGTCAAAACGATAATTTCTGAGGCTGTTTTCTGCTTGTGAGCCAGAAAACGATAAAGCATTCTTGCGCAATGCGCCGCCAGTCATTAGTACATCAATGCCTGCAGCTGTAGCTAACTCCATTGCGACATCTAAACCGTTAGTCATGACAACAACGCTATCTCGCGACTTTAAGTGGGTCGCAATTTCTCGTGTCGTTGTCCCCGAGTCTAAAATTATTGTGTCGCCATCATTAATGAGCGCGGCGGCCGCTTTTCCTATTAATGTTTTTGTGCCCGCATTCTGCCCACGTTTTTCGTGGATGCTAAGTTCAGCAATAAACCCAGTATTTGGGATTGCTGCCCCATGGGAGCGGACGACATAACCATTTTTTTCAAGAAAGCTTAAATCGCTACGGATGGTGACACTTGAAACTTTAAATATTTCGGCTAAATCTTCGACCCGTGCTTTACCTTGTTGGTTAATCATGTCGAGGATTTCCATGCGCCGTTCAACAGCCGCTTTCACTTTCATCTCCTTACGAAACCAAATGACTTTTCTTTCATTTGATTTCGAATTAAGTTTACTACGCTAAAAAATACCGACAACGAAAAAAAACAAAACTTTTGATCTCTTTCACAAAGTTTCGATTTGTGTGTTGCTTGCTTACGGATATTTTCAAATTTTAAATATCATATCTTCGAATAGGAAAGTATCCAATCAATAAAGTAGCAATAATTGTACTTTTACTAAGCAACCCCTGTGTTTTGCATGAATATTAGCAATATTTGCAAAAAAATCGCTAAATATAAGCTCAAGAATTGGCATAAAGTGCGATGGCGATATTAGAAATTCGAAAGAAATAAAAATTTCTTTAAATCAAAAACAAAAATTAGTGGCTTAATGCGTGCTATTTGTGCTCTCTTCAATGCTTCTAACTCAAATTACAACCTTTCAAACTCTTTCATTTTTTAATTTTGTGATTTCAATCTCTTTTGATTTTTCGTGTTTTGCGTAATGCTATAAAAATAACCTGACTGTTTCGGATGAATTTAAATGCCTGCAAACCAACCTACTTATTTTCATATGATGGCGAAACCCACCAGCTATCGCTGCAATATTAAATGCGAATACTGTTTTTATCTTGAAAAAGAAAATGTATTTCACGAACAATCAGTGGAAGACCAACATGACGTTATGCCTGATAACGTGCTGCGTCGTTATATCAAAGACTATATCCAGTCTCATGCAGGTGAACAGGTGGATTTCTCGTGGCAAGGTGGGGAGCCAACCCTCGCAGGGCTCGAATTTTTTGAGCGGGTTGTTAAGTACCAAAAGCAATATGCCCAAGGAAAAATCATCACGAATAGTGTGCAAACTAACGCTATTGCGATAAACCGGCAATGGGCACAGTTTTTTGCAGATCACGGTTTTTTAATCGGTGTATCTATTGATGGCTTAGAAGCTGTTCATGATAAATACCGGATTTCCGTTAATGGTAATCCAACTTTTGAACGTGTAAAGAAAGCGATTCAGCTCCTGATTGAATATGGTGTTGAATTTAATACCTTAACCGTTGTTAATGACCAAAATTGGCGAAAAGGAAAAGAAACTTATCGAGCTTTGAAAGCATTGGGTTCCACTTTCTTTCAGTTTATCCCCATTGTTGAGGTAGATAGGCGCTTTCCTCATACCCAAGGTGGCCATTATGCCCCTGGGCCAAATGCAGTGATGGCTCCTTTTTCAGTACCCGCTGAGGGGTATGGGCAGTTTATGGCTGATGTTTTTGATGAATGGGTCCACCAAGGAGACATTGGCAAAATTTATATTCGTCTATTTGATAGCTTATTAGGCACTTGGATGGGCTATCCGGCATCAACCTGTGTGCAATCTAAAACGTGTGGACAAGCGCTGATTATTGAGTCGAATGGAGATGTCTATTCCTGTGACCACTATGTGTACCCAGCAAATCGGGTGGGTAACGTACAACAACATTCCCTTTCTCGTCTTGTTTCCTCTAAGCAGCAAATCCGTTTTGGGCAAAATAAATATGACAAGCTAACGAGTCTTTGCCAGCGCTGTGAGGTTCAAAGCCTTTGTTATGGCGGCTGTCCTAAGCACCGGATCACGGCGATAGAAGGTGAAAAATATCGCCATAACTATTTATGTCGTTCATATAAAAAGATTTTCCATCATACCGCTTTAGGCATGCAGTTAATGCGCCAAGCGATATCACGTGGCGCATTAGCCAGTGATGCACTTGGCGAAATACAGCACGCTTATAAGCAATAACAATATTATCTGGAGATATTTTTGTGAGATTACCTTCTATGAAGAAAAGCCTGTTAGCAGGGCTGATTGCAACCAGTAGTTTAGTGCCTCCAATTGCAGCGAATGCAGGTGGTACACCGGAGAAGCCGAATGTTTTACTGATTGTTATGGATGACTTAGGAACAGGACAGCTCGATTTTGTACTTGATAGCATTGATGTTAACGAACTTGCGAAGCGCCCGTCACCACAACGTTATCAGGGCGATATTAATAAGATGGTGGAAGCGGCAAAAATAGCGATGCCAAATGTCTCTGACATGGCGGCTGGCGGAATTAAGATGACCAATGCATTTGTGGCTCATCCTGTCTGTGGCCCATCACGAGCCGGTATTTTTACTGGCCGCTCTCCTGCAAGTTTTGGTACTTACAGTAACGATGATGCGATGTTAGGTATTCCACAAGATATCAAACTATTACCTGCATTATTCCAAGAAAATGGCTATGCCACCGCCAGTATTGGAAAGTGGCATAATGCGAAGGTATTGAAAAAACCTAAAATTGCAGCAGAAAAGCAAACTCGTGATTATCACGATAATATGATTTCAACACCGGAACCAGGTTTCGCGCCTCATGAAAGAGGTTTCGATTATGCATATAGTTTCTATGCATCAGGAGCGGCACTTTGGAACTCCCCCGCAATGTGGCGAAATGGTGAAAATGTGCCAGCTCCCGGCTATACCACACATTTGCTAACGGATGAAACCATTAAATTCATTGATGGGCACAAGGACAAACCTTTTTTTATCAACCTTTCATATAGCGTGCCGCACATTCCGTTAGAAGAAGCTTCTCCAGCGAAATATATGGATAAATTCAATACGGGTAATGTTGAAGCCGACAAATATTTTGCTGCGCTCAATGCCGCAGATGAGGGAATTGGTAAAATTATCAATACACTAAAGGAAAATGGTGAATTAGATAATACGTTAATCTTCTTTATTTCTGACAATGGCGCGGTGCATGAGTCGCCAATGCCAATGAATGCAATGGATAAAGGCTTTAAAGGGCAAATGTTTAATGGTGGTGTACGTGTTCCATTTGTCGCTTATTGGCCGGGGCATATTCCTGCGGGTAAACACAGTGATGCGATGGTTTCAGCGATTGATATCTTACCAACCGCATTACAAAGCGCAGGGATCACCATTCCCGATAGTATGAAGGTTGAAGGCAAAAACATTATGCCACTCTTAACGGGGAAAGCAGAAAAGTCGCCACATAATTATCTGTATTGGACAGGTCCAGGGACGAAACATTACAGCGAAGAAAACCAAGATTTTTGGCATGGCTACCATGAATGGATCACTTATCAACGCAAAGAAATTCCAAACAACCCTAATTTAGAAAAACTATCGAAAGGTTCATGGGCTATCCGTGATGGAGAGTGGGCTCTTTATTTTTATGATGATGGTTCTAACCAGCTCCAATTATTCAATGATAAACAAAACCCGGCCGAATCGAATAACTTAGCAGCTCAATATCCAGAAAAAGTGAAAGAGTTGAAATCGGCTTATTATCAATGGGTTAAAGATAAGCCAAAACCCGTTGTATGGGGACAAGATCGTTACCAAGTCCTGATTGAATCAGCAAAATAAATACAAAATTTTGTTTTAGCCTGAGCGCAAGGATGCGCCTGTTTGCATGATAGAGAAATACGTATGACAACACCTACTGAACGTCCAAAGCTGCCTTATGAACACCCAAATATAAAAATTTACCAGAAGCTATTCAAAGAAAATATCATTCGAAGATTAATTAGAAAGTCAGCTTATCAATGTAACGATAACCACATCACCAAAGCCTTTCAAGATGAAAATCAATCACTTTCAGTTCTTTGCGAATTATTAGTTCGCTATACCACGGAAGCTTTTGTTCATTATCAAACATGGGGCTACTCTCACGCATACTACCCCGGTAGCCCGGGCCAGCAAACGGTACGAACAGATGCTCTAGAAGGGGTTAGTAGGGTATTGCCTTTGCTTGCTTCATGGCTAGTTCACAGCCAAAAAGCAATATTGAATGGAATAAATTTAGCATCAATTGACCTTTCTGACATTATCAAGAATGCATTTTTACATGGCACAGATCCCACTCATAAAGGCTATTGGGGAAGGCTTGAAAATTATGACCAAAAAATTTGTGAGTCTGCAGATTTAGCGCTGACTCTTTGGTTAAGTCGTGAGTGGGTATGGGAAAAATTGGATAAGTCTGCACAACAGAGGATCATTGCATGGTTCGAACAAGTTAATCACTGCGATATCGTAGACAACAACTGGCACCTGTTCCCGCTTACTGTGCAATTTGTGATCCGAGCACTCACTGGTCGAGATACTATTGCAACGTGGCGCTATGAAAGAGTGAAACAATTTTACGTGGGTGATGGTTGGTTTCGGGATGGCGCGAAAGGTAACTTTGACTACTACAATGCATGGGGGTTTTACTATTCATTATATTGGCTTAACCAGATATGCCCTGATTTTGATGAAGAATTCATTCGTAGTTCATTAAATCAGTTTAACCATCATTACCGATATTTTATGACGCCTCAAGGCATCCCTTTTTTTGGCCGCAGTGCATGTTATCGCCTGGCAGTATCCGCGCCTTTATTAGCAGGCGTTGATTTGGGTGGGAACGCCGTGGGTGTGGGGGAAGCTAAAAACGCACTAGAAAGTACTTTGCGTTATTTTATTGGTCATGGTGCCTTAAAAGCAGGAGCGCCAACTCAAGGTTTATTTGGCTATGATGCACGCTTAGTCGATAACTATAGTGGCCCTGCGAGTAGTTTTTGGTCATTACGTGCGGTAGTCATTGCTCTATATTGCGGCAAGCGAATTCAACTTTGGGATAGCCCTCGCACTCCATTGCCAATTGAGTGTTCAGACTTTCATTTCGAAATACCATCAATTTCGGCAACAGTTATTGGTGTGAAAGAAACACAAGAGGTTACCGTGATATTTCGTGAAGACTACCTCAAACAGCAATCCCCGTTGACGCGTCGCTTAGAGAAACAATTATGCTCTCAGAAAGTGATTGAAATGCTACTAGGCCAATCAAGACGCCCTAAAAACAATCTGTTACGTAAGGGGGTGACCAGTTATAGCTCTAAAATGACTCACTACTTCTAGCCTCTCTTTCATTTGCTTTCAGTGCGAAAGGAATGGAAATGTGATTTAGATCTTTTACCTTTCTGATTCTTTCGTTTAATATTATTCGAAATCAATCGAAAGTTAAGAGGCGATTATGTACTTGGTATCTACCCGTAATATGTTGAACAAAGCCCAACTGGGTGGCTATGCGGTTCCCGCATTTAATATTCATAATTTAGAAACCATTCAAGTTGTCATGGAAACGGCCGCAGAAATGGCATCCCCCGTTATTTTAGCAGGCACACCAAGTACATTTTCTTATGCAGGAAGTGACTACTTGATTGCAATCTGCCAGCAAGCGGCTGAGCGTTATAAAGTTCCCGTGGCTTTGCATCTCGACCATCATGAAGATATCCCAGATATTTTCCAAAAAGTCTCCGCAGGTGTACGTTCTGCAATGATTGATGCTTCTCATTTTCCGTTTGAAGAAAATATTCAAATCGTTAAGCGGGTTGTTGATTTTTGCCATCAGTGGGACTGCACGGTTGAGGCTGAACTAGGGCGTTTAGGGGGGCAAGAAGATGACTTAGTTGTCGATGCAGCGGATGCGCTTTTCACTGACCCTGATGCTGCCGTGACTTTTATTCAAAGAACCGGTATTGATTCCTTGGCTGTTGCCATTGGAACCGCTCACGGCATGTACAAAAATGAGCCACACCTAGATTTCGCTAGACTAGACGCTATCCGTAAGAAAACGGATTTACCGTTAGTGCTTCATGGTGCTTCGGGGATCCCTGATGCGGATGTTAGGCATTGTATTGAGCTTGGAATTTGTAAAGTCAATGTCGCGACAGAGCTCAAAATCGCGTTCTCTGATGCAATTAAGCAGTATTTCATTGAAAACCCAGAAGCCACTGATCCTCGCCATTATCTGGTTCCAGGAAAGGCAGCGATGAAAGCGGTGGTGATGGATAAAATTCGTGTTTGCAAAAGTGATGGAACACTTTAATAAGCAAAACTATCTGGATTTGCTTGATGTATAACCCAAAGTTATTGCGGATGCCCTGCAATAACTCTTTTTGAAAAATAAAAGGAATGTCATGAAACAAGTTGCTGTTTTGCTCGCGGATGGCTTTGAGGAAGGGGAAGCTGTCGTTTTCATTGATATCATGCGTCGGCTAGATATTCATGTTGATGTGCTGTCTTGCATGGATACGCTTGTTTTAAATACGTATTTTGGCACTAAAATTAGTGCAGATCATCTTTTAGTCGATAAATTATCTCATACTTATGATGCAGTGATGATGCCAGGTGGGCCAAAAGGAACTGACCGTTTATATGCGAATGAAAAGGTGGTTGATTTTCTTCGCCGGCATATACATGAGGATAAATATATTTGTGCGCTATGTTCTTCTGGTGCGAAGGTGCTAGCCGCCCATGGCTTACTGGAAAGGCGGCATTATAGTACCGGGGACAAACTCGCTGAGAAGTTTGATGATGGTATTTATGTTGACCAAGATGTTGTTGTTGACGGGAAATTTATCAGTGCAAAAGGGCTCGGTGTGAGTTTTGAATTTGCATTTACCGTCGCAAAATATTTACTGGCTGACAATATTGATAAAGTGGATTGGCAAGCTAAGCATATTTATTTTAAACATTGGCCACTTCCTTATCTATAACGTTTATTGCTGACTAAGCGTTTTTTATCTTGATCACCGATAAAAATAAAGCGGGAATAATATTTTTTCCCGCTTTATTAATATTAGATAGCAGAATAATGATCAAAAATCAGAGTTAATAGTGTATGAAGCTAGTTCTCATCATGATAAGAATTAATTGTAATTTATCAATATCATAACAGCTGGATTTAAATTAGAAATTTTCCGTTATAAACATTAAGCTGGTTAGGTACATAATCGCCGGTAAGGAATGAATATGCGGAATATTGCTATTACAAAAAATAATATTATTTCTGGTTTTCAATGGTTCTTTTTTATCTTTTGTAATACGGTTGT
Organism: Providencia huaxiensis; assembly: GCF_002843235.3. NCBI lineage: Bacteria > Pseudomonadati > Pseudomonadota > Gammaproteobacteria > Enterobacterales > Morganellaceae > Providencia > Providencia huaxiensis. The sequence goes on from NZ_CP031123.2 coordinate 4,240,077, forward strand.
TATTCCTCCGACGTTACAGTCCGCTTTTCATTTATCACCACAAACCACATTTGTTATTACCCAATATGCTTTCTTATTAACAGCTCTAGCTTGTTTATTGCAAGCATTCTTAGGGCACAAGCGCTCAGTAATGGAAGGACCGACAGGGTTGTGGTGGGCAACAATTTTAACTGTCACATTATCAGAATCGATGCAAGGAACTCCCCTTGGCACTATCGGCTGGAGTTTAGCCATTGGTATTTTCTTGTCTGGGGTCGTGACTATTCTTATTGGTTTGAGTGGATTGGGCGGTTGGTTGGCGAGTTTGTTTAAACCGGGTGTTTTAGTCGTATTTATGTTTTTGCTTGGCGCCCAGTTAGTAACTATTTTCTTAAAAGGGATGCTAGGACTACCATTTGGTGTCGGAGGCGAAAATATCACGGTCAATTACCCTGTCTTCTTTTTAGCGCTCGCAGTACTGATATTTGTCATCGGAATGATTATTTATTTACCCATGAGCATCAGTAAATATGCGTTATTAATTGGGACAATTATCGGGTGGGTTGCTTATAGTGGGCTATTTGGCAGCGCAATATCCCCTGTTTCATCAGGGGAATGGATGCTATTTCCATTAGGTCGCTCCGATGAAGTCAATATGAGTATTGTATTGACGGCTATTTTGGCGGGGATATTAAATACATCAAATACATTTGGAGCGATGCGAGGAACTGATGTGTTTTACCCCGATTCATTGCCGACGAAGTCCCTATATCGACGTAGTTTTATGATGTCAGGGTTCGTCACGATATTAGCCGCGCCAATAGGGGTCGTGCCTTTTTCACCGTTTGTTTCATCCATTGGTTTAATTACCCAAACAAAAGATAGTTCACGTACCTCTTTTAGTATTGGCAGCCTTATTTTCTTATGTGTGGGGGGCGTTGCAGTATTGACCCAATTTTTTCGCTCTTTACCGTTAGCCATTGGCAGCGCGGTCATGTTGGCGACTTATCTGCCTCTGTTATTTTCTTCATTTTCGTTTCTGGCAGATATGAAGCTAAATGCACGTAATATTTATCGCCTTGCTCTACCTATTTTTATTGGTATCTTCTTGATGTCAGCACCTGCTGCGGTATTAAGTTCTTTGCCAACAATGTTTAGTTCTTTACTGGGTAATGGGCTGCTAATGGGCATTATCTTGGCACTTATTTTAGAAAATACGATCAAGTGGGATAACATTGCTTAATATTTTGATAAAAAAAGCAAAGATGAAGAAAAATCTTTGCTAGAAAAGAAATAAAAAGGGATATGGTTTCATTTAGGCGTTTATTTTTTAGTATAAACCCAATTTTTTATATCAATAGGCTTAGTGATAATTTTGTTATCAATCAAAAATTGTTGAGTTTGCTTTAACTTACGGATGTCATTATCAGTAATATTAACGGAATAGCGTTTAGAAAAACTATCTATACTATGAAAATCATGTATTTTTTTAATGATTTCAACATTAGTATCGCTTTCTTTAGCAAGTAAAATTTCTGCCTGATCGGGATTATTTTGCGCATATTTACTTGCTTTTAATAAAGCAATATTCATTGCTTTAATCACATTCTCATTTTGATTTATGAATGCTTCTCGCCCTACGATAACAGAAATACCTGAGAGTTCAGGTTCAGTACGGGTTGAATAAAGTGTTGTAATAGTTGGGGATTTATTTTCTAAACGGGCGGTACTTTGCTCAGTCCATACCATCGCATCAATTGCTCCGTTTAATAATGCGGATTCAGCATCATTTGTCATTTGAATAATATTGAAGTCAGATAATTTATACCCTTGTTGTTCAATAAATAGCGTGAAATACCGTTGCATATACGTTCCTCGTGGTAATGCAACTTTCTTGCCTTTAAGGTCAGCTAATGAGTGAATATTGCTATCTTTTCTTACTGCGATATTGGCATTGATGGAAGAATCCTCTGACATGATTAATTTTAAGGGTACACCTCTCGATGTGGCTATAATTCCTGGAAAATCAGCATAAACAGCAATATCAATGGCATTTGTCGCTAGGCCTTCATTGACGGCAGGCCCTGCTCCTGCAAAACCAGAAATGGAATATTGGTAATCAACTTTTTGTAGCTCTTCTTCAAGATATCCTAGCTGTTTTGCTAAACCGAGCAAACCACTTAAACGACCATTATTATCTGCTGTGCCAATACGAACAATTTTTTCATTATTTTTACTGTCAGGTAGCCTTTCATCCCCACAACCAACTAGAATGAACGAAATTAATACTATAATAGGAAATTTGATATAATTTAATAATACCATGATATGTTCCTTCTAGATTTCATATTCACTTGCAAAAAGTTCTGCAGAATTATCGAAAAACTCTTGAAGAATAATTCTTTTATAATATGCAAAATCAGAACTGCCTCGATTTCGTGGATAAGGAAGATTAATATCAATTATTTTTTTTATGTTTCCAGGGCGGGATGACATTATAATTACTCGATTTCCCAAATATATTGCCTCTTCAATATCATGAGTAACTAAAATCATCGTCAGTTGCTTTTCTTGTTTGATAGATAAAATCTCTCGTTGCATCTCAATTTTTGTTAAAGCATCAAGTGCGCCAAGCGGTTCATCCAATAACAATAGTTCAGGTTGGGTGATTATGGTACGGGCAATTGCTGCACGTTGTGCCATTCCACCTGAGAGTTGTTTGGGATAAGCATTAGCAAACTCAGTCAAGTTTACGAGTTTTAAATAATTTTCAACTAGAATTTTCTTCGTTTTTTTATCTATATGGTCTAATCCGAAAGCGATATTATCGGCAATTGTTAACCAAGGTAGAAGCCTATTTTCTTGAAAAATCATTCCTCTTTCTATATTTGGTTTGGTTATCTCTTTATTTTTAAATAGTACACTTCCACTATTGAATTGGTTTAAGCCTGCAATTATGCGTAGTAAAGTACTTTTCCCACAACCACTATGGCCAACGATAGCAACAAATTCACCTTTTTGAACTTGAAGGTTAATATCTTCTAAAACAGGAAGTAACTTATTATTGATAGTAAAGTTTTTAAATCCATTTTTGATTGATAGCATATCTATCTCCTTTCTGTTCTTAACCATGGCAGCAGGTAATAAGATATAATTAATAAAATCTTATCTAATAATAAACCGACTATACCGATAACAAGAATACCCACTATAACGACTGGGGAATCTAGCATAATCCGGGCATCATTGATGCGATAGCCAATACCCGAGTTAGCTGCGATCATTTCTGCTGCAACAACTGTTGCCCAAGATAACCCCATTGCAAGCCTTAAACCTGTAAATAGGTTGGGAAGTAGTGATGGAATATAAATTTTTCGTAATTTTTGCCAAATATTGAATTGATAAAGATTACCTAATTCAATATAAGTCATAGGTGTCGTTTGTATTCCATTGATAGTACTTAGTAAGATAGGGAAAAAGGCACTTTTTATAATAAGAATAATTTTAGTTACTTCACCAATTCCAAACCATAAAATTAATAATGGTATCCATGCTAGTGGAGGAATTTGACGTATAGCATTTAATGTTAGGTTGAAAATTTGGTTTGTTCGTAGCGACAATGCCATGATAATACCAAGAAAAAAAGCAAAAATAGCAGCGATAACAAAGGCTATTAATACTCGGGATAAACTAATTGATAAATCTTGCCATAATTGCCCAGAATATAGCTGGAAATTCAAAGAATGCCATGCTTGTGGAATAGATGGAAAAATAACAGGGGAAACACCTCCAATTGTTGTTGTAATATACCAAGTTGTAAAAATAATAACTGGAAGTAGAAGCAAGAAAAAACTGTTTTTCAACATGATATATAAGCCTCAATTTATTTTGTCGAAATATTGATTGAGGAAACTCACATATGTTGTTGTATCCTGTAATCCAACGAGTTTATCCACTAATTTCCCATTATTTGAAATTGCAATAATAGGTATGCTTCTAAGTGAATACTTTTGAAGGATTTCAACAGAATTATCTACAGAGAGATAATTGATTTTATTTATTGAGTAACGTTTTACTAATGAAGGCAATAACTCACTCAATACTTTACATTTATTGCACCAACTAGCACCGAAGAATATCAAATTATTTTTATTTTCATTAATAATTGAGTCGAATGTTTCACTATCTATTTCATATATGTTATCGGAAAAGAAAAAGGTATCAGATTTCTTAGAGGGATGATTATCTCTAGTTCGAGCAATACATAAGATATCATCATCTGAAATTTTATGTTTTATTATTCCTTCGATATACACTCCTGTAATTGTATCTTTAGGAGCTGCATTTGGTAATCGGAATTGAGAGACATCCATAGGTGCTATGCTATTTTCTTCAGGTATATCTAATTGAGGGATCCAATCATAAGGGATTCTATAAGCACGATAGATCATATTATTGCGTTTTTTTCCTTCTCTCCAGTAAGGCGAGACATATTCCCACACAATCTCATGTTCAGCTGTTATTTCAATCAATCGCCCATTTGAGCCTTCGGTAATTAAAGTATTACCATTTGGTAGACGCTGAGCGCTACTTACATATGGGCTATAGAATCGACTTGAATCCATGGGAGCGGCAAAGCCTAGTTTTTCTGCATCATGTTGCCAAATAATTTCGAGAGTAACTGGGTTTATTTCTAATACTCGAGAACTATCTCGCCATGCATTTTTTAAGCCATATACAGATGAAGGGTTTGGTGCTCCATAACCTGCCCAGCCGCCATTATCAAAAATTAACAGATTTCCTGCGCCTGGAAGGCCATGAGGTATAATATGAGCATGATGAGGTCCGATAATCCAACCAAGATGATGAACTTGTTTGTTGTTATAATCGGGCCCTAATTGCCAAACTATTTTTCCAGTTTTCCGGCTCGTTATTCCGATTATATTTGCTTCTCTAGAATCCCAAATAATATTATCAGGATGAAAACGTTCGTCTCCATTATCATAATGTAGATTTGGTCCTATACGAGACATGGTATTAATATGTAGATAATCTCCCATGCCTCCACCGGCACTACGCATATTTGGGTCACGATATAAAACATTTCTAGCTTCTTCGCTGAAATTTAATTCTGAAAAGTGATCGCTAAATGCCCATTGCCAGATAATATTACCTTGCCAATCTACTTCGATAAAAATATCATCAAGTAGCCATTTATCTGATATTTCAGGTTTGTAAATATTCTTATGGCATAGTATTAGAGTATTTCCGCTATGGGTTTGTGATGTTAATGTAGGAGAATAATAACCAACAGGGTTTCCATCACGTTGAAAATCATGATGTTGTCTTGCCATCCATATTATTTCTTGATTGGGATCTTGTATTTTTTCTAATTTATTGAATGACCATATAATGTTACCATCCCAATCAAATTGAACTAAATCAACTTGATCTTGAACACCATATTTAGGTGATCGCAAACCATGACTACCAAATAAATATCCACCAGGTAAAATTTTATTAGGAAAACCATCAACTCCTTGCCATAAATGCACTTCTCGGCCATTCATATCAATTAATAGCGCACCTTTTCCAGGTGCGTTAAAAAGGGTATAACCACTAAATGTTTTTTCTTTATTGAAAATAGTAGTTCCTGAAGGATAAATACTTGGGTGTCCCATATTAAATATTCCTATAGTAAATTTTTTCTATGTGGAATAATGGTATAAAGGTAATGGGTTTTGAAATATCTTTTATTATGGTGTTATAACTTAATAGAACAATAAAGTAATGTTCTATTAAGTGTTTATATTTATAATATTAAGTAATAAGAATATAATACGTAATTAATACAAAAAGTTAAAAATATGATTGATTTTTTCCTAGTGATGGCAATGAGTATTGCTCATATTTTATGATTAGTAGCACAGTATGAATGATATTAAACTATATATGAATTCATTTACTGATCGTTACTTGCGGGCTAACATCGCGTTAGCCCGCAAAATTTAACGGCCTAAATAGCTATCCCAATCTTTCCAAACGGGCTGTAAACCGGCTTGCACAAGGGCATGTGCGACTTGTGTGGCACTGCGGTTATCATTTGGAGAAAACTGTTCTAGCTCTTCTTTGGTATCTGCATATCCACCCGGCTGGGTTTTCGAACCCGCACTGACGTTATTAATTGCCAATGGCACGACGTGATCACGGAAATAAGGCGATTCACGGGTTGAGAGGGAAAGCTCAACATTCGGTGCGAGTAAGCGAAAAGCACAAATTAATTGTACTAATTCTGCCTCACTCATCAGTGATGCCGGTTCAACGCCACCCGCACAAGGGCGTAAGCGAGGAAAAGAGATAGAATAACGACTTTGCCAATAGTATTGCTGTAAGTACAACAAATGTTCTGCAACCATATAGCAATCGGTACGCCAACTGTTTGATAAACCAATTAACGCGCCAAGACCGATTTTATCTATACCTGCTTCCCCTAAACGCTCAGGAGTGGCTAGGCGCCAGTGAAAATCCTGCTTTTTGCCTTTGAGATGATGTAGCTGATACGTGGGCTCATGGTAGGTTTCTTGATAGACCATCACACCATCTAACCCCAACGTTTTCAACTCCTTATATTCCTCTGTGCTTAATGGCTGCACTTCCATCATTAAGGAACTGAAATAAGGGCGAATGATGGGGAGTGTGTGACGGAAATAGTCCATACCCACTTTACTTTGGTGTTCCCCAGTGACCAGCAATAAGCTATCAAAACCAATTTTGCGAATGGTTTCACACTCATTAATGATTTCATCGTCACTTAGGGTTTTACGTTTAATTTTATTACTCATCGAAAAACCGCAATAAGTACAATCGTTTGCGCATAGGTTCGATAAATAAAGTGGCACGTAAAACCCAACTGCATGGCCAAAGCGCTGGCGGGTGAGTTTCTGAGCCTTTTGTGCCATTAGTTCAATATAGGGGCGGGCAGCAGGGGAAAGCAGAGCCATAAAATCATCGAGTGTGAGTATGTCTGCCGCTAAAGCGTGTTCCACATCGACAGCGGTTTTACTGTTTATCCGCAGTGTCGTATCGTCCCAATCCAGCGCTTGTAAGCGTTTTTGGAAACTTGGGGTCATGATAAGGCCCCTAAGAAACTGGTCAACGGGCTTGATGCTTGCGCCTGTTGCTTCGGTGCAGCTAACCCACTTTGATAGGCCAATTCAGCGGCTTCGACAGCCAGTTTAAACGCTTTTGCCATAAGTACCGGTTGCTTAGCTACCGCGATTGCGGTATTGACTAAAACGGCATCAGCACCCATTTCGATCGCTTCTGCCGCATGGCTTGGTGCACCAATTCCTGCATCTACGACGACAGGGACAGAGGCTTGTTCAATAATGATACGAAGCATTTCTTTGGTTGCTAAGCCTTTGTTTGTGCCTATCGGTGCGCCTAATGGCATCACAGCGGCACAGCCAACTTCTTCTAAACGACGGCATAACACTGGGTCTGCGCTGCAGTAAGGCAATACAACGAATCCCTCTTTAACGAGCTGCTCCGCGGCAAGCAATGTCTCGATAGGATCGGGTAGCAAATAACGCATATCTGGATGAATTTCGAGTTTGACCCAATTGGTACCGAGGGCTTCTCGAGCTAGGCGCGCGGCAAACACCGCCTCTTGGGCATTTTTCGCACCAGAGGTATTCGGTAATAGTTTCACACCCAGTTCTTGCAGAGGTTGTAGAATGCCATCATCTTGCCCACGTAAGTCAATACGCTTCATTGCCATTGTCACCAATTGACTGCCTGAGGCCGCAATGGCGTCTTGCATTAGGTTGGCGCTGGCAAATTTACCTGTTCCAGTAAACAGGCGTGAGTGAAAAGTTAAATCTGCGATTTTTAACATTATTAGCCCCCAGCGATAGCTTGAAATAACAAGATATTGTCTTGGTCATTAATGAGATGCGAATCCCACTGACTTTTAGGAATGATCACTTGGTTGATAGCAAGTGCAGTTCCCACTATTGGGCGGTTGAGAGTGGAAAATAATTGATTAACCGTCAGTGGGGCGTCGAATTCCATAGGTTGGTCGTTAATTATGATATGCATGTTTCTTCCCGACAGATTGGACATTGCAATGACGGCGTTAATTGCAATGTATTCCATTGTTGTTGTTTTCCATCGAACAAACGCAATTTACCACTCAGTGAAGAGGGAAGGCCGACAAGTAATTTAATGGCTTCCAGTGCTTGCAGCGTGCCGATGATCCCAACTACAGGCCCTAATACCCCAGCAGTGCGGCAGTTGCGCTCAGGTTCATCTTGGTCTGGATATAAACAGGCATAGCAACCGGTGCTAAATGGCGGTTCAAGAACCATTAATTGGCCGCCAAACCCAACCGCACTACCGCTAACTAAGGTTGTATTGGTCATGACACAAGCGGCATTAACTGCGTGACGAGTGGCCATGTTATCGCAGCAATCAAGCACTAAATCGACTTGCTCAGCTAAAGGAATTAAAGTCTTAACATCCAACTTTTGTGCGACAACATGGGTTCTTACCAACGGATTGAGCTGATACAGTCTATCTGCGGCCAGCTGGGCTTTTGGCTGGCCGATATCATCAGTATCATAAAGCACCTGCCGTTGTAAGTTAGAAACATGTAAATCATCGTGATCGGCTAGCCACAATTCGCCGACACCAGCCCCCGTTAAATAAAGGGACGCGGGAGAGCCTAAGCCCCCTAAGCCAACAATGAGGACTTTGCTATTTTTCAGTTTTTGTTGCCCCTCGGGACTGATATCTTCGAGTAGTAGCTGGCGGCTGTAACGCATGAATTCTTGGTCACTTAACATGAATGAATTCCTTAAATCATCACTAACCCTGTTTTATGATGATAAAGCAGGGCGAGTTATGTGATTAAAAATTGGCTAGTTGGCAGTATTGCGCTCAATTAAATTCAGCAAGGTTTCTGTTGCAGCTAGCCAATCATCTGCTTTGGTAATCGCACTGACCAGCGCGATGCTGCCTA